>CALWLN010000166.1 GCA_944381535.1 uncultured Lachnospiraceae bacterium
GTCGCCGGCTGGTCCCCGGAATAGACCGCCGCCCACTGCTGGCTTCCGGCACAAGCGCCCCTGCAGAAATAAATATAATCGTCTCCCACGATCTCCCGGGCAGCCTCCCCATATATTTTCGTATACCAATAGGGATTCCAGTTGTGCATCTCCCTGCCGGTGGCGCCGTTGCAGTAAAGGGCCTTCTCCGGGATAAACTCATCATAGGCCAGGGTGCCGCCCCGCATCCCTTTGATAAAGCAGTCGTTATAGCGGTTCCGGATCAGAACCCTGGCATTTTCATTAAAGAAGTCCAGGAGATTCTCCTCCCCGCCCTCCGGCTCCCCCTGTATCCTGATCCCTGGAAATTCTTCCTTCGGGACGTTGGGCAGGTACTTCTGCATCTCCTTCTGGGTAAAATCCGGCGGGTTGAAGCGGAGCATACGGATTCCCTGCACGTTCAGCATCTCATAGGCGATCTTGTTATCCGCGATCCATCCCTCTCCGTACAGGGCCGAGATCGCCGGCGTTCCAAGCCTTCGGTATTCCGACAGCATATTTTTCAGGACCTTTAAATACTGATCCGGGATATTTCCTCTCCTCCAGTCCTCCCCATACCAGAAACGGTTCCCGGCCCCGGCCATATACCGGAAAGCCCACTTGGGCGGCAGGAAGGGCTTTCCCGTCAGATCCGTGTAAGCCTTGATCCGGTCCCTCAGGGCTCCTGTCCAGATAAAGAGATCGAATTCCGGCCCCCAAAACTCCCAGACACCCTTGCAGGGGTCCGTGTAGCCCAGATCGCTCACCGCCGGGTAATAGGAGGCGTAGAACAGCGTGCTCCCCCGGGCACGGTGCAGAAGAGGGATATTTTTATACGATCTCCACAGCTCTATCCCGTCGCTGTCCCTGTTGTACTCGCAGTTGGTATTCCAGATAAAATGACGGTTCCCGTTCTGATCCAGGTCCGAAAACCGCTCCCCCATGCCCAGAAGGATTTCCTCCGGGTCGATGGCGAATTCCAGACGTACCTTCACCAGCTCCCCATTTCTGTATCCAAATGAAATGCTGTCCCTGGTAAAACAGTACTGCAGCACGCTCCGGGCGTCCCGGATCTCGATCCTCCACTCCGGACTTCTTTCCAGGCAAAATTCTGTGCCATCCGTGGTCTGAAAGGAGATCGTCCCAGATTCCCTCTCCACGGGACGGATAAGTTCCCTGTCCCTGGGGTCGAAAAAGCCCTTCTGGGAGGTGGTAAAACGGATCCCCCCCAGGCTGGGCGCCGACACCACGAAGTCCACATTCTCCCCGTTCAAGCGGTATACAAGCTTTAAGCGATATTCAAATAGCACCACGTCCAGAAGCTCCTCTGGACGTTTCCATACCTCCACCTCTGGTTCCGTGGGGACCGGACCGCTGACAATCCGCTTAAATTCATTTCGCTCCCCTTCACGATACACTTTCCTCTTCCTCATTGCCGCACAGTCCCTTCCTGCATTTTCCGGTATCTGCCTTATCCCTGAAAATTCTTTCTACTTTTTCCATTTTTGGTATCTGCTATTATCTTACTCGATTTTCACGGCAATGCATATAGATTTTTTTCTCCATCTTAGGGCGAATATGGATTTATTTTTCACCTTTCGGCGTATTCCTCCGATCCGGACGCCCGGTGTGAACCGCAGCCTTCTCTTTTCGCCAAAATTTTCAGCCGTTATGAGTTAAAAAAATCCATATCTCCACCGTTTCTGTCAATTAAACCTATATGCTTTTTTCTGTCTTACTGCTATAATGGTCTCATGATATTTTTGGGCGGAGCGTATTTCCAGCCTGAAAAAATACGTAAAAGGAGGCAGCACGTGTTAACGATCAACAGTTCCTGTTACTCGGATTCCAAAATTGATCTTCCCAACTATGAGTACCCTGTAGTCGCTACCAGTGCCGGCCGTTATGCGCTGTTTACCCGTGACTGCTTCCGCGAGGATCACCCCGGACGCCAGGATTACCATCTATTGTACGTCAAGAGCGGCAAGCTTTACTACTCTATCAAGAACAAGCAGCACTGCATCCAGGCCGGAGGCATTTTGCTCTACAACCCGAAGGAGCCCCAGCATTATGAGTGTTTTCTGGCGGACGCCCCGGACATTTACTGGGTCTATTTTACCGGAAACGATGTGGACAACACCCTGTCCGGCCTGGCGCTCTCCCCCGGCGGCGCCTTTCCGGGCACCATTTCCCCGGAATACGACGCAGTCTTTGACAATATCATCAACGAGCTGCTTTACCGGAGGCTGCATTTTATGGACGTGTCCTCCATGCTGATCCAGCAGCTTCTTTTTCTGATATCCAGAAATATCTGCACCATGACATATATCTCCTCCCGCAACGATCTGATTTTGGAAAAGGTCGTGGCGATCTTCAACTCCAATTACCAGCAGAAGATCAGCATCACCTCCATCGCCAGGGAACTGAACTACAGCTCCAGCTGGCTTTCCAAGACCTTTACCAAGCATTTTGGCCTAAGTCCCAAGGACTATCTGACGAATCTGCGGATCGAGAAGGCCAAATCCCTGCTTCTGTCCGCCATGTCCATCAAGCAGGTGGCGGAGCTTACGGGCTTTCCCGACCAGATGTATTTCAGCCGCGTCTTCACCAACCGGGAAGGTATGACGCCCTCCCAGTACCGCCAGAAGCACCTGGACACCGCCCTGGTCTCCACCAGCGAGGCGGAGGGGACGGTGATCAAGAGGCGGTAGAAGGTTATCACAGCGCCGTAAGTGAAAATCTCCATCAGACGGAGCAGAAGCTCCTTTTTCGCCTGCGGCAGCTCCCACTCATCAAAGTCAGGAGCAGGCTGCCGGATATTCCCGGTAGCCTGCTCCTGATAATTTAAATATGATACCTTGCAAACAATTCTTCCTGATAATTTTTATCTGAGACAGCCTTCGCAATTTCATCCATACGGCCTTCCCGAAGCAGCTGACGGATCAGCACATTGACCCGCTCTTCCCCCTTCTCCATGCCGATCTGGATTCCCTGGTCCTTTCCGATCTGAATTCCCTGATCCTTTCCGATCTGGATTCCCTGGTTTATGCCTTCTTCTCTTATCTCCCGAAACGCTGTGCACATATTATATCCGCCTCCTTCCAGATTTCGGAATAATTCCTTCTTCTTTACCATTTCCATTTCATTGTCATCAAAAAACGTGGCCAACAGTTCAAAGGTCTCCTCGCTTCATACGTTTCCACCAGGTCATATGCCCTGGATCGCCGGTCGATCAGCATGTATTCAGGCTGTCTGTATTCCTTAAGCTTCTTATTTTCAGTTCCGGCCAGCAGTTCATATGGAGAAATGCCGAGCACCTGGCAAATGATCAAAATTTTGTCAGCAGACGGGTTCGTACCCTTTCTTCTCCAATCACTGATGGTACTCTGGGAGATTCCTGTTCGTTTTGCAAATTCTATTTGGGAAATTCCCTTTTCTTCCAGATAGTTATAAATACGCTCACTGATCAACATGGCCCGCCGTCTCCTTCTTAACTGCTTAAGTTCATTGTATGCTTTTTCTGCCGGGGTGTCAACATCCGTATATTGCAGAACGCTAATAGCGATGTACAAAGTACCGGAATAAAACCTCCGTTGCATATAAGCCTACTGTCAGAAAATTTCCGCTTCCAACTGGGCGCTGGATCTATTTGTTTTTTCAAATATAGACTAAACGTCGTTTTAGTAAAAGGCGTAGACTTTGACATTTACTGTTGTTAACCTTATAAATTGACTATATGTTGTTCTACTTTCTTGTCAGCGGATTGCTCTGTATATTATTGTGTTGGTTTCCAAATTGTCGGAATTGCGTTTCCTGTAGGCAAGAATGTTCATACAGTTCAAAATCGTTATGAGATTGTCAAAGAACAATGTGAGCTGCCGTTTAAAAATGAAACTTGAACTCTATATCAAAACGATAGTTATCGGGGTGGCGGCAACCATCCCAGCAGCTATCAAAGTCACCACTCTAAACAAATCGCTGATAAAATATCAGAGCAGTTCAGAGACAAAACGTGAGATCATTAAAAGTTTACAAGAAACATACAAAGATTGTGCTGTCTTTCTGTATTAAGCTTTATTCGTACCATACCTTAAATAAATCTTTGAAAAGAACAATGGGTTAAACCATTGTTCTTTTTCTTTCGAAAGAATCAAACCATTTTTTCTGTATTTAGTTTTCCTATCACAATTTGAAGTAACAAATCCTAAATAAAAATATTCCTTCATATGATTTTTAATTATAAATTTTTCAGTTAATTCTATATACATTCTGTAATAATCATTGAAGCATTCTATTGTTGCTTTAATTTCAGTCTTATCTATAATAGTATTATCTAATACATTATATACTACAACATCTAATATGCCATTATCTAATTTAGGCATAAGAAAAATACTCAAATAAACATAGTTTTTCGTCGCACATATTAACAAATGTATTCCATCGCTCTCCATTGTATTAAAATTATTTTGTTTTGACATATACAAGTCATCATCAGAAACATCAAAAACCAATTTAATACCTGTATTACATTTTTCTATACCCAGTATACATGAAAGATATTCTCCATTCGTCTTATCAAATTCATCTATTGTTATCTTTTCCCCCAAGTACCTGGTCAAAGCCGTACTACTAAAATTCCAATTGTTCTCAATAAATTGTGACAAAATAATATCTGTATTTTGCACTTTTTTTGTAAACGTCAAATCCCTCGCCTTTCGCTAAAAGCGTTTTTAGTCTATACTTGAAAAAACAACAGATTTTTTCAAGGAGGTACCTAAGACTATGGATCAATGCACTCATGAAGTCCGTGC
>CALWLN010000167.1 GCA_944381535.1 uncultured Lachnospiraceae bacterium
GGAAAGGCTTATGATATGTGCCTGAATGGGCTTTTGTCCTGGGTGATTGAATTTTTTGCGGAGCTTGGCGGAGTGATGGGGATAGATGTATGGCCCTATATGCTTGTGAAGCAGGAACTGAACCGGAAAATAGTGGAGAAGTTTTTTGACAGGGAGGCGGGGCTTTTTTGCAACAGCGACAGACCGGAAGCCGCAGGCTTCAGCGTGCTGGCAAATGCCTGGGGGTATCTTAGCGGCGCGGCGGACGGACTGGACGAAGGGACAATACTGGAGGTTATCAGTAAAAATGGCTCCGAAGACCCGAAGCTTAAGGTGATTCCGGCAACCTTGTCGATGTATACCTTCCGTTATGAGGCTTTACTGAAAAAAGATAAGGAATTCTATAAAGATGTTATCTTAGAAGAAATTGACGCCACTTATTTTGATATGCTGCAAGCGGGCGCAACCTCCTTCTGGGAGACCTTAAAGGGGGACGAGGATTTTGACTATGCCGGCTCCCTGTGCCATGGCTGGAGCGCCATGCCGGTGTATTATTATGAGCTGTTGGAGAATCTGTAGAGCGCGCCGGCTCCGTATGCTGTTTCCGATAAAATCTCCACTTTTACACGGTAGGTCTTTTCCTCTCCCGGCTGTAGGAATTTCAGCATGCCGGTTCTTCGCATGACATCCCGGCCGTCCGGATAGCAGTTGCCGCATTCCAGTCCCAGCACATAGTCGCGGATTCCCATCATCTTCCACTCCACAAAGCCGTCCAGCTCCTTTGCGTCAAAGGTGATGGACAGTCCCATGTTCAGCTTGGGTTGGAAGATGGAGGCGCGGCCTTTTTCGTCGGGAAATTTGTGGTAGTAACAGCGCTCCCGGTAACCGGCCGTGGGCGGCTGCATACGCATCCAGTTTTCAATGTCCTCTGCCGCGTGATCGTCCCGGGGGAGAACCTCTGCCGAGGGGATGGTGATGACACTGTCCTCATCCAGGAGGGGATATCCCATGTTCATGTGATAGAGTATCTCCATGGGCTCCACTCTGTCTCCGGTATTTGTGATGGTGTCACAGATTTCAAAGACATTTTCCTCCGTGGATACTTTAATGGTCCGCTGCAGCGTAAGCTTTCTGCCGAAAATCGTCTCGTCTTTTGTGACGGTATGTATGCGCAGCGCGCCTTTTTCCTGGGTCCACCAGGCCTGCTCACAGGGCAGGTTGGCGATGGTGCCGTGGAGCGAAAGCTGCTCTCCGTCATCGGTACAGGGAGAGCCAACGGCTGCCAGCCCGCAGGTGGTGAGAAAGCCTGCGGTGAAGGAATTCAGCCAGTTGCTGCCCACGTTGTCATAGTAGGCCGGGGCCACATACCCGCTGCAGGATAAGTAGCTTAGATTCATGCCGCGAAAGCGCAACCGGGTGATGTCCCCGTTTCTGTCCGGGGAAATGGTGAGCATGAGGCCTTTGCCGTTGTTTACCTCATAGAGACGCATGCCGTCGCCTCTGCCGCCCACCAGCCGATGCTCTTCAATGCCAAAAAGCTGGGACTCATGTCCAATGTATGGATTCATTTTTTCACTCCTCTCGCATGGCAAAAATTTTCATTGCCTTTTTACAGTTCTCCCCCATGGCCTGCGTGCCCCACTGAACAATATCGTGGTACATGATGGGGCTGTCCTTTCCTTTTTCCACCAGAGAATAGCAGTATTTGTAGTGCTTTCCGTCCTTTTCCAGCGGAATGCACCCCATCTGGAACTGGCTTGCGATGGTCTCGCCGCCGGCCATTGCCATGTAGGTGTAGTAATTTACCTTACGCACGCCCTTTTCGATGGCTTTCCGGAAATCATCGGGGCTGACGCCGGAGCCGCCGTGCATGACGATGGGGATATGGGCTTTTTTGCGCACATGTTCCACGACACCAAAATCCAACCTGGGAGCGCTTAAATATACGCCGTGGGTGGTGCCGAAGGAGCAGGCCAGGGCGTCGATACCGGTTTCCTCTACGAAAATTTTTGCCTGGTCCGGGTCGGTGTAAATTTTCTCCGGGTCCTTTTCGGTTCCTGTGGAACCGGAACCCGTTTCACGCTTGCCCATGCTGCCGATTTCCGCCTCCACGGAGGCTCCGGTCTGTCTCGCGAAGGAGACGGCCAGCCGGGTATTGGCCAGGTTTTCCGCAAAGGGGAGAAGGGAGCCGTCATACATGACGGAGGTAAATCCGAGACTTAAGGCTTTGCACACGTAGTCCAGGGTCTCGCCGTGGTCCAGATGGACGCAGACCGGAACCTTTGCCCGCTTTGCCATTTCCAGCATGATAGGTCCGATGATCTCTATGGGCATGATTTCCTCGTGGACCTGGGCGTGCTGGATCACCACGGGCACCTGAAGCTCCTCTGCCGCGCCGATGACGGCCAGGACGGATTCCAGGTTCGGGGTATTAAAAGAGCCCACGGCGCAGCTTCTGGCTTCGCAGAGATTCAAAATTTGTTTCAGGGTGACTAACATTCTTTCGTTCCTCCTTCTGTGATACCGGCAGTTTCCTTCGGGGTATGGAAGCCTGTTCTTTGCTATATCAGTGGCCGGACCGCCTGGTAAAGCCGCTGGTACCGCTCATAGATTTCCATGTATTTTTGGTGCATAGCCGGGTCAGGCTGATAGACCTTTTCCGTTTTTACCATATGGGCGGCGGCGTCCGTAAGATCCGCAAAGCACCCTGTGGCAATGCCTGTCAGCATGGCGCTTCCCACGGTTCCGGCGTCTGCTGTCTGAAGGGCAGTGATCGGAAGGTTCAGCACGTCCGCCTTCATCTGCATCCATACCTGGGATTTTGCGCCTCCGCCGGTGGCGTGCAGCATATGAAAATGAATGCCGGAGTCCCGAAGGCAGTCCATATTTAGCAACATTTCATAGGCCACTCCCTCCATACAGGCCCGGTAAATATCGCTGACGGTGGTGGCGGTGGTAAGGCCCAGAATGGCGCCCTTAGACCCGGTGTCCATATAGGGGGTTGCGGCGCCGGCAAAATGGGGCAGCACCAGCATTCCCGTGGGGGAAGCAGGCGCTCCGTCTGTCGGTTCAGGTATCCCTTCTAATAATTCATTTACGGAAATCCCCTGTTCCTTTGCCAGTTCCTGTTCCTTTTTTGCTAGGGTGTCTATACACCACTGGATCAGTGCCCCTCCCGTATAGGAAAATGCGTAGGCGATATATTTTCCGGGAATCACATAGGGGACAACGGCATAGCTGCCCTCGTACATGGCCTTCAGTTTGGGAAGCTCGTCGTAGACCGGGATGACGCACTCCACGGTTCCGGCTCCCTCTGCGGCCGTATCGGAGCCGAACACACCGGCCCCCACCGTGGCAGCCAGCTGGTCGTGGCTGATAGACACGATCTTTGTGTCCGGGGCAAGACCCGTCTCCCCAGCAATCTCCGGGCGGACAGTTCCCGCCGGGGTTCCGGTGGGAACCGGCTTCGACATCAGGCTTTTGTCAATACCGGCCGCAGCGAAAATTTCATCGCTCCAGTCTAAGGTTGTGATATCGAAGGCCATGGTCCGGGTTGCCATGGAATAGTCGATCTGGGCAGTGCCGGTGAGGCAGAACACCACATAATCCTCCATCAGAAATACATGCTTGGCCTGGGCGTACAGCTCGGGCCGTTGCTTTTTCATCCACATCAGCTTGGAAATGCTGTACATTTCATGGGGCTTTAGGCCGGTGATGGAGGCAATGGTCATGGAGTCCAGCTTTTCGGTCAGCTCCCGGCACTCCTCCTTTCCCCGGGGGTCCGTGTACAGCATGGCGGGGTGGAGGGGCGTGCCTTTTTCGTCGGCCAGCACAAATGTCTCTCCGAAGCTGGTGACGCCGATACCCGCAATGTCCGGGTATTTCTGAGCCATCTTGCGGATTACGGCCAGGACCTTCGTAAAAATGGCTCCGGCGTCGATTTCATGCGCCAGATTTCCCCGTTTTACCGGATAATCCTGGTAGGCTTTCTCCAGAAAGGCACCGGATTCGTCAAATACGCTCAGCTTGCAGCCGGTGGTTCCGATGTCCAGTCCTGCGATTTTCATCTGACGTCCTCCTTCCGATTACTCATCGATGTCCACCCAGTCGTAGCCCAGATAGGTGGTGAAGGCTTCCTTTAAAATTTCCTTCATATGGCCCACGCCCACGGAGGTGTGGTGTTTGAAGCCGCCCCGCGCCAGCTTGATCAGCTTATTCTGCAGGTCGGGGATCTCACATACGCCGCCGCAGCCGAAGAAGGCCTCCTCGATGGGGTCATCGGTAAACCGGGCTTCGCTGGCGTATACGATAAGCCTGCCGTCTTTGGTCTGGCAGTTGGAAAGGGTGGTGGGGAAGGCCTTGATCCGCCCTTCGTTGCAGCCCCAGCCGGAGCCGGGGTCATTTTTGGCAAACATTTTGTGCTCCGTCACGGTGCCCTTTTCCGTCATCAGGCTTTGGGCCACCGGTCCGCAGTGGAACAGAATGACCTTGTTTTCATCGTCTCCGTAGTTGTTGTTCCAGTCCAGCACGGCGGTGGGTTCTTCACTGGCCAGCTGCATGGCCCGCATGGTCAGGGCGGAGCACATGTCGATCTCACAGGAGGCTACGAAGCCCCTGTCGTTCAGCTCGCTGAGCAGCACGCAGGGACATACCCGAAGATAGGTCTCCATCTCGTTCCAGCAGCGGAGGGCCAGGGCGTCCAGATGGTATTCCTCGATATATTCGTCCAGGACCACGGAAATCTTGGCCAGCGTGATCTTGTTGGCTTCCGGTACCCTGGTAAAGTCTGTGTAGGCTTCCAGAACTTTGCGTTTTTCCGTAACAGCAGGATCGTCATCCTCCTTGTGCTCCACCTTATATACCAGTTCGGAGAGATCGAAGGATTCCACGTTGATACCGTATTTCTGCAGGGCGATCTCATCGAAGCGGACGGTTTTAAAGGCGGTGGTTCTGGCGCCGATACAGCCCACATTGAACCGCTTCATGCCGTTTACCACCCGGCAGATGGCGGCGAAATCCTTCAGGTTTTGGGCGAAGGCCGCCGATAAGGGATGTACCACATGGGGCTTCATCACGGTGAAGGGTACCTGGTACTGGGTGAAGACATCGGTGACGGAAAATTTGCCGCAGTAGGCGTCGCGCCTGTGGGCGAAATCCATCTTGCCGATCTCGTCGGGATAAGCCTGCATGAGAATGGGGACGCCTGCGTCCCGCAGAGCTGTTATAGCGCCGTTTTCGTCCGCAAAAATGGGCATGGAGAAAATGACGCCGTCATATTTCCCCTCATGCTCCTTTAACCATTTTGCGTAGAGAAGGCCCTCGTCCCTGGTCTCAATCCCGCCGTACCGGGTCAGCTTTGCGTCCATGGCGATGTAGTCATAGCCCGCCTCCGTGACGGCTTCTATCATATCCTCTCTTGCTCCGTAAATCAGTTCTCCCGGCATAAAGCCCCGGTTGCAGAATGCCAGCGCAAATGTCATTTTTCTTCCCATGGTGATTCTCCTCCTTTGGTATGGGTGGTGTGATAGTTAGGCGTTTGTCTTTATAGCATCAGTATAGAAAGAAGAGGGCCGGGAGGATAGAGGATTCTGTTCTTTTTACTTTGAATTTGTTCGGAAATGTAGTATTCCTTTAGTCTTCTCCAGGAGGATTCCGCAGATTTGGGAATATCATAAGATGGTAAAAGATGACCTAAAAAACATGACCCCCAATATGGAGGAATTTGTCGGGCAGAACCGCAAGAAGGCAGATGAGGCGCGCACAGAGCCTAGTGAGCTTGAGGGCGGGCATACCCACTGCGCATGTTCTTTGAGGTTAAGACAAAGGGAGCCGTGGACGGACAACTCCCTCTGTTATTGATTCATTGATTTCGGAGTAAATACAAGCTTCAAATCCATTCCCATTCCTTCGGCAAGCCGCTTTAATAGCTTTAAGGAGGGATTTCTGGTTCCGTTTTCTAACTTGCTTATATCTGCCTGGTTGATTCCGGTTCTGTCAGCCAGTTCCTTTTGGGTGAGGTTTTGGGAAATTCTTGCATCAACCATTGCTCGGATGACATCCATTTCCGGCTGACTGTTTTCCCATTCATTACGGAATTCTTCATTTTGTAATTGCTCATTTAAGTATTGGTCTAATGTTTTCATAGGAGTTACCAAACCTTTCTATATAATCTTTTCGGTAAGCTTTTGCCAGTTCGATTTCCTGTTGCTCTTATTTCGAAGATACCATCATCTAAATGTTTGCTGTAGGGCTCCCGTAATTGATTTCCCT
>CALWLN010000168.1 GCA_944381535.1 uncultured Lachnospiraceae bacterium
CTAAGCAGAAGCAACCGCTTAATTTTGAAAAGCAAAAGAGGCAGCCTGTCGATCTGCTGCCTCTTTCTAAGGAGAAGGTATTTTTACTATGGGGTGTAGCAAAAACTATATAATGTATTGGGGGGGGGGGTTACGTATTTTAGTATAGCATCTGTTACCCGATAAGTGTTCACAAAGTTCACAAAAATCACAATCTGTTTTTGTGTATTTTCACGGTCCGTTTTTTCTCCCACTTCAAAATTTCCTTGCATTCTATACGGTCTTTCGCCCTGCCGCTCCTTTTTTCTGCCATACGCAGGATACCTTTTTTACACTTTCTTCAAATTCAGGCTATGCCTCTCCCCCGGCTAAGTAGAGGCAACCGCTTAATTTTGGAAAGCAAAAGAGGCAGCCTGTCGATCTGCTGCCTCTTTCTAAGGAGAAGGTATTTTTACTATGGGGTGTAGCAAAAACTATATAATGTATTGGGGGGTTTTTACGTTACTTAGTATAGCATCTGTCACCAAATAAGTGTGCACAAAGTTCACAAAAATCGAATTTCTTTTTTGTCTATTTTGTACATTCCCAATTTGCCCCACTCCGAAATCCCGTCTCAGTTTGTATAATCATAGTCGCCAGCCAGGAGATGAACAGGCACCCGGGCGCACTCATCCCTCAAACAATGCCTCAAACTCTTCCCGATTGATTTTCTCTTTTTTCAACAGCAGGTCGGCACAGCTGTGAAGAACCTTCTCATTTTCATGAAGAAGACTCCTGGCCTTCTGATAGCACTCATCGATAATCCTCTTGATTTCCATATCGATGATACTGGCCACATTTTCCCCGTAGCCTCTGGTGTGAGCCAGGTCCCGGCCGATGAACACCTCGTCGTCATCACTGTCGTAGTTGATAAGACCTACATTTTCAGACATACCATATTTGGTCACCATGGCCTTGGCAATGCTGGTGGCCTGCTTGATGTCCTGGGAAGCTCCGGTGGTGATATCGTCAAAGACAAGCTCCTCTGCCACCCGGCCCCCAAGCCCTACAATAATCTCCTGCATCATCCCCCCACGGGTCTGGAACATCTCGTCCTTCTCCGGAAGGGGCATGGTATAGCCCGCCGCCCCTGCGCCGGTGGGAATGATGGACACGGAGTACACCGGTCCCACATCCGGCAGCACATGGAACAAAATGGCATGGCCGGCCTCATGGTAAGCGGTGATCTTCTTCTCTTTCTCGGTAATAACACGGCTCTTTTTCTCCGTGCCCAGGCCCACCTTCACGAAGGCCTTCCGGATATCCTCCTGGGCCAGATAAGCCCGGTCCTCCTTGGCAGCGAAAATAGCCGCCTCGTTCATCAGATTCTCCAGATCCGCCCCGGTAAAGCCTGCGGTAGTCTGTGCCACCTGTTTTAAATCCACATCATCGCTCATTGGCTTATTTTTGGCGTGAACTCTGAGAATCTCTTCCCGGCCACCCACATCAGGGCGTCCCACATACACCTTTCGATCGAACCGCCCCGGGCGCATAATGGCCGGGTCCAGGATATCCACACGGTTGGTGGCTGCCATCACGATAATGCCCTCGTTGACGCCGAAGCCGTCCATCTCTACCAGAAGCTGATTCAATGTCTGCTCCCGCTCGTCGTGGCCGCCGCCCATGCCGGTTCCCCGGCGTCTTGCCACAGCGTCAATCTCATCGATAAATACAATACAGGGGGCGTTTTTCTTGGCGTCCTCAAAGAGATCCCTCACACGGGAAGCGCCCACGCCCACGAACATCTCCACAAAGTCAGAACCTGATATGCTGAAGAAAGGCACTCCGGCCTCCCCGGCAACCGCCTTGGCCAGCAGCGTCTTACCGGTTCCGGGAGGGCCCACCAGCAGCACGCCCTTGGGAATCCGGGCTCCCAGCTTGGTGTATTTTCTGGGGAACCGCAGAAAATCCACGATCTCCTCCAGATCCTCTTTCTCCTCCTTAAGGCCCGCCACGTTGGCGAAGGTTACCTTCTTATTCTCATCGGTGCTCATCCGGGCACGGCTTCTGCCGAAATTCATCATCTTGGCGCTGGTTCCCCCGCCGGCTCCCGCCTGGGCGTTATTGGTCATCATAACAAAGAAAAGCAGGACGACGCCAAATACCAACAGGGTGGGCAGCAGGGACAGCAGCCAGTTCTCCCCGGGAACATCCTCGGTGGTATAATTCTCAAACTCATATTCTTCCAGGAGGTCCACCACCCGGTTGATATCGCTGGTGTACATCCGTTTATTCGTATTGTCGTTAAGACTTACCTGCACCTGTCCGGTTGGCACCTCACGATTCTGCCTGATATATACGGAGGACACATTCTCCTGGGCCAGATCATTGGCCAGAGCCACCTCCGTGTAGGCGGCATCGCCATCTACTCCTCCGTCCGAATCCCAGAACATCCATAAAAGCGCAATTCCAATAATCAGGACAATATATATCCCGAATGCTCTGTAACGTTTATCCAATTTGAAACCTCCTTTAGTTCAACTCAATCACTCCGATGTAGGGCAGATTCCGATACTTCTGACTATAGTCAAGACCGTATCCCACCACAAACTCATCAGGAATCTCAAATCCGGTGTAATCCACCTTCACCTCTGTCACCCGGCGCTCCGGTTTATCCAGAAGGGTACACAGCTTAAGACTTCTGGGATTTCTTCTTCTTAAATTTTCCAGAAGATAGCTTAAGGTGCGACCGGAATCAATAATATCTTCAACGACGAGAACGTCCTTATTTTCAATACTCTCATCCAAATCCTTGACAATCTTCACCACGCCGCTGGATTTTGTGTCATTCCCGTAACTGGACACGGACATAAAATCCAGTGATACCGGAACACTGATTCGCTTCGCCAGTTCACAGGTAAAAAATACGCCGCCCTTCAGCACGCAGATTAAGCGCACCTGTCCGCCGGCATAATCACGGCTGATTTTCTCTCCCAATTCCTGGATTCTTTTATCCACTTCCTCTTCCGACAATAACACCCGAACCGTTTCACTCATGTATGCTTCCTCCATATACTTGTACTTCCAAAATTCGTTTTGTGTCTTTGGTCACTTTATAGGCTTCGCTGATACGGTATCCCGGAACCCACAAAATATGATTTCCTTCCGCCAGCACCAGAAGGGTGTCCCTGCTTTCCGCCGGAACCTTCTCATTGATGAAATACCTGCGAAGGCTCTGCCTTCTTCCCTGGCTGTCCAGAATAAAATAGTCCTCCCGTTCCCGCGTTCGAAGCAATAAAGTATCTTTTATTGTATCATAATCAAACCATTTCGTATATGTTTTTTTGGGAATTTCATGAAATTCTCCCGTTTTTTCCAAAATACGGGCGGTAATCTTTAAGCCGTAGGCAGGCAGCGTCAAAGTCTGGCCCGGCAGCAATGGCTGGGGGGAGAATTTTGGGGAGTTTGGCTCCGCTGCCCGGTTCTCTGCCTCCGCCCGTTCGGCTCCGTTCCCGGTCTCTGCTCCGGCCTGCCCAGCTACCGTAAGACATCCTTTGCTTTCACGTATCTGCCGAGGCCCCTCCAAGCTTACCCCCTCATAGGTACGCCTTGCTTCCATCCCGTAGGGGAGCTCTATCCGGCGCCCCACCTGGCTGTCCAAAACTCCCAACACCTGCTCCACATGAATCCCGGAAATATCCTTCCGGCTTCCGGCGCGCTCCTCCAAGAGGCGCAGCACCAGCGACTTCTGAATCAGCGGCGGCTCCGAAAGCACCCCCCGGGACAGAACCAGACACTTCTCCTGCGCTTCCCGGTGCAAAACCGAAGCACCGCCTTCTCTGACCACCCACCGCTCCTCCGCCTTATCCACCAGTTCTTCAATGAGCTCCACCGCCTCCGCCGCGTACCGGGTACTCCGGTACAAATGCTCCACCGCCCCGGCATTGATTTCCTCAAGCACCGGCAATACCTGATGGCGGATTTTATTTCGGCTGTAACAAAGGTCCTGATTGGTGACATCCGTACGGAAATCCTGTCCCCGCGCTCTAAGATAAGCCTCTATCTCCTGCCTCTGCGCGCACAGCAGCGGCCGGATGATTCTTCCCCGGACCGGAAGGATCCCGCACATGCCTTTCAGTCCCGTTCCCCGGGCCAGATGAAAGAGCAGCGTTTCCCCGCAGTCATTCTGATTGTGGGCCACCGCGATCTTGTCCGCTCTAAGCTCACAGCGCGCCTCCTCAAAGCAATCGTACCGAAGGGCTCTCGCTCCCTCCTCCAGGCTCATCCCCCGTTCCCGGGAAAAAGCCACTGCGTCCCGGTGAAGGACCCGGCATTCCACGCCCAGCCCTCTGCACAGATTTTCCGTAAAGGCCGCGTCCTTAAGGCTGTCCTCTCCCCGAATCCCGTGCTCCACATGAACCGCCGTAAGCCGCAGCCCATACCGCTTTTGCAGTTCCGCCAGCACCAGCAGCAGACAGACGGAGTCGGCCCCGCCGGACACCCCTATCAGGATGTGGCTGCCCCGCTCTATCATATGATACTCTTTTGCAAAAGATAACACCTTTTCAATCATGAATCCTATCGCTCCCAAATCCCCGCCGCCAGCACAGTCATGTCATCCGGCACCCTTCCCCCGGTAAACAGAAGAATCCGCTCCAGGATGTGCTTTGCCATCTGACCGGGGTTATTGATCGTCATGGTCTCCAGCATTTCCCGGATAGTCTCCTCCGGGTCCGGCACATGGAGGTAATCCATGACCCCGTCGGACACCAGCACCACAAAATCCCCGTCCGCAAGCTGACGGTGGCTTTTTTCAATCTCCACCTGATGAAAGATTCCCGCCGGAAGACTGGCCGAGGAGACGGTCTCCACCTGCTCCCCGCGCTTGATGAAGGTGGTGGCGGCGCCGATTTTATAGAACTGGCACCCGCCGGTGTAAAGGTCGATGGCAGCCATATCCACCGTGGAGTACATGCCGTCCGTATCGTTCATGACCATGGCGGAGTTCATCATACGGATGGCCGTCTCCTTCTGAAATCCGGTCTCAAGAAACTTCTCTATTAACTCTATCACCATTTCGCTCTCCTTACAAGCCCGGATTCCACTTCCCATGCCATCCGATAAGGTCAGCACGGTCTGTCCGCCCTCCAGATCCAGAAAGGAAAAGTTGTCCCCGGAAATCTGAGCGCCATCCTTGGGCAGTCTGGCCACGCCGTGGAGGGTGTGGAAGGCCGTCTCCTCCTCAAAGGAAAGCACCGACTCCTCCTTCCCCACCAGGGTCTTGCTGTTTTTGGCGGGAACCATGGTCCTGCGCATCCCCTCCGAGACGGCCTTGGCGATGTCCTTAACCCCGATACAGTTTCCCCACTTGGAACTTAAGCGCACCTGCAGGGACAGCCGCCCGTTATTTTTTTCATAGAGATGGGTCTCGTGAATGACAATGCCCCGCTCCTTGATACGGTACTTGACAGCCGCCAGGAGCTTTCCCTCCTCCTTGCTGATATCCGTATACTCCTTAGCGCAGTCTTCCATAATGTAGGCCATGGCGTCAAGCTGCTGGGCGATCACCTCCCGGTTTTCCAGGAGACGGTTATACCAGGCCAGATTCAGCCTTGCCTTCTCAAAGACCCCCAACGCCTCCTCGATCACCGCCTGGGAATAGGGACAATACCGGGCCAGTTCCTGATTGACCTCCGTATCCGGCATTCCCAGCTTCTCAATGGAGTGGATCAGCCGGTAAAAAATTTCATACATGGGGCTGCTCTCCTGTTCCCAGCACAGGGCGCACTGGTTGCAGGAAATACAGATTTTTCCGGTAATCTCCTGCTGCATACGGCCCATCTCCTCGGCCCCGAACCGCTCCTTCTG
>CALWLN010000169.1 GCA_944381535.1 uncultured Lachnospiraceae bacterium
GATGACCTTGGCAATTGTACTTGGACAAATCAGGAAGTGGAATCTATGTGGCCCGAATGGTTTGTGGTGACTGAAAGCTGTGAGTATCCGGAGATTGCGGTACGGCTTGCCGATTACTTTTATTCTACGGAAGGAAGCTATACTGCATTGTATGGTCCTGAGGGTGAAGATAATTTGTGGTATTATAACGAGGATGGTAAGGTAGTATTTACTGACCCTGATAATAAGGAATCCAGGAAATATGAGTTTACACCAAGCTATCCATTACCACATTATAGAAGCAAAGAGTTTATTGAGGCTGCGTATGTGGAAGAAGATGAAAGCAAGCTATCTCTGAAGGAAAAAATAGAGCGCCGCAATAAGGAAGCGCAAATGGACACATATCTTCCTGTTATACCGGATAAAGCTCTGCCTAAATCGAAGTTTTCACTGGAAAATATGAAAACATGGAATGCTATTTCACCGGATATGGATGACTATACCTGGAGAAAGAATTTTCTTTTAGGGGAAGCTAGTATTGAAAACGAGTGGGATGCTTATATTGCGAATCTTAAGAACCTTGGTTCAGACGAGTTAATTCGGATTAAACAAGAAAGCCATGATGAATATTTGCAGTGGCTTGGAGAATAGGGAGAAAAGTCTGAAAAATTAATAAAAGAGATGGTGCTACGTAATGTTAAGTAGGCCATCTCTTTTATTTAAGGTAAGCTCTCAGTCTGGAAAGTCATTGGACGAAGACGGCACACTGAGAGTGGGCGTGAAGAGATAGATGATGGTTAGAAAAGGTAATATAAAAGCCTTCTTCAAATTTATCATCGTCAGGAACGTCATCATCAGCTAGAAATTAGTGCATATCCAATAAACTGGAAGCAGTCATATTTCGAACAAGTTTAGATGTCATTTCTTCCGGAGGATGAAAGGCTGGAGAGATTTGTTGATGGTAAAGATGGGCTGTCTGTGATGGTAGTTGATTAATGGAAGAGATATAGCGTTAGACTTGTTATGGTATCAGCATATGAAGAGCCATTACGGCTGCTAATCTTATCAATGTTTTCTACGACAACGGGTCTTGGTTTGGTCATTTGAGGAAGCCGCAAGAATGAGAGGCAGGGGGAGTTGAGTGCCGAAGGAAATTCTTTAAAATAAGGCGACAGCAATCCTGCTGGGACGAGATAGTGATGGAGGTTAAAAATGTTTGAAAAAGCGAAATGGATTTGGTGCAGTGAAGCGGACGGTACAGATTCTTATGCCGAGTTTCGGACAAGCTGTGAGTTTGATAGGACAGATACCGTCATTTTGCGGATTTCCGTGGATTCTAATTACGCCTTTTACTTAAACGGGAAATTTGTGGAAAGCGGCCAGTATGCAGATTTTCCCAATTATAAGGTTTATGACGAGATTGATTTAAGCGGTTCAATCGTGACAGGGATAAACCATCTGGCGTTTGTGGTATGGTATTACGGGGTATCGTCCTCTACTTATTTTGTGGGAAAGCCGGGACTGCTGTTTGAAGTAGTGCGAAACGGAGAGGTGGTAAGCTGTTCCGATGAGAACATACCAAGCCGGAAGAGCAGGCGCTATCTCAGCGGGAAGAATGAGATGATTTCGCTTCAGCTTGGGTTGAATTATCATGTGGATCTGAGACAGCCGGAGGACTGGATGACAGTGGAGGTAACGCCGGAGAGCCCAGAGGGCGGCAGTGTGCCGGGTGCCGCGGGCTTTCGGAAGAGTGTGATTTCAGAGGGCATGCCCGAAAAGCTGTACCCCAGGGAAATAAAGAAATTGAAGGTGAAGCCTCGTGTGCGGACAGCGATGGTGGGACAGGGAACCTTTGTCTATCCTGCGGGAACGCAGAATTTCGGCTGGAAAATGCAACACGCCGCACTGACCTTCTACCGGCTTTCGGAGATGGGAGAGCAGGAAAATGATACAACCCAGCCGGAGCCGGAAGAGCAGGCTGCGGAGAGTATTTTGTTGGAAAAACAAGAAGGGGATGGGATTTACTTTATCGTCGATTTATGTTCCGAAAATGCGGGGTACCTGGATTTTGACATGGAGGTGCCAAAGGACTGCCGGATGGAGGTCGGCTGGGGGGAACATTTGAAGGACGGGCGTTGCCGGACCCAGATAGGAGGACGGAATTTTTCCGTGACAGTGGAATTGCGGCAGGGCAGGAACCGTTTCATGAATCCCCTCCGCCGGCTGGGCTTAAGATATCTTCAGTTTTTCGTGCATGCGAATCAGGTAAAAATTCATTATGCGGGCATCCGGCCTGCGGTCTATCCTTTGCAGATACAGGAATATAAGGGCAGTAATATTTTAAGAAAGCGTATTTATGAGGTCAGCCAAAATACATTGATCCAATGCATGCATGAACACTATGAAGACTGTCCCTGGAGGGAGCAGTCCTTCTATACGCTGGATTCACGCAATCAAATGCTGTGCGGCTATTATGCCTTTTCGGAATATGAATTCCCCCGGGCGGGGCTTCGGCTGATTGCAAAATCCGTGCGTAAGGATGGCACCCTGCCAATCTGTTATCCGACAGATATAAGTC
>CALWLN010000170.1 GCA_944381535.1 uncultured Lachnospiraceae bacterium
TAAAAATCCCATAGTAATGGGTTTATTAAGGTTACCCTTTTTTGCGTCAACTGCTCGAAAAAAATTTTTTAAACATTTTCTATTTTACCTCTTGACATTTCTTAGCTGGACTTACCGCAAAATGAACCATGCGGTCGGAATCCGTATGGATTTCGGACAACGGCAGCTTCCCATTTACATGCATGGTGCGTATCATATTTTCGTTGTCATAATGGATCTGAAAGCTTGCTGACAGCTTCTCCTTTTGGCCCGGCAGAGAGTTCTCCGGAACAGATGTACCAATATAGATTCCATGCTGTTCCAGTTCAATTTCGTTGCCGTTTACTTTGTAGGTTCCCGCTTTGCCATACAGGTTCAACACCGCAAGGGTTTTATCATTAAATTTTCTGACAAATATCCCTTGGGGAATATTGCCCTGAACATCCGTCACGGCAATCTCCTTTTGAAACATCCCGCATATAACTTCTACATCTGATGTTACCGTACCGTTCAAACAATATGCAAGCTTGTCGTTAAACTCAATGACCGGAATATTTCCGCAGTCTTCCTCCTCCGCCGCAAACTTCCACTGTAATTGATAAAAGGAGAGTCTGTTAAGAAGGTTGGTAAAAGCTTCCATATTAAAATTATCTGTGATATGCTTCGCACATAGTTCCGTAGGGTATCTGACGTATACATCCGGCGTAAAGTCCTTTTTGGCGTACTGTGCCGCCAGCTTTGCGTCCTTCGCCAAAAGTAATGTCCCCTTGAAATCAGGTTGATCGGCAGAGAAGTCATTAAAATAATCTCTTATTTTCCGGTTCCCTCTTAAGTCCATATGAGATACCGCAAGAAAATAATGGTTTATCTTAAAGCAGGCAGCGAAAAAAATCATGCAGCGTTTCGTCGTATAGGACATATCGCAAGGGCCTAAAGCAAACAGCTCCGCCATGGCGCCATGTTCTCCGCTTGCGTATTCCGCTGCTCCAAAAAGGGAAAGCAGAAAGCTCTCGGTGAAATCCGTACGTATCTCATCAATTCCAGGTAGTGAAAAAGACGACAGATTTCTGAGTAAATCCCCATTGTATCTGGTCGCCGCAAAGGGTTGATGATCTTCCATCAGATGCCCTGTCATTAAAATGTGATGGGCTTTGCACCTATCGTCTATCTTTTTTATAAAACAATGGTGAAATCGATCCGCAATTAATGCGACTGCATTTTGGCAGAAAAGCTCATTGGCATTTTCCATGTCCTCCATAAAATCACGGCCGAAACACTCCTTGTAATCATTTTCCATTCCGTCATAATATGGAAGGGAGTTCTCCGGACAACAGTAGCCCATGCTGGGTTCATCCGTAAAAATACCCTTAATTATATTGCCGAAATAAGCGCCAAATTTTTCATAATATTTTTCATGGGTACATGCAACAAAATACTCCACAGCTTTTTCCGATAGCAAATCCG
Organism: uncultured Lachnospiraceae bacterium; assembly: GCA_944381535.1. GTDB lineage: Bacteria > Bacillota > Clostridia > Lachnospirales > Lachnospiraceae > 14-2. The sequence continues at coordinate 1,444 of CALWLN010000170.1, forward strand.
GAAAATACTTTTCCCCGAACAGGGCGGAATTATGGGTGGAAAGTCTGCGTATTTCTCCCATATTTTCGCCTTTCACGGTAACGGCCTTCAGTCTGAACTCCTCGAATTTTGTTACTCTTCCACCGGCATCTCCCGATGGCCAGTTAAATTCGTCATACAGCCATACGTTCATGTCAAGCTGCTCTGCGGTTTTTATAAATTCTCCAATTTTTTCAAACCACTCATCGCTCAGATATTCAATTTCACAGCCGACTCTCGGATATAGCATGACCTGCTCAATTCCGTTTGTATTTAGCTTCTCCATGTAGTCATAGATTTCTTCCTTTGTTGGATTTCCCGTGATTGCCGACATTGTGATAAGCGGATTTTTCATTGATCGATTCTCCTCTGTTTTTGTTTGATTTTAACATAAGTCTTTCAATCCATCCAGCCACTTTTGGCGCATGACATTATATACCGCATCTTCTATTTCAGGAGTGCCCACAGACAGAGTGGGCAGCAGCATATCACCGGCCACTTTCGGGTCTGTACAGGCCGTGTCATCGCAATACTGCCGGCGCACCGCTTTATCCCTTAAATTGGGTATCTCCATGGGAACACCTCCCGCTAAAACAGAACGGTATGCAAACATCCCAGGTAGAAACATATCCATGGCCTCATATACGTCAATGATATCGGCCTCTTTATTCCCCAAAAGCTTTTCCACAAAATGGTACATGGAATAAAAATCGGAACCGCCGTGACCAAATCCTTTCCCCTTTTCATCCTGCTCACGCTCTGGAATATAGTTCTCTTCCAAAGCCTTGTCATAGGCTCCGGAATAAGAATCCGCGCTTACATAAAGCCGCTGTACGCCGTCGGGAGAAGCGCCTTCCCGGGCAGACTCCATACTGCCCTTGGAACCATATACGCAATACCAGATGGAATTGCGGTAGAGATCTCCATGAATACTCTTGACGATACCTCCGTTTTCCAGTGTTATCATCTCTATCCCGAAGGAACCGCCTTTGGCTCCTGTTCGAAGCTTACGCTCATTTTTCAACCCCTCATAACCGGTTACGGACACTGGCCGGAGCCCTGTGATATGAATAAGGGGACCAATGGAATGGGTGCAATAAAAATTAGCATACATATTGTTGCGCCAATGCTCCCTTTCTCCATAAGTGATATTCGGCCAGATAGACTCGCAATTATGGATATATTCACCTTCGCCATACTCAAATTCACCGATTTTACCCGCTCTGTAAAGACGCCGCATCTCATAAGGAGCCGGCATGTAGCAGTAGTTTTCACCGTACGCATAGGTCATACCGGTCTCTTCCACGGCCTCAATCAGCTCCACAGCCTCCTTCATGGTCTGTACAGGCAATACCTCGGAGAAAACGTGCTTTCCGGCTTTCATGGCTTTGATTGCAAAGGGCGCATGCTCATTGGCATAATTCGCCAGCACCACGGCATCCATATCATGCCGGATAAACTCCTCAAAGTCGGTGTAATAGGCAATATCCATACCTTTGCACTGATTCTTATGCCGGTTCAGCCCATCCTCCCATTTATCGCAGATGGCAACCAGCTCAGCATGCTCTGCGTTCTTACAATAATTTATCATACTGGTGCCGCGCCCTGCGCCGAGGACACCGATTTTCATTTTTTTCATGACGCATAACTCCTTCATTCCTTATTCTATTTACCGCAGCCGCAGTCTCCTGATACAGTAACAATTGTTATTCCGAGAATACCATTGTATCCAGAGAAATACAATGGATAATTTCCTTCTATTCATGGAAAATAGTAAGAATTTATTGACTGGCAGGCTGAAATATTCTATACTTGAAAAAAGCCCGCTCTGTGAGATTCTGTGCCGGGAATGGAGGTTTTTTCATGATAGAAAATAATATTTGTCGTTTTGTTCCTCCCCACAATGATTATGAAGCGATTCACACCATCAATTTCGTACTGGAAACACAACAACAGCGCTATGAAAGTCTGAAAAGCAATTCCGTCTATCGCATCCACTATGTAAACGGGGGTGAGGGACTTTTTCATACCCCCGGCAATACCCAGCCCTTAAAAAGAGGGGATATTTTCTTTGTCCTGCCGGCTGTGCCCTTCGCCATTGAATCAATAAAGGATTTCCGTTATATGTATATCAGCTATATGGGCGCAAAAGCCAACCGGATCATGGACAGACTTAAGATTCACGGACAGAACTGCCTTTTTCATGACTTTGAGGAGGTGGAGAGCTTCTGGCTGGATTCTATTAATGCCAATCCGGCCCTCTTTGACCTTCGGAGCGAGAGCGTGCTCCTTTATACCTTTGCTGTCATGGGCGCCAGATTCCTGGAGGAAGAAGAACGGGAAAAAAAGCCGGCAGCTGCGCCGACTCTGATAAAAAAATATATCGACGATAACTTTTCGGATACCGAACTTTCCCTGGAGAAAATCGGGAACGCCCTTTCCTATCACAAAAAATACGTGTCCACCTTGTTTAAAAATACATACCATGTGGGCATTACCGAATACCTGAACCTGGTGCGGATACAGCACGCATGCACACTGATGGAACAGGGATTTACCAGCATCAGAGACATTGCACAGCTATGCGGATTCAAGGATCCGCTGTATTTCTCGCGGGTGTTTCGCAGCAGGCTGGGCATGGCGCCCCGGGAGTACCTTGCAGGACTAAAGCCCTGCAAGGAAACATAACTTACCACCGAAACAGTCTCTCTCATAACGCAACAGCGCACAGGCTCCACAAACACCAGATAAAAATGCGCGCACCGTTGCGGCCCTGCAATACACCCTACCCTTTAACAGCCCCAATCATAACACCCTTTGTAAAATATTTCTGCAGGAATGGGTAAATACACAGAATCGGCACTGTGGATACCACAATGGCCGCATATTTCAACGACTCCGAATACTGATCGAAATTATCAAAACCGGCACTGTTTAGAGTAATATCATTCTGCAGAAGAACCGAACGTATGATATTCTGGATGGGCATCAAATCCGTGTCCTTAATATACACGGAGGCCGTGAACCAATCATTCCAGCGGGCCACGCCGTAATACAGCGCAAGCACCGCCAGCGTGGGCTTGATCAACGGGATTACCACCTTGAATAACACCTGAAAGTCATTGGCCCCATCGATATAGGCCGATTCCTTCAGGCTGTCGGGAATTCCCTCAATGGCCGTTTTGCAAATGATGGCGTTATATACGCTCAAGCACCCAGGGATGATCAACGCAAGCATGGTATTGTAAAGCCCCAGGGATTTGATATTTAAAAATCCCGGAATCAGCCCTCCGCCAAAAAACATGGTGAACATGATAATTCCCACCGCCAGTTTCTTAAAAAGCATATCGGTACAGGACATAAAATAACCGCACAGCAATGTCATAACAAGGCTTAAGGGAAGCGTTCCAAACAAAACCACCCGTTGTCGTCCACATAAAAGCTGGCGCTAAAGGACGCATACGCTCCGGTTCCGGATCCGAGTCCGCTCATATTCATGCGCGCCATAGTGAAACCAAGCGCTGCGCCATAGTTTTCCTTAAAGGTAATCAGCACGTTCTCCCAGTCGTCCAGAGTGACAGGGGTCTCCAGCCCGCACTCGTCCAGCCAATCCTGACGAATCACTGGTCCCGTATAAGTGATATTGTACAAACTCTCGCAAAAATTTTCCACACCGTAGAAGCTTCCACTGTCCGTTGTCAAAGACTGCAGCACATTGGCGTATTCCTCTTTGTGGATTGTTTCCCAGTAATCCGGCGCGTAAATGGGAAGGTAGTCGGTCAAGTCATAGATGACGCCGTCATCTATCAGCTGCTGTGCCTCGGAAGACGTAATATCCGTAAAAATAATGTCCGGAAGTTCCTCCTCCGTCAGCAGCAGATTATAGGCCTGTGTGGCATCCGCTCCCTCCGCCGGGAACTGCCACTCTACTTCCACGCCTGTATTTTCCGCCAGCCCGGTATGGAAGGGGGATTCCGTATAGTCCGCATAAGAGGTCGCCGGAGTGATCTGGTTTTTTGACCACACAGTCAACATATCCTCTGTCTGCAATGGATATGTAATTTCAACTGCCTCCCCGTCTCCAATCTGGCTCGACTGCTCATTCTCCGACACCTGGGCTTCTCTGTCATTGTCCTCCGCGTCGCCGCCGCACCCCATCATTCCAACTGCCATGGCACAGGTCAGAAGGATTGACAATACCTGTGATACTCTTTTTCTTTTCATGTGTGTTTTCTCCCTTCTTTTCATCATAGGATTGGCATTATGAATCCGCACGGACATCACGTAACCGGGAATAGAAATGCCGTACCGCTTTCGAAACAACTTCGACACATATCCGCCGGAACGGCCCACCTGTTCCCCAATCATAACCACCGACAGGCCAGGGTCGGAAAAATGCTCCTCGATATAACGCTTGGCGAGTCCCGCGCAATCCTGTTCCTCCTCTGCTTCCTGGTTTTTCCCACGCAGCATGATCAAAAGTTCCGTAAAAATCTCCCGAAATTGCTCCAGAGTCGGCTTTTCCAGCAGTTCCCCCACTGCCTCCGCACCTTCCTTTGTAGAATAACCAATCGAACTCATGGCTCGGTTGATAGTACTTGCAATCTCGAATTTGAAGCACTCTACCGTCTCCATGGAGGCTTCTTCGTTGATATCGTGCATCGCCAGAATTTCTTCCAAAAACAGCTTTGGCTCCTTTTGTTCCTCCGGTTCCCGGATATATTTGATAATCATTTTCGACAGCCTGGACTCTGCGGAAGCATGATAGCTGAATCTCCGATTCCGAATCCTGGCGAATTCCAGAATCTGCTTGTCTCCCAACAAATACCGGTAACGCAGTGTTTTCATGGCTTCCTCATAGGCATCGGGAATCTCCTTTGCCCCCTGGTGGATTTCACTGACCGCGATAGCTACATTCCCCGGATAATGTTGCTCCAAAAAAAGTTTTCCTTCCTCCAGAATCTCTTTTAAATTCTCCATATCCGCCGTGTTCCGCGGATTCAGCAACACGGTGTAATGATTCTCGGAGCTGGCGACTACATATCCCCTGTGTTCCCGATTGCACAACTCTTCAAATACGTTTCCCACAATAAAAGACAACAAGTCCATCCCGTCCGGTTTTGTTGACTGCACCTGGATAATTCCCACCAGAAACCGTTGGGAGACCAGCGTTATGCCGGATTTTGCACAGGCCTCATAGATATCTCCTTCTATACTGCCCTCCAGCAGCGCCGTAAGGAACCGGTCCCTGCGGAGATTTTCGCTGCTTTTCAGCTTCAAATTCAAAAGCCTCCATTCTTCCTTTTGCTTTTCAAACAGCGATGTGATATATTCAAATTCCGAGTATATCCTTCCATTGTAATCGGGTCCTTCCTGTCCCTGAAGCCTGACAACCACATTTTTCACAGGCTTGTATGCACGGAGCGTATTCCAATAAGCAATCAGCACGCTGATGACACAGCAACTCCCAATACTGACGCCGCAAAGCAGCCTGAGCTGTGACAATTGCTGCCAGAAATAATCAACGGGAATCGCCGATGCATAATACCCCTCCAGGACATCGGATTCCTGTACCTGCATCATATAAGAAACCCCCTCCAATTCCATTTGATAGGATACCTCGGTTCCGGAATATCCTTCCAGATGCCAGTTCTGATTCATGTCGCTGCTGAAGAGAATTTCCTTGTCCTGATTAAACATCATGATGATACCGCCGGCCTCCCCGTTTTCCTGCTCAATGAGCTGGTTGATATATCCCTGTTCCAGCACCACCACAACTTCATAGCTCTGTGCGCTGTTCCGGTAATCCAACTGCTTCATAGACACGCAAAGGTAATAATCACTGCTCTCCCGATTCATGACAAAAAAGGACGGACGTCTGGCGTCGGCCTCAAGGATCTCCCAGAATTCTTCCCGAAAATCCTTCTCCGCGCTGACAGCATAATAGGTATCATAATAATAATCTGCTTTGAGAGAGGAATTGACACCGGAAATAATCTTGTCATTCACAGGGAAATACACAAAGATATCATGGTATCTCTCGTTTTGATAGGTCGCCAGCTGATTTTTCACCATAAGGCTCTGATAAGGCGCCCGTTCGGAATAATTGGCCGCATAATAAGAATAATTGACGCACTCGGTGTCGCCCGCTACCGAAATACAGATGTTCCTCATCTCCTCAGTAACGGAGTCCATCAGCCGGAAAAACTGATTCAGGGTGTTTTGATTTGATAAGATAATCTGATTTTTTACCGTGCTCTCCGCCTGCATGTAAACAAAAAAGATTGCCAGAATCGGCACGCATAGGTTCAAGATAGAATTAAAGAGAAATTTGTAGAAATAGCTTTTTCTTCCTTTGATCTTATCCCTTTTTTTGTTTCTGCATCACATTTTTTTCCTCCTTGCTCACATATTTATACATTCATTATAAAACGGGAGCCTGCAAAAAGGTATTGACGAAAATAGGAATCATGGATTATTTTAACAAAAAGGCTGGCACACCAAATGTGTGACAGCCCTGATATTTTATCATCCCGCATAAATCAATTTACTTTTTCCTACAACACCACCGTAAAGGTACTCCCCACGCCAGGTTCGCTTTCCACCTTCACCTCACCCCCGTGAAGCCAGGCGATCTCCTGGACCATGGACAGGCCCAGGCCGGTGCCCCGGCTGGAGCGGGCGGTGTCCACCTGATAAAAACGGTGGAAAATTTTTTCCTGCTCCTCCTTGGCGATTCCGATTCCATCATCTGTCACCGACAGCTCCACCCGTTCTCCGGCTCTTATGAGGGCCACCAGAATGTGCCCGTTCTCCTTGCCGTAGCGATAGGCATTGTGGATGAGATTCCGAAGAAGTCTTACCAGAAGCTCCCGGTTTCCCTTGACGGTCACGCCGGGCTCACACCCGCAGGTCAGAATAATATCCTTCTCCTTCAACATGGAAAGTTCCCCGCAGACCGTCTCCACAAGCTCTGACAGATCCAATTCCTCCATAGTATAACTGTCGGCTTTCCGTTCCAGCCGGGTGACGCTCAACATATCTTCAATCAAGGCCGTCATATGGTCTCCCTGCCGCTTGATGACGGTGAGGGCCTCCCGGTAATCCTCTTCATTTTCCGCATATTCCATGGAAAATTCACACTGAGCCATGATCACGGACATGGGGGTGCGAAGCTCATGGGAGACATCCGAGGCAAACTGTTTTTCCTGTTCAAAGGACTCCTCCAGCCGCTCAAACATCTGGTTAAAGGTGTCCGCCAGGGTGTGCAGCTCATCCTTTCCCGGACCTATGGGGATCCGCTTCTTTAAATCCCGCCCCTGACCAATCTGAGAGGCCGTGGCGGCCATCTCCTTCACGGGCCGCAAAGACCTTCCGGCAATCAAATAGCCGCCCAAGATTGCCAAAAGCACCAGCCCCGGCATCAATATCAGTGATACCCGGGTCACCGACGAAAGCTGCATGTCCCCCTGCTGTTCCGACACAACTCCCCGCAGCCATAATCCCTCCAGCTCTTCTGTGGAAAGGGCCCGATCATAGACATAATAGGTGATTTTCCCCACGGATATCTCCCGCAGCGTTTCATCCGCAAAGGCAAGGTCCGACGTGTGATTGGCAATGGGATTTTCCCCGTACATCAGCGTACCGTCCTCCTGATAAAGCCCGGTGGCAATCCCGTTGACCCTGTCCAGGAAATCATCGTCAATCTCCATGATGCCATTGCGAAATTCTATATACAGATCGGCATTGTTCCACTGCTCCTCCGGCGGCATCTCGTCGTAATACTCTACCTCATCGATATTGTCCTCCACCGTCTCCACCAGGCCGTCCCGCACGGTCTTTTGAATCACGGACCGGCTGACCGAAAGGGCCACCAGAAAGGTCAGTGCCATCACAGCCACCAGCACCACGGAAAACCAGAGGGTAATTTTCATGCGAATGGATAAATTTTTCATGGCTCCTCCCGCAGGACATACCCGCTGCCACGTACGGTGTGAATCAGCTTCTTCTCGTGGCCATCGTCAATCTTTTTCCGCAGATACCGGATATAGACATCCACCACGTTCGTTCCGCCCTCGTAATCAAAATTCCAGACATGGTCCTCGATGGTCTCCCGGGACAGCACCACGCCCTTGTTGTGCATGAGATATTCCAGCATGGCATACTCCCTGGCCGACAGCGAAATCTCCACACCCGCCCGGGAAACCGTATGAGCGGCGCAGTCCATAGTCAGATCCCCCACCGTCAGCACGCTGGTGGCCTGTCCGAAGGGATTTCTCGTCATGGCCCGGATCCGCGCCATCAATTCCTCAAAAGAAAAGGGCTTCACCAGGTAGTCGTTGGCCCCGCTGTCCAAGCCCTTCACCCGGTCCACCACCGAATCCCGGGCTGTCAGAAACAGCACCGGGGTGGTCTTTCCCGCCTTTCTTAAGGCGCTTAAGACTTGAAATCCGTCAGCCTTTGGCATCATGATATCCAGAATCACCCCGTCGTAATCCGCCGCCATAAGATAATCTATGGCTTCCGCTCCGTCATAACAGCTGTCAACGCTATAGCCCTCCCGTTCCAGCTTTTTTGTAACGATTTTATTCAGATCCCGTTCGTCCTCCGCAAATAATATACGCATATGAAAACACCTCCTGGACCATAGTATACGGCGGAAAGATTAAAATTATATTAGAATATCCTGGCGACGCCGCTTTTCCTGGCAGCCTCCGCCACAGCCTGGGCAACGGCCTTACTCACCCTCTCATCAAAGGCCGCCGGCAAAATATAGTCGGGACTGCGCTCCTCATCGCTTACCAATCCGGCAATGGCATGGGCTGCGGCGATTTTCATCTCGTCATTGATGTCAGAAGCCCGGACGTCCAGAGCGCCCCGGAACAGTCCGGGGAAGCACAGCACATTATTTACCTGGTTGGGAAAATCGGAACGCCCGGTTCCCACCACTTTTGTTCCCGCCTCTTTTGCCAGATCCGGCATGATTTCCGGAACCGGATTGGCCATGGCAAATACAATGGCATCCGGGTTCATGGACGCTATCATCTCCTTCGTGACAATCCCCGGCGCGGAAACGCCGATAAAAATATCCGCCCCTTTTAAGGCGTCTGCCAGGGTTCCCCGCTTCTGCTCCCGGTTCGTGACCTTTGCCATCTCCTTATGCATCCAGTTGAGGTTTGGGGAGTCCTCTCCGATGATCCCGTTGATATCGCACATGGTAATCCGCGCAAAGCCATAGGTCAGCAGTAGCTTTGTAATGGCCACTCCGGCGGAGCCGGCTCCGTTTACCACGACCTTGCAGCTCTCCTTCTGTTTTCCGGTAACCTTTAAGGCATTGATAATCCCCGCCAGGGTGATCACCGCCGTCCCGTGCTGGTCATCATGAAAAATGGGGATATCGCAGCATTCTTTCAGCTGCTGCTCGATTTCAAAGCACCGAGGCGCGGAGATATCCTCCAGATTGATTCCGCCAAAGCTCCCGGCCAGCAGGCGCACCGTATTCACGATTTCCGTCGTCTCCTTACTCCGTATGCACAGAGGAACGGCGTCCACGCCGCCGAACTCTTTGAAAAGCACGCATTTCCCCTCCATGACAGGCATTCCGGCTTCTGGGCCGATATCGCCAAGCCCCAGCACCGCGGTTCCGTCCGTCACCACCGCCACCGTATTCCAACGTCTGGTCAGTTCATAGCTCTTGTTCACATCCTTCTGTATCTCCAGACAGGGCTGCGCCACCCCCGGCGTGTAAGCCAGGCTTAAGGCCTCTCTGGAATCCACGGCTACCCGTGATGTCACCTCGATCTTTCCTTTTAATTCATAATGTAATTTCAAGCTTTCCGCTGCGTAATCCATGTTCTTTCCTCCTATACCATCTTTTCCGGCCGTACCTTTGCCTCATACTCTTCTTCCGTCAAAAGCCCCAGCGCAAGCACCGCCTCTTTCAGCGTAATATTCTCCCGCAGCGCCTTCTGGGCTACAGCGGCGGCATTTTCATAGCCGATTTCCGGGGTCAGGCAGGTCACCATCATAAGGGACCGGTTTAAATAATATGCCATTTTCTCCTTATTCGCCTTCAGACCCGACAGACAATTTTTCGTGAAGGAGTTTATCCCATCCGTCAAAAGTCTGACCGATTGCAGCAGGTTGTAAGCGATCACCGGCATAAACACATTCAGTTCAAAATTGCCCTGGGAGGCCGCAAATCCGATGGCTGCGTCATTTCCCATCACCTGCGCGGCAATCATAGTAACTGCTTCACACTGGGTGGGGTTGACCTTCCCCGGCATAATGGAGCTTCCCGGCTCATTTTCCGGAATATGGATCTCGCCGAGTCCGCACCGTGGTCCGCTGGCCAGCCAGCGGATGTCATTGGCTATCTTCATCAGATTTGCCGCCAGAGCCTTCAAAGCGCCGTGAACAAACACAAAGCTGTCCTTTGAGGTCAATGCGTGAAATTTATTTTCCGCCGGGAGAAAACTTTCTCCGGTGAGACGGGAAATATATTCCGCGCAGACTTCGTCAAACCCTTCCGGGCAATTCAGCCCCGTTCCCACTGCGGTCCCTCCGATGGCAAGGGAAAGGAGAGATTTAGAAGACTGCGTAAGCATTGTTCTGTTTGCCTCAAGCATTCCCCGCCAGCCGCTGATTTCCTGGGAAAACCGCAGCGGAACCGCGTCCTGGAGGTGCGTCCTTCCGATTTTTATCACATCCTTATTTTCCGCTTCCAGCTGCCTGCATACCGCGATCATACAGTCCAAAGCCGGAAGCAGCCTCTTTACAATTTCCAGCCGCGCCGCAATGTTCATGGCCGTGGGGAAGGTATCGTTGGAGCTTTGGGACATATTTACATGGTCGTTTGGATGAAGCCCCAGTCCGGGATATCTGGCATTTCCAATATGGGCAATCACTTCATTGACATTCATGTTGCTCTGTGTGCCGCTTCCCGTCTGCCACACCTTCAGTGGAAATTCCTCCGGGTATTCTCCCTGCAAAATGCTCTCGCAGACCTCCACAATGGCGTTCTTGCGCCCTTCCTCCAGCTTCTTCATCCGATAATTGGCCTCCGCCGCCGCACGCTTCAGTATCACAAAAGCGTGAATTACCTCGGACGGCATGGTTTCCGCGCCGATGTTAAAATTCTCAAGGCTTCTCTGGGTCTGGGCTCCCCAGCAATGGCTTGCCGGGACTTTGATCTCACCCATACTGTCATGTTCCATGCGATATTCCATCTTCTGTCATCCTTTCTGTCTCGCCAACGGATTCTGTTTTTTCCTAATATAATATCATACGGTCTTCATTTTATCATATTTTTTTTCATGCAACAACCCTGCTTCCAGGCAGCCGGGCATACATTCTCAGCTGTCCACCTCCAGCAATTCCAGGATCTCCTCTCTGGTCAGACTGCCCAGCTGGCCGGTCTGGCCGCCGATGACCTGGTCGGCAAGATTTTTCTTGGTTTCCTGGAGTTTCTCTATCTTTTCCTCTATGGTGTTTTTTGCGATCAGTTTATAAACCGTCACCTTTTTTGTCTGGCCGATGCGGTGGGCACGGTCCGTGGCCTGGTTCTGCACGGCCTGGTTCCACCAGGGATCATAGTGGATAACCATGTCGGCTCCGGTAAGGTTTAAGCCCACGCCTCCTGCCTTCAGAGAAATCAGAAACACCGGCACATCCCCTTCATTAAATTCCTTCACCAGCTGCAGGCGTTTGTCCTTGGGAACGCTTCCCGTAATCGTGTAATAGGCTATCCCGGCTTCCGAAAGCTTCTCCTTAAGGATATCCAGCATGGACGTGAACTGGGAAAATACCAGCATCCGGTGGCCCCCGTCCATGGCGCTTAAGATCAGCTGCAGGCACGCCTCCAGCTTGGCGGACTCGCCATGATAATCCTCAAAGCACAGGGAAGGGTCGCAGCAAATCTGGCGAAGCCTGGTCAGTTCCGCTAAGATCAGCATTTTATTCTTATTAAAATCCGCGTCATCCTGTCGGGCAATGCTCTCTCTCATATGGAGCACCTGACCATCATACAGCTTCTGCTGGGTACTATCGAACCGCACATAGCGGCTCTCCTCCAGCTTCTCCGGCAAATCCTTCAGCACGTCCTCCTTCCTTCTGCGCAGGATAAAGGGACCCACCATTTTCCGCAGGCGCTGCATGGCCGTCTCATCACTGTTCTTCACGATTGGAGTCTCCATCTCCCGCTTGAACACCTCATAGTTGAACAGGAAGCCGGGCATAAGATAATCAAAAATACTCCACAATTCGCTCAACCGGTTCTCAATGGGCGTGCCGGTCAAGGCATACCGGACCCGGCTGTTTATCACCTTCACGGCCTTGGCTGCCGCCGTGGTCTGATTCTTGATATACTGGGCCTCGTCGATCACTTCATACTGAAACTGCTTGTCCTCATATAAAACGATATCCCGTTTCAGAAGGTCATAGGATGTCACAAGCACATCCGCCTCCTGCCAGGCCTCTATTTTTGCCTGCCGCTCCTCCTGGGTTCCCGTGATCAGAGACACCGTAAGCTCCGGCGCAAACCGGTGGAATTCCTCGCCCCAGTTGAAAACCAGAGAGGCCGGCGTCACCACCAGGGAGGTGCCGCTTCTGCCCTCCTGCTTTGCCGAAAGGAGCACCGCAATGACCTGCAGGGTCTTACCCAGGCCCATGTCGTCGGCCAGAATGCCTCCAAACTGCCATGCCTCCAGGGTACGCAGCCATTTGTATCCGTTCTTCTGATATTTGCGCATCACCTTAGATAAGCTCCCCGGTTCCTCGAAATCCGCGTCCTTCACGGTCTTGAAGCCCTTCACCACCTCCCGGAAGCGGCTGTCCCTGCTGCTGTAGACGTCCTCATGCTCCTCCAGCATTTTGTCCAGATACAGGGTGCGGTACATGGGAAGCTTCATCTTTCCCTTTACCAGCTCTTTTGGCTTTATGTGGGTGGTATCCATCAGTTCCGTGAGCATATCCAGGGAGGAGTCCGTAAGGTTCACAAAGGAGCCGTCCTTCAGACGGTAGTATTTCTTCTTCGCCCGGTAGCCGGCAAGGATGTCCAGCAGTTCGCTTTCGGGCACGTCCTCGGTGGAAATCGTAAGCTCCAGCAGGTCCGATGCCACCGAGACGCCCACGGACACCTTGACCTTTCGCACGGCGCGATATCCCATAAACCGCCTGGTACACCGCACCTCTCCCAGTTCCAGCAGCTTCTCCGTGCCGCTTTCCATCAACTGATAGATCAGCTCTTCCCTGCCACCACAATGAAGCTCCCGCTTCTGCCAGTCGATTTCCGGCAGCCACTGCCGGACCTTGTCGAGAACCTCCTCCTCTCTGGCTTTATCCCGGAAATACTCCGGATTTCCCGATTCCCGGGGGGTAAGGACATCCAGCAGGTCCACTTCCCTTTCCCCGTACCTTCCATATGCCCTACAGGTAACATTCTGTTCTTCCGCATCCAGATAAAAAGTAAAACGCACGTCCGGGAGCAGATAGGCCCGGATCTTCTCCGGCTCCGTCTCCGTAACCTCCGCCACCTCCTGCAGCCGGGGCAGAATCCGATAGTAAAATTCGGACATATGATTTCTTCCCACATGAAAGGAAAAGGTATCCCCCTTCGCCAGCGCAGCCAGAGGCTCAATGTCCTTCTCGAACTCCCTGTCCACCCGATAAATGTGGTCCCTACTGATATAGTAGGCGTCCTCTATCCCGTAGTACAGCTCCGGAAGGCTGCCCTCCACCTTGATTCCGTGGAATGTCTCATCCCCTTCCAACTGTTCCCGAGAAATCCGCATAGTCACCCTGGGATTCCGCTCCCCCCGGAGCAGAGTGCCCTTCCGTTTTTCGCCATCGCTTTTTTCTTCATAATCCATGGGGTCGCTGCCCATCAGATGATAGAATTCATCCAGCCGCCAGCCGAACAGGGACAACTCGTTTCCCACGCCGTTTTTCCGATAAGCGTTGTAATACCGGCCTTCCACAAGCCTTCGCTGAAGCTCCTCCTCCTCGCTCACGATCCGACTGATAAAGCGAATCCATTCCATTCCCTTTTCCGTAAAATTTTCCGGACTGTGGTTGATCTGGGTATTGGTGCCGTATGTATCCGTAGCCGAAGCCCTGACATTTTCACAGAACTCGTCCAGCTTCTTGACTACAAACAGCTTATTCTCCCCAACTTTAAAGGATACGAACAGCTCTCCATCCTTATTAAGAAGCCTTGGAAGCAGCCGCAGACTCTCTTTCCTGGTGTCTTCTTCCATCACGGAATTCGCCCTCTGCCCCCGGTAAAAATAAAACAGCTTCTGTCCGTTCCGGTCGGTGGCGTCCCCCACATTGTGGGTATTCAGATAATCCGCCACCTCCCGCATCATTTCGGCCTTGTAGGCGCAGTCTGTTTTGCGGGGATTCCAGATATAGTAATCCTTCCTGCATTTGGGACATCCGCACTCGAAAGCCTTGATCTGGGTTCTGGAAAATATCATCCGCAGGTTGAATTCCTCCCTGCCATTTTTCCCCTTTGCCTCCGCCTGTCCAAGAATCTCTCCGCTCATCTGCTCATAGCCGGAAAAAATCTTCTCCAGCTTAAATTTTCCCTGGCGGCGCAGCTGTTCTCCCTCCTGGTAGGCCCGCTGGGGAATCTGTACCGTGGCCTTGATCTGCGTGCCGTCAAAATAGCTATAGTGTTCCAGCTCCTCTATGTCCTCCCCGACGTTCTCTATCTCCGGCGTGTCCGTCTCCTGGGACCAGGGCGTTCCCAGAAGTTCAAACTCTTCCCTTCGCGCTTCCTGAAGCTTCTGCTGTTCCACTTCTCTGCGGCGCCGCTCTGTCTCCTGGCGCTGTCTCTCCTTCTCCTGGCGCATCCATTCCTCCTCCTGGCGGTGTCTTTCCTCCTCCTGGCGCTTCTCTTCCTTCTGCCGCATAAGTTCCTCCTGGCGACGCTGTTCCTGGGCCCGCTTTTTGCCTTCCTCCTCTTTCCGGCGCTTCTCCTCCCGGCGGCGGGCCTCCTCCTGCTTCTGCATTCTTAAGCTTTCCCGGCGGGCCTCCTCCGCCAGACGTTTCTCGTTTTCCTTACGCCGGGCCTCCTCTGCCAGGCGCTTCTGTTCTTCCTTCTTTCTTGCCATCTCCGCCTTCCGCTTCTCACGGGCCAGGCGTTTCTCCTGGCGCTCCTGCTCCAGGCGCCGGGCTTCCTCCGCAGCCTTCGCCTCCTCCTGGTGCGGGGCTTCCTCCGCCGCTTTTGCTTTCTCCTGGCGGCTCTTCTCTTCCGCTGTTTTGGAAACCTTCTGCCGGCTCTTCTTTTCTGCCTTCTTTCCTTCCTTCTGTCGCAGGGCCTCATCCATCTGTTTCCATTTTGTCAGAAGCTCCGCCTCCGTAAGCGCTTCCTTAGCCGCCTCGCCTCTGGCTTCGATTGCATATAAAACGGCAGCCATATGCTCGCAGTTTCTTCCCATCCTCGACACGGGACAACTACAGCTCATATGCCCCAGACTGCCGCCCGGCATCCGCACCGTCACCGGGAACCGCTCCCTGCCCAGCACTGCCGCGGTATACCCGCCATTGATTTCCTTTAGATCATCCACTCTCTTATTCAGGAAAGAAGCCTTTCCTCTTTCCAGCGTATTTTTGTCAAACCTCTGCTTCCAGTCTTCCATTGTATACCCTCACAACCTGTATCTTACGCATGCTTTTGTCACAACGGTATTTTAGCACATAAACCGGATTATTACAATGTATTGTCCGGCAACAAGCGCTGCAATTCCATTGCTCCTTACCGTTTTTTATGCTAAAATGAAGTACGCCCTGCTTTCAAAATCTGCTGTATCTTGATATCTCCCTTGGAAACGGAAAATATCCGGAAGATATGAGGCTTTACCATGATTTTCTGAAGCAGACAGAGATGGACAGTCAGATGCAGGCTAATTTGGCCGGAAATATTTTATATTTCCGCAAGCTGATGCGCACGAAATGGTACTGGCCGCTGTTTCTGGAGTTCATTCGTCCATCGTAGATGCCATGACGGAAGAAGAATATACCAGTTATTGGACCAGTACGGAAACCTATGAAGCACTCCAGATTTATATCGATCTGGATATGGATGGATTGAAAGAGACCATTATTTCCATGCTGGGAGGAATATCCTGTGAAATAGATACCGGTTCCTTCCAGAACGATATGACTTCCTTCAAGAGTAAGGACGATGTTCTCACGCTGCTGGTTCACCTTGGATACCTGGCCTATGATGAGCAGACACATTCCGTTTTCATCCCCAATGAAGAAGTCCGAATTGAATTTCTCCGGGCAATACGAAACGGCAGCCGCCCGGAGCTTGTAAAGGCGATTCAGGCCTCTGACCAGTTTAAGAAAACCAGAATACATGAATGTGTGATCAAATCCGCGCAGCAATAGTATTCCTTTTCTTTCACTTATAAAGCCGGCTTTCGGCAGTTACGGAATCTTCTCCTGTATATACCAAAAGCCGGCTTTCTCTGCCCTCACCCAGTTCTCATATTTTACTGGCCATCCGTCTGCAACCATCCAATAAAGCAACCGCATATTTTAAAATGCATGTAGTTTTTGGCACGGAAACCGTAGTATATAGATGTAACAAGGAAAGAAGGGGGGTGCCACTGATGGAAGATGAAAAAATCATCGAATTATTTTTCCGACGTTCCGAGCAGGCCATATGGGAACTGGATACAAAGTACGGCAGGGTCTGTCATCAGCTCTCATACAACATTGTAAACAACCGGCAGGACGCGGAGGAATGTGTCAACGACGCATACCTGGGCGCATGGAACGCAATCCCGCCGGCAAAGCCCGATCCACTTCCGGCCTATCTGTGCAGAATCGTCCGCAATCTTTCTCTGAAGGCCTATTATCGGAACAAAGCAGCTAAGCGAAACAGCGTCTATGATGTTGCCATGGCGGAGCTGGAAGCCTGTCTGCCCTCATCCGATACCGTGGAAGGCCAGATAGAGGCAAAGGAATTAGCCCGTATCATCGAAGCTTTTCTGAACACGCTGTCTATGGAAAATCGCGTCATTTTCATGCGCCGCTACTGGTTTTTGGACAGCTACCGGGATATCGCAAGCCAGATGGGGCTTACCGAGAAGAACGTGTCCGTCCGGCTCACCCGCATCCGCCGGAGGATGAAAGACTATTTGACGGAAAGAGAGGTATTCCTATGAACACAGAAAAGTTTTCTTATGTGAAATTTTCTGACGCCATGAGCGAGCTTGACGACAGGTATATTGCGGAAGCAATCCGCTACAAAAAGAAATCCGGAAAGCGCAGGCTGGTAAAATGGAGCGCCCTGGCGGCCTGCCTGTGTCTTCTGCTGTCGGGGACCCTTCTGTACCGGGCGGAACACCCGTATCCCGTAAAAGAAATAGAAACTCCCTCCGATTCCGCCTCGGAAATAGCGGAAATCCCCCGCTGGGAGGATATGGAAATTTATTCCCAATACGGAGAGATTATCCTGAATAACCTGGAATACCAGACGGGAAACGGAGAAGTACCCACGGAACGACTGGGCGAAAGCCTGGGCACCGTCACCGCCAGAGGCTGGGACGAATACGCATATATAGCCGGTGAGGACGCCAACCGGTACTGCGATGCGACGATATACGAGATAAAAAATATCTCTGTACAGTGCGCCGTGGCCGTACAATATGAGGGAACAGAGACCTGTTACGCCGCGGTGAATTCCTCCTACCGGCCGGAGACACTGGGACAGTTTATCGAGGATCTGGACCTTCAAAATACGTTGGTTATTAACTGGGCCTCCTACGATTACCAAAAACCCTTAAGCGGATATGCCGCCATCCGTTTTGAGCAGCTTGATACGAACCGGGTCTGGGATCTGCTGTTGTCCGATGTGTCGGCAGAAAATGAATATGATGACCTGTCTTTCGATGAGCCAAAAGAGCTTTTAGGCATCTGCGTCAGTGTTCCCATGCTGGGCTATGAAAATATCAGCATCAGCGTCCGGGAAGACGGGTACCTCATCACCAACATCCTGTCCACAGGGAAAATGTTTCAGGTGGGCGAGGAGAACACCCAGGCCTTTGTGGATTACGTTTTGCAGGAATGCGAGGGGTATGAGATTGTGTATGTTTCCGATCCTGACGAGGACGGCGTTGCGGAATAGAATCCCCGGAATATAAAATAGGAATCCTGGACGCAAACTATTTTACCAGGATGTTTAAAGCCGATACGGGGATTACGCCCAGGAAATTCAGAGCTCGGACTTAAACAACCATCTCCTGGGTATAATACCTCGCCTTTCTGGTTCCAGAAACCGTGAATTTGTGCTGTTTTTTCGGACTTCTTTTCGGACATCCTTTGTCCTATTAGAATCGTGTCTCATACTCCATCAAACAGAGAAAGCTGCTCCGCCTCCATCTCATACTCCGCAGCCGCCGGGGCTCTCCTTAACATGGCCTCCGCCGCCTCATCATCAAATAGCCAGCCTACAAGCTCCTCTTCCCCTATCAGAAGGGGCATACGCTCATGGACTTTTCTTAGGGTCTCGTTTGCCTGGGTGGTAATCACCACAAACCGGTTCTCCCCCTCCTTAAGGTCGTAACAGCCGGCCAGATAGAGGGTGGGCCTTCCCGCCTGATAGCACACGGCCTTCTCCCGGCTTAGGTTCCACTCATAAAAATGCCGAGCCGGCAACACGCACCGGCGATACCTTGCGCTTTCCCGAAAGGTCTTTTTCTCCAGAATCGTCTCGGCCCTGGCATTGATAAGAAGGCCCTTCCCCTCATAGGGCGGAAATCCCCAGCGCATGGCGCCCGCAACAAGCCTGCCCTCTGCGCCAAACAGAACCGGCGCAGGCTGGGAGGGGCAAATATCGCCGTCCCATACAGCCCAGGAGAAATCACCTTCTCCGCTTTCCTCCGAAATTCCCAGTTCTCCGGCAATTTCCATATGCAAAAGGTTCCCGCCCTTCCGGGCCATATCCGCAGAATCCACACTCCGCCGGATGGCTCCTTCCTTCAACGCCAAATCCACGCCGTTCACAATCCGACGGATGTCCCTCATCACGCCGTCATCCACATAATACCGTCCGCACATAGGCTCGTCTTACTACCTCCTGTTTTTCCATAATATTTTCCACTCCTGCCGTTCCACATAATATAGCAGCCGGAACAGATATCTCGTTTCCCCTAGCATTATATCACATTCAAACTCTATGGTGGGGATTCCGCAGTAAAATTTTTCTTCCTCGGTTATCACATGGATATCCGAAAGAGTGTGAAGCGTTCCCTCCCGGTCCTGAAATTTAATGGTCTTTGGCAGTATCCGCCCGGTGCTGGTAAACCAGACACCACAGGCGACGGGCTCCTGGTAACCCTTGATTTCTCCGGCGTCCGCCGGTCCTGCATTGATTCCGATTCCCATTCCCATAGCAAGCTCCCCTGTTCCTTCCTTCTCATACATAGTATGCGCCCAATTACGTGAAATAGCCCCGCTTCAAACATACGTTTCAATTTTAATCGATCCTGACACTTCCATAGTCCACACTCCGCTTCTCCCGGGACACGCCGCCGGAGAGGTGGTCGATGGGACTGCCCAGGAAAACGGCCCGCTTCACTGCGTCAATGCCATGGGTCTTTCGGATTCCGTCCACCGCCCGATTCAGCTTCCGCAGCCGCTCATAATCCATGACGTCAAACATATCCATCTGCCGCATGTCCGCCCCGTCGGAAATCCGGCTGGTATGAAGCCCCAGATGGCGGATGGGCCTGCCGTCCCAGACCTCATCGAACAACCGGCAGGCATGGGCATACAATTCCTCCGTAATGTCGGTGGCCTGATTCAGCACCGTCTGATGGCTTACATATTTAAAATCATGGCTTTTAATCCCCACCGCCAGCACCTGGGCCCGGACTCCATGCTCCCGCAGTCTGGCTCCCACGGTCTCCGCCAGGGCCAGCAGCACCAGCCTGGCGGTGGAGGCGTCGGTGACGTCAAAGGCGATGGTGGTGGAATTGCCGTAGCCCTTCTGAGGCGGCGGCTCAAATTCCACCACGGAGCAGTCCCGTCCGTTGGCAAAATTCCAGATGACCTCCCCGTGCTTCTTCAAAACACTTTTCAAAAGGGCCGGGTCCGTGCCCGCCAGCTCCCCAATCGTGGTAATCCCCATATTCAGAAGCTTTTTTGCGGTGGCCCTGCCCACGAAAAATAAGTCCGATACCGGCAGGGGCCACAATTTTGCCGGAATCTCCTCCGCAAACATGGTATGCACCAGATCCGGCTTCTTTAATTCCCCGGCCATTTTTGCCAAAAGCTTATTTGGGGCCACCCCGATATTCACGGTAAAGCCCAGTTCCTCTCTGATTCGATCCTTAACCTCCTCCGCCACCCGTACCGGATCATTTCCCAACATTCCTATGGTGCCCGTCATGTCCATGAAAGCCTCATCGATACTGTACTGCTCCACCTCGGGAGTATATTCCCGCAGAAGTTTCAAAAAGGCCTTCGAACACCTTTCATACAGCCCATAATTGGGCGGCACCATATAAAGCCCGGGACACCGCTGACGGGCCTCCATCACCGACATGCCGGTCTGAATGCCATACCGCTTGGCCGGCATGCTCTTAGCCAGAATAATCCCGTGCCGGGCCGCCATATCCCCCGACACCGCCGAGGGGATCTCTCTGATATCCAGCCTTCCGCCCAGATGGTGCAGGCGGTAGGCCGCTTCCCAGGACAGGAAGGCGCTGTTTACATCCACATGAAATACCAGCATATCAAACATATGTTCCTTTCTCTTTTCTATCATCATACACGAATATATGTTTGTTTGCAACTGGTAATTATTACCTTTTTATTCCCACCATTGCGGAGCATGCTGCTTAGAGCGGGATGGGCCGTAACATTTTTCTTTTTCCGTTACCTTTCCTCCTCCAACAGTCCGCTCAACTCCCCATGGTACACAATATGAAGCTCATGGAGGGCCCGGGTGATGGCCACATACAGAAGCTTGGCGTCTCCCTGGCTTTCACTATAGGCTTCTCTGTCCGGGTTCCACAGAATCACGCTGTCAAATTCCAGTCCCTTGGTCAGCTGAATGGGCAGCACCATCACGCCCTGCCGGAAATCCAGGGTGCTGCCAGCAGCCTCCGTCTCCCCTTCCCGGAAAACACCTCTGGCCTCAAGGTCCTGTTCCACCGCTTCCGCCTCCGCCTGATTCCGGCAGATGACAGCGATGGTCCCATATCCCCGGCCTTTGATTTCCGAAAGTAAGGCCGCTGTTTTCTCTCCCATCTCTTGTTCCCCAACCTTACAGAAATCCACCGGCGCCCCGTGGCGGATCACCGGCTGAATCTTATATTTTCCAAAGGAAGCCTGCTCCAGCACCCGCCCGGCCACCTCCGAAATTTCAATGGTATTCCGATAGCTTTTGGCCAAAAGGTAAAATCCGGCGCGCTCCCCGGCAAACACCCCTTCCGTCAGCGCCTCCCAGTCATTCATTCCCGTCTCGTAATGAATGTTCTGGGACACATCTCCCATAATGGTGAAATAGCACTGGTGCAGCACCTGCTTCATCACATAATACACCGCCGCCCCAAAATCCTGGGCCTCGTCGATGATGATCTGCCCATACTCCTCATAAAATTCCTTCTCCGTCATACGCTTCTGAATCAACGCCAGCGCCGCCAGATCGTACACGTCAAACTGCCCCCTGGCCGTGTGGGCAAGAACAGATTCCACCAAAATCCCATGGTCTTCCCCATATCCCTTAAGAAAATCATGATACATCCCCACCAGATTTTTCAACTCCGGTCCCTGGTAAAAATATCCCCGATATTCCTTCTGCTTATCCCTGCAAAAATCCTTGTTGTCCTCCGGCACCAGAAACCGGATCCGGGTCCGTATCCGTTCGTTCAGCAGCCGGTAGATCCGCGCGACGGAATCCCTGGGATTTTCCATCAGGGTTCTCTGAATACTCTCCCCAGACAATATAACTCCCAAGATCTTGTCCGTCACCTGTACCTGGTCAAAAAGCTTATGCCGGAGTTCCTTAAGATATCCGTCCAGGGCCTCCACAAATTCCAGCTTGCTCTTGAAGCTTTCCTTTCGGGAAAGCTCTGCCAGGCGATAGCTCTTCTTCCACTCCTTTCCCAAAAGTTCCCGGAAAAAGGCGTCCATCCGAAGCTGCCTTACATGATACACGTCCAGCTCCGGCAGCCCGCTGGTGATATAGCCAAGCAGCATGTCATTGCTGCCGATAACGCAAAATTCATCTGGACGGAACCGTTCCTCATAGTTATATAAAATATAAGAGATCCGGTGCATGGCCACGGTGGTCTTGCCGCTGCCCGCCACTCCCTGCACAATGAGATTCCGAAAGGGCGACTGCCGGATGATTTCGTTCTGCTCCTTCTGAATGGTGGAGATAATATCTCCCAGGATCACGTCCTTGTTCTGGGACAGATATTTTACCAGAAGCTCGTCGTTAGCCGCCGTATCATTATCATAATACCCCAGAAGCTGCCCGTCGCTGACGTCAAAGGTGCGCTTCAGCTTTAGTTCCACCGCAATCTCTCCGATTTCCGGCACCTCATAGCTTCCCGGCCCCAGCTCATTTTCATAATACAGGGTGGACACCGGGGCCCGCCAGTCCACAACCACCACATTTGTCTTATCCCGGGAGACGCCGTTTTTGCCGATATAAAGCTGTTCCTCCTGGCTGGTGGCCTCCTCCCGGTAATCAATCCGCCCAAAATAGGGCTTCACATAAGCCGCCCGGTTCTTCCGAAGCTGCCGCTCATTGTGCTCCTGGACATCCTTACTCACGATCAACTGATTGTAGAGCTCCACATCCCCGGAGGCCACCGCCGCAAACAGCGCTTCCGTCTCCGCCTTTCCCTGCCGGGCCTTTTCCTCGTAGTACTCAATATTTTCAGCAATCAGCTCACGGCATTCTGAAAAATGCTGCTGCTCCCGTTCCTGCTCCAAATCCATCCTTCGCGTCCTCCCTTTCCTTCACAGATTTCTCTCACAGAATACCAAAAAAAGAAAAAAAGTGCTAGACTTATATTTTTATTTGTGATATGATGATAACTGTAATTTCACCCAAAAACAGGAACCACATTTTCGAATGTATGTTCCTGTTTTTAAATACATAGCGCATGCTTTCAGGAGGTAATTTTTATGGTATGTCCAAAATGCGGCAGTACAAACGTCACCAGCCAGGCAATCACGGAAACCACCGCCAAGGGGAAAACCAAGGGCTTCGGATGGATAAAGGCCTGCCTGGGCTTTCTCATTTTCAGCCTGCCCGGCGTCCTGTGCGGTCTGTGCGGCATGGGCAAGGAAAAAACTAAGACCAGAACCACCACGAGGGTGATACACGTATGTCAAAATTGCGGAAATCACTGGTAAATTTCATCTATGAGCTAGGCGATTACAGCGGCTGCCATCAGCTTCCGGAGCGAAGCTTCTTCTGGAGGGGCCGCCAGTTTCCCGTGTGCGCCCGCTGTACCGGCGTAGCTGTGGGCCAGTTGCTGGCTGTCGTCACAGGGATTTTCCTCTCCGTCCCCCTTCTGTTGTCTCTCCTGTTCCTGTCGCTTATAGGATTGGACTGGGGTTTGCAGGAGCTTAAGATTGCGGAGTCCAACAATTTCCGGCGGCTTTTCACCGGGATACTGGGAGGCTTTGGACTGTTCAGTATCTATATACGCATTTTCAAAAAGATTTGCTCCTTTTTCAAAAATCATAAATTTTAAAAAGAAATTGTATAAAGAGATTTTTTTCGTTCATACTATAATTACCGGCAGAGAAATGAAGGGCCCCCACCCGTTTCTCCCGGGAACTACCAATGATGAAGTTAAATACTTATCCTCCCCTTTTAATAAGAAAGGCGAAATGCCCCGAAAACAATTTGTTCCAGGGCGTTTCGCCTTTCTTTGCGTCCTGCCGTTCCATGATGGGCAAACCTAAAAAGAGGCCGCCGCAAAGCGGCAGCCCCCAAAATTTCTGATTAATGTGTAATTACCAGCTCAGTCTCTTTGTCGAATACGTGAATCTTCTCAACATCCATAGCCAGCTTGATGGTGTCGCCGTAACGAGCGGTTGTTCTGGAATCAACCTTGGCGGTCATCGGTGTGTCGTTGACACTGTAGTACAACAGAACCTCGGAACCAAGCAGCTCGTAACCGGTAACGGTGGTGGTTACAATACCATCCGCATGAGTCTCGATGGCAATCTGAGAATCATCAATATCCTCGGGACGGACACCAAGTACAACGGTCTTGCCTGCGTAGCCGCCTTCCTTCAGGGCATGGGCCTTTGCGGGAGGAAGTACAACGGTGAAATCGCCGAACTTCAGGGAAACCTTGTCGCCATCAACGATACACTCGGCATCCAGGAAGTTCATCTGCGGAGATCCGATAAATCCTGCCACGAACAGGTTATCCGGCTCGTTGTATAAGGTCTGGGGAGAATCTACCTGCTGGATAACGCCATCCTTCAGAACAACGATTCTGGTACCCAGAGTCATAGCCTCTGTCTGGTCATGGGTAACGTAGATGATGGTTGCGCCCAGTCTCTGGTGCAGGGAAGCAATCTCGGAACGCATCTGCACTCTCAGCTTAGCGTCCAGGTTGGACAGCGGCTCATCCATCAGGAATACCTTGGGCTCACGAACAATAGCACGTCCCATAGCCACACGCTGTCTCTGACCACCGGACAGAGCCTTGGGCTTACGGTCAAGCAGCTTCTCCAGGTCAAGGATTCTGGCTGCCTCTTCCACCTTCTGCTTAATCTCGGGCTTGGGAACCTTTCTCAATTTCAAACCGAAGGCCATGTTGTCAAACACGGTCATATGGGGATACAGAGCGTAGTTCTGGAATACCATGGCGATATCTCTGTCCTTGGGCTCCACGTCGTTCATTAATTTTCCATCAATGTATAACTCACCCTCAGAAATCTCCTCCAGGCCCGCAATCATACGAAGGGTTGTGGACTTACCGCATCCGGAAGGACCTACGAAGATGATGAATTCCTTGTCGGCTACTTCCAGGTTGAAATCCTTAACCGCTTCAAAGCCGTTAGGGTATTTCTTGGTGATATTTTTCAGTGATAAACTTGCCATAATGAAACCTCCTAAAAAATGTTTGCTTTATTTTGTTCTCAGCAATTTGCCTGTATATACTTTACCAAATTCCGCGGATTTTCACCACCCTGAAACTTCACAAAAAAAAGACAGGTTTCTTGGCATTTTACCTAAGATACCTGTCCGTTTCTACTGTGTTCGTTATTTTTAATAAAAACCGTTATCTTTTTTGTGCACCCTGACGAAAACGCCCTACAATTTGGAGTACCCGTAGCCGTTTACCATGGCTTCCAGACGGTGTCCCTTTTTACAGAAGGGGCAGTCCTTCTGGGGATAAGCCGCATAGCCGGGCAAATCCTCCCCGGTGAACACCGAAACCACCGGATAGCCCTCTACCTCCTTCACCGTACTGAAAATAGAGCTTACGCCCTCCACAATGCCACCATAATACTGAATGCACTCCAAGCTCCTGCGGACAGTCAGACCGGTAGTGGTAGTGGCCAGCAGAAGCAGCACATGCTTGTCCCGAATGGCCAGCATATTGTTATCCCGAAAAATCATCTGGTTGGTGGAATTAAATTCCGGTGATACCACATAGATGGTCTCATGCTGGTTAGTGGTTGTCAAAAAGCTTGTCTCCTCAAATTTCTGGGCCAAAAAAGCTCCCACCACTTCGGTGCCGTCCATACAGACAATGGTGTCAACAGTGATTGCGCTTGTAAATTTAGACGCAATCACGGCAGCCACGTTTTTCGCCTCCTTTGCGCGAATCTTCAGGCTGGTCAAATCAATGTAATAATTGATATGAGAATGACTGGTTGCGAAGTGACCCGGCACTGCATGCAGTGCCACCTGACCGGAGTCCTTGGCATAAAATTTTACCATGCGATTTTCCATAAAAATCCCCGCCTTTCCCTACTGCCTTCTTTACCGCCTGCCTGTGCTGCCGAAGCCGCCCCGGTTGGTATTGCTTAAGGATGCTACCTCCTCAAAGACAATCCTGGGCTGATTCTCCACAATGCGGAACTGGCAGATTCTATCGTTTTTTTTGATTACGGTGTCCCGAGTGGCGTACACAGGCATCCGCCACATATCCTCGTCACCGCAATAGCTACTATCTATTATACCACAACTATTGACCTGTAGCACCCCATAATTTTTAAAAGTGGAACTTCTGGGAACCACATGGGCTTCATATCCTCTGGGAAGCTCCATGGCCACTCCAAGGGGAATCAGCTTGAATTCTCCCGCCTTCAACTCCACCGTCTCGGAGGCCCTTAAGTCAATCCAGTCGGATTTCCCGTCAATATAGGTAAGCTTGTCAATATCCTCTGTAAAATACTTGATTTTAATTTGCTCCATTTAAAGTCCTTTTCCCTTCTTTCCCGCAATGCCTATTCCAGCGACAGCTCCCATGTCTGAACATCCCCGGTCTCATAGGTTCGATCCAGTATCAGACGAATATCCGTAACGCCCTCCTTCACCTGAACGATCACCCGAACCTCCCCGGTCTGACAGGAGGGAATCACTGCCAGATTTGCATAATCCAAATCAGATTCGAGCCACTCCTCCCCGTCCAGGAATTCCATATAGACATCATCAGCGTTGTCGCCCTCACAGCTGAGATACAGATAGTCCGGTACGAGAAATTCCGAACCTCCGTTGTAAATGGCAGCCGTCACCGCATAGTACTGATATCCCTCGTACGCAGTCTCTCCCTGATACTCCGTGCCGATGAGTTCTGCCGCTGCGTCCTGAATCACCGGAAGCTCATAGACCTCCCGCTCATAATCGCTGTAAAAACCATCTCCATAATCCTCCCCGTAGCCATAAAGCTCCTCGCTCCAGTCAAAAGCATCATAGGTGCTTTCCGCAATATCGAAGGAGCTCTTTATCACAATGACAACAAACGCGCTGATCATCAGAAACACGCCGAATACCGAGGCCAGCACAATATTCGCAATAAAAATTCCGCTTTTCTTCATGGTTTATATCTCCTCCCCCGGTCCGATTTCAAGAGGTATCTCGAAAATCTCAATCATCTCGTAGGTATCCTCATTTCTGGACTCTATGTACAGCTTGAGGCTGGTAACCTCCTCCGGCACAAACACCAGAAGCTCCCCTTCGCCCTCACCGTAAGAAATATTGTAGCGGTCCACAATGCGGATACTTCCCAGAACATTCAGATACTGCTCCATGTCATAGGACGTCAGACATGCCCGGTAGGTATCCTCGTAAAATCCCACATACAGCATATCCGTGGCGTTGTATTCCTCATATCCCTCATGAGTATCCTGATGGGTCACGGAAATGGCAACCAGATTTTCCCCTTCGGGAAACCCCTCCACATAGCCGGCGGGCACCCGGACCCGAGCCGCTCCCACAGTCACCGCAAGTTCACCGTCATTGCCGAGATACAAAGGCTCTCCGGCGGTTCTCCGCGCAACGGGCGCCGTCTGCTCCGCATAGGTTACATCCTCCGCGGAATCCGAGCCACCGTCATCGCCATGCAGGTCTTCCCCGGACTGGGAAAAGATATCTTCCGTAACAGACACTCCAAATTCCATACTTCTGCCAAAAATATATAAGAATGGGAAAGCGATGGTGCCCACAATGCCGATAATCAACAGAACAAAGACCAGAATGGCGCCCGGCGTTGCCTTGGCCCGGGCTGTCCCCTGCCGCTTTGTGGCGGCAGGCCAGGGCGCCGCCACATACCTTCCCGTGGACTGACTGTGTTCCCCATTATCATACTGCTCATGCAGCGCCATATGCGCTTCCTCTGGGGTTTCCTCCCGGTTATAGGTACCGCATTTCGGACAGATTCCATAGTATTTCTCATAATCAAAATTTTTTCCGCAGTTAAAACACTTCGCCATAATTTACTCCTCATCCCAAAGTAAATCTTCGTGCTCCGCCTTTCTGTCCCGGAGCATCAACTCCTGTACTGCCTCCTTCACCGGCTTATCATGGAACAACACCTGATTGACCTGCTCGATGATGGGCATGGGTACCTGATATTTTTCCGCAAGCGCCACGGCCGCTTTCGTGGAATAAACGCCCTCCACTACCATCTGCACCTCATCCATAGCCTCCTGCATGGTCTTTCCCTGTCCGATCAACATTCCAGCCCGGCGGTTTCTGCTGTGAACACTGGCACAGGTCACGATCAGATCTCCGATACCGGTAAGACCGCTTAAGGTCTCCGCCCGGGCCCCCATGACAATGGCCAAACGGCTGATTTCCGCAATTCCCCTGGTGATCAGCGCCGCCTTGGTGTTGTCCCCGTAGCCCAGCGCATCAGCCATACCGGCAGCTAGGGCGATGACGTTTTTCAGGGCCCCGCCCAATTCAATACCAAGCATATCCGGGCTGGTATAGACCCGAAAGACCTCGCTCATAAACACATTCTGAATGAACTCCGCAGTGCTTTTATTGTGGGCTCCAACCACACAGGTGGTGGGAAGTCCCCGTCCCACTTCCTCCGCATGACTGGGACCGGACAGAACAGCCACCGTCCCCTGGGGAATCTCATCCTCGATGATCACATCCAGGGTTTTTAAGGTACTCTCCTCAATTCCCTTGGCCACATTGACAATGATCTGTCCCTCCTCCACAAAGGGCTTCATACTGTGAGCCGTGGTTCTGGTATAGACCGAAGGCACCGCCAGCACCAGCAGATCCCTGCCCCGGATGGCTTCCTCCAGATCCGAAGTAAATAAAATATCCTCCGGCAGCTTCACCCCCGGAAGCTTACTTACATGCTCCCGCTTCTCCTTCAACATCTGAATCTCCGACTCAATGAGAGACCAGACCGTCACTTGATGGCCGTTTGTGGAGAGCAGCCTGGACAGGGCGGTGCCCCAGCTCCCCGCTCCGATTACACTGACCTTTGCCATATTATGCCTCCTTCTTTTTTCCTCCGAGTTTATTTTCCGTTCCTGTCAGGAGCCGTTTGATATTGGCCCGATGCTTCCACAGGGCCAGCAGCGAAAATACCGCTCCCAGCAGATAAACCTCCACCCGATACTGTTCCGGAATGGTAATCAATCCCGTCTGACCGAAAACCACAAGCTGAATGAAAAAGCTTATGACCACCAGAATAGACCCCAGGGACACATATCTGGTAATGGCCACTGCCGCCACAAACAACACCAGACAGACAGGCGCAGTGAGCGGGAAACAGGCCAGAACAAAGCCCGCGGTACAGGCGATACCCTTCCCGCCCTTGAATTTCAAATAAAAAGGATAATTGTGCCCCAACACAGCCCCAAGGCCGGCATACATCATAAGGACCAGCACGCCCTCCGGATACCTCTCATGGAACAGAACCCATGCCACTAAAATAGCCAGCATGGCCTTGCCCAAATCTCCGATAAAAGTGATGGCCCCAGCTTTCCAGCCCAGGGTCCGAAGGGTGTTTGTGGTCCCGGCATTGCCGCTGCCGCAGGTTCGAATGTCGATATTATGCGCTTTTCCGTAAATATAGCCTGTCTGAAACAGCCCGAATATATAGCCGATGACCAGACAGATAATTCGACTGATAACCATATCTATCCTTCCTTTCTTTCGCGAATGATAAATTTCAACGCCGTTCCCTTGAAGCCAAAGGCGTCCCGGATACGGTTTTCCAGATACCTGGTGTAGGAAAAATGCATAAGCTCCTTGTCGTTGACAAAGACCACAAAGGTGGGCGGTTTCACGGAAACCTGGGTAATATAGTAAAGCCTTAAGCGCTTTCCCTTGTCTGAGGGGGGCTGCTGCATGGCTACCGCCTCGCTCATGATCTCATTGAGAACGCCGGTGCCAACCCGCAGGGTCTGATTCTCCAGCACTACGTCGATCAGTTCAAACAGCTTGGGCAGACGTTGTCCGGTCTTCGCGGAAATAAACATGATCTCCGCATAAGGCATAAAGCTTAGAATCTCCCGGATGCGTTCCGTGTACTTGTAAATGGTCTTATCGTTCTTCTCCACGGCATCCCACTTGTTCACGGCAATGATGATACCCTTGCCTCTCTCGTGGGCAATGCCGGCAATCTTGGCGTCCTGCTCGGTGACACCCTCCGTGGCGTCAATCACCAGAATCACCACATCGGCCCGCTCCACCGCGGTTACCGCCCGGATGATACTGAAACGCTCAATTTCTTCCTTGATTTTACTTTTCCGGCGCAGTCCCGCCGTATCAATAAACACGTACTCCCGACCCTGGTACTGAATCTCCGTATCAATGGCATCCCGGGTAGTTCCGGCAATGTCGGAAACAATCACCCGCTCCTCCCCGGTGAGCTTGTTGATCAGAGAGGATTTTCCCACGTTGGGCTTGCCCACGATAGCTATCTTGGGCCGGTCGTCCTCCGCCTCCTCGGGTACCTCCTCCGGAAAATGCTTCACCAGTTCCTCCAGCATATCTCCCAGACCCAGCCGGGAGGCCGCGGAAATCGGAATCGGCTCTCCGATTCCCAGATTGTAGAATTCATACACATCCGGCATGAACTTCTCAAAGCTGTCCACCTTATTGACCACCAGAATCACTGGCTTTCCGGACCGCCGCAGCATGTCCGCCACCTTGGAATCCGCATCCACCAGTCCCTGGCGCACATCCGTAATAAAAATGATCACATCTGCTGTGTCAATGGCAATCTGGGCCTGCTCCCGCATCCGCGATAAAATAATATCCTTGCTCTCCGGCTCAATTCCGCCGGTATCAATGAGGGTAAATGCCATATTCAGCCAGGTCACATCCGCATAGATCCTGTCCCTGGTCACGCCCGGAGTATCCTGGACAATGGAAATCCGCTCTCCGGCCAGCGCGTTAAACAGTGTGGACTTTCCTACATTGGGACGCCCTACAATGGCAACGATCGGTTTACTCATCTTATTCTCCTTTTACTTCAACAAACATTCCACCAAATGGTGTCCGTTTGATTCTACAATAGTAACGGGCACTTGTAAAGCATTTTCCAGCTCCCCAAGAGTCATATCATCCAAAAAATCCTGTTCCTGGCTGCGCAGCAGGTTGCAGGGCAAAAACAGTGCTTCTCCCAGGTCCTTACCTCTCAGCTGCTCTAAAATATCCTGTCCGGTCAGAAGGCCGGATACGGTGATCATCTCCCCGAAGAAACGGTTTTCGATTGGATAAATATGGATGATTCTCTCCGGGAACTGCTCTGTAAAACGCCTGGCAAGCTTCTCTATGTGAGGGGCTGCCAAGAGCCCCGTGGCGATGGAAATCACCTTCGGCTTCCGGCCGGTCCCTGTCTGCTGTTCTCTACCTGCTTCCTGATTCAAAGAATCTGCCTGCCCGGAGATTTCCCGTCCTGTGCCGGCCAGGGCTTCCATAAATTCCGTCTCCAGCAGCCGCAGCATCCCTACGCCGTTTTCAAGCTGGGGATACCCATCGTAATTTTCCTCCGCCGGCAGGGGTTCCTCCGCCAGCAGATACCATTCATCACTGGCATGGATAAAATGGCTGCCGTGCTTCTCATAACACCATTTCTGCCATTTATGAATGATGGCAAGCACCTCCCGGGCGTCCTCCCGGTCAAAGGGCTCCAGGGGATACAATCCCTCACGGAACCGGCTCAAACCCACGGGAACCACCGAGACACTCTCCATAAAAGGCAGATATCCCGTCAAATCCCGGATGGAGCGTTCCAGTTCTTCCCCGTCATTGACTCCTTTGCAGAGCACGATCTGTCCGTTCATGGGAATCTCCGCCTCATACAGACGCCGCATTTTCAAAAGTGCCTCTCCCGCAAAGCGGTTGTTCAGCATCCTGCAGCGAAGCTCCGGGTTGGTGGTGTGCACCGAGATGTTGATAGGGCCCAGCCGGTACGCTATGATACGCGCGATGTCCTCCTCCTTCATGTTGGTGAGGGTCACATAATTTCCCTGCAAAAAGGAGAGGCGTGAATCGTCGTCCTTAAAATACAGGGTGTCCCGCATGCCCTTCGGCATCTGATCAATAAAACAGAAAATGCATTTATTTCGGCAGGATTTGTAGTCATCCATCAGACCGTTTTCAAATTCCAGCCCCAAGTCCTCCTCGTATTCCTTCTCGATTTCCAACTCCCACTCTTCGCCGTTTTTCTTTTCCACATTCACCGTGAGATATTCCTCGTTGGTAAAATAGTGGTAATCGAAGACATCTTCTATCTCATTTCCGTTGACGGTAAGCAGCTTGTCCCCGGGCTGTAGTTCCAGTTCTTCGGCGATACTGCCAGGCTCCACCTTGTATATGACATGTTTCTTCAACTTGTTTCCTCTCTCATTCTGCCTGACAAATACTTGGAACAGGCAAAAAATCAGGTAAAATGCCTCCTCCCTGCGGGGGCTGCCCTTCCTTCGTCTGTTCCGAAACAGGCTCTTCCTTTACAGTATAGACAATTTCTGCCATAAATTCAATAGGAAATAGCCCCACATTTTTGTAACCGAATAGAACCACGCGACTATCGCATGGTTTTCTTAAGACAGAAAGGACTATCTACGTACACGGATTGCTCGAACTGCCACTGTTTGATCTTACAAAAATACAGCGCAGGCGCCGAGACTAAAAAACCTCGTACACCCACGCTGTCTGTGATCATCCAAACAATCTTTTGTAACCCCATCAGAAAACAGAGGCCGCATACCCCTTCAGATTCTCAAGCCCGATGGAAACACCATCCATACAGTCCTCCATCCCCTCAAACTCGATGGCCAGATAGCCGTCGTAGCCTGCGCGCTTTAATGCCCGCAGACAGGAGACCACCGGGACATCCCCGTGCCCCACGATGGTTCCCCGCAGATATTTTCCGCCACGGGAGCAGAAAAATCCTTTCCCCGGGTCGGGCTGCTGTCCGTCCTTCACGATAAAATCCTTGGCGTGGACGTAGAAGGCGTACCGGGACGCCCTGCCCACAGCCACAGTCGGGTCGTCATCGGTGCAGAGGAAATTGCCTATATCCACCAGCCAGCCAAAATTATCGCTGGCCACAGTGTTTACGAGCTTCTCCACCCGCAGGCTGTCCTGGGAGAAGTATCCGTGGTTCTCCGTCATGGTCTTAATGCCGTACTGCCCCGCATACTCCGTTACTCTCCGGCAACCCAGGGCCAGTCGTTCCAAAACGCTCTCATATCCCTGATAAACATGCTCGGTTACGCCGCCTGTCACATCGTGGCGCATGGTGGGGCAGCCCAGGATCCGGGCAATCTCCACCTGCCCACAGAGCCGCTCCACCTCTTTGTACAGATCACCGTCGCTTCCGGCCAGGAAATCGGCCCCCACCGCATAGTTGGAAATCTCGATCCCCACCCTTTTGGCTTCCTCGGCCAGCTTTTCCGCATACTCCTTTGGATCCTCTTCCTGGGGGAATACAAAGTCCACAAACTCTATGGCGTCAAACCCCAGCTCCTTTGCCTTTCCGATACAGGTAAGGGGCGTCAGCTTTCCGCTGTTTAAATATTGCATAAAACTGTAGGCACTCACCGCATATTTCATAATATCACCTCATGACCGGTTCTTGCAGATTCATAAATGGCATCCAAAATCTCCATCAGCGTCACGCCGTCCTCCGCCGGAGCCTTGCAGGGCGTGTTATTTCTCACACAGTCCACAAAATGATTGATTTCATTAGCGAACAGGCCGTCAAAGCTTAAGGCCGTGGGGGTGGCAAGCTGCACGTTAGACATATAACCGTTGAGCTCCGTATAAATTTCCAGCTCCGGATCCAGCTTCGCTCCGGCCTTGGTGCCGAACAGCTCGATAGTCCCGGTATCCTCCTTAAGGTTCAGGGAAAAGGAGGCTTCCAGGGAAATCACCGCTCCGTTGTCGTAGCGTATGAGGGCCACGGCCAGGTCCTCCACGTCAAAAATATCCTGCTCGCTTCTGCTCACAGAGGAATAGCCGCCATGGGCGCCCTTAATTCCCGGGCGGTTCTTAAGCTGGTCGAAGGTTGCCCCGTACACGGACACCGGCTTGGGATTGCCGATCAGATACCGGGTCAGATCAATGACGTGGACGCCCAGATCGATCAGAGGGCCGCCGCCGGAGCGGGACTTGTCGCCAAACCAGCCGCCGGGACAGCCGTTACGGCGAAGGTAGGTGGCCTTGCCGTAATAAATATCGCCGAAATAGCCATTTTGAATGTAGTCGGTTAATATGTTACAATCGTTGCCGAAGCGGCGCACAAAGCCGATCATCAGAAGCTTTCCGTTCTTCTCGGCCGCCTCCTTCATCTCTCTGGCCTCCCTGGCGCTGGTAGCCATGGGCTTCTCGCAGATGACATGACAGCCCGCGTTGAGGGCCGCAATGGCGCAGGGGGCATGCTGGCTGTTCCAGGTGCAGACGCTGACGGCTTCAATCTCCGGCAATTCTTTTAACATCACGTCCTTGTCCGTGTAGGTACGGGTAACGCCATACTTCTCCGCCATCATTTTTACTTGGTTCTCATTAATGTCGCAAAACGCGTACAGTTCCACATTGGGATTTTTCAGGTACGCATTAATGTGTTCGTTGGAAATGCTTCCGGTTCCGATTACCGCTACTTTAATCTTATCCATTTCAGTTCTCTCCTGTCCAATATTTTTTTGGGGCAAGGTCATGCTTTTTCATCTAACCATGGCCCCCTTGGCTTCTTGGCCCTGGTGTCATTTTATGTGTGCATTCAGAAAATCCACCGCAATCTGAATATCCTTGAGGGGCGTGTCCCCTACCTCCCGCTCAATAGTCAGGAAGCCGTGGTAGCCAATCTCGTCAAGGGCCTTTAAATAGCCCGCAAAATCCACCTGGCCCTGGCCTAACGGCAGCTCGTCAAAGGAAGGGCTCTCCGGGTTCTCCACATCCAGCAGTCCGTAAACCTCCTCAGGCTCCCGGTAATAATTCCTCCGTCCATCCTTGGCATGGGTATGCACAATGTAATCCCTCAGGTTATATACCGCCTGCACCGGGTCATCTCCGGTCACCATAACAAGATTGGCCGGGTCCAGATTCACCGCCACTCCGGTGGAATGAAGGCTGTCCAGAAACCCTTTCAGCACCGCCGAAGTCTCCGGCCCCGTCTCCACCGCAAAATGGGCCTCCAGGGAATCCGCGTACTCCGCCAGCGCACCGCAGGCCTCCTGCATGATCTGATACCGGGGATGATTCTTATCCGCCGGCACAACCCCGATATGGGTAGTCACGATATCCGTCTCCAGATCCTTTGCCAGTTCCAGAATCCGTTTGGACTTCTCGATAAGCTCCGGATTCAGTTCGGGATTGTGGAAACCCTTGCCCAAATCTCCACACAGAGCGGAGACCACAAGCCCCTCGCTTTTTACCATATCCAGGAATTCCCGGCGTTTTCCCGGCGTCATCTTCTCTGGGGCAAGTTCCCCGTAGGTGGCGTAGGCCTGCACACCCGAAATCCCCATCTTCCGCGCCTCCTTCAAGGCCTCCGGATAAGGCTTTTTAAAGCTCTCCAACACAACTCCGATTGAAAAATCGTACATAACAGCTTCTCCTTTCGCATAACATTTTTTTGCTGTCCATTGACATGTCATTTGCCTTTATTATATAATTTTTTCATAGTTTGTAAAGCTGTCAATGTTGCCGCAATTTGACACAATATTGCCCTCTGACCGCTCTCTGCCCCTTCACCCCAACAGTTTTAAGAACATTGGGGGCATTTAGCGGTTACCAGGCGGAAAGGAGTCGCTATGTCTACTTTTTATGAAAAACACAACTACCTGGACCCGGATTTTCCTATTTTTTTCCATCACGACCACAGCAGCCGGGAAAATTCCCGTTTTCCCACCCATTGGCACGAACACATCGAACTTCTCTACATTACCGATGGCATGTGCCTCGTCTGTGGAAACGGTATCACGCTGAAAGCCGCCCCCGGCGATGTTGTCATGATCAGTCCCAACTGCGTCCACGATATCCACGCCGCGGAAAAATCCTGCGGCTACTACTGTATCACGGCGGACAAGGGCTTCTGCGACAGCTTTGGCGTGCCCATGTGCAGCGGACAGTTTGCCATGGTGCTGAAAGACGCCCCCATAAAGGAATGCTACGAGAGTATTATTCACACCATGCAGGAGGAGCCCCGCCATTTTCGGATGGAAGCCAAGGCCCTGGTGCTCCGCCTTCTGATTCTCTGCTGCCGGGCCGCCGAGGACGCGGATATGGACGGAAAGGAACACGCCCATTCCCGGATGGTGACGGAGGCCATCAATTATCTGCACCTGCATTTTGCGGAACCTGTCACGGTGGATGATCTCTGCGCTCATCTGGGCTTCAGCAAGTTTTACCTCTGCCGCAGCTTTAAGGCCGCCACCGGGAAAACCATTATGGATTATCTTAATTATCTGCGGTGCGTGAACGCCAGACGGCTTATTGCCAGCGGACAGTACAATATCAGCGAGAGCGCAAGAAGAAGCGGGTTTCACAATATGTCCTATTTTTCCCGCTCTTATTTAAAACAGATGGGACATAAGCCCTCCCAGGCGCGGCAGCAGTAGATAAACAGCGGGGAGGATATTTTCGATCCTCCCCGCTGTAGCATGCTCTGTATAATTATGCCACCTTTGCATAATCAACCACGGAAATATCTTCCATAGCTTTTCTGGTTGTTTCAATAATTTTTTCCAATTTCTCCACTACATCTCCAGTATAATAAATCTCATTGCACTCGCTGCATTTATAGCAAGGAACATTTCTGACAATCACAAGGCAGCCTCCTAAATCAGTTACACTCGTTGTCGTGCTTTTCTCTGCCTCTGCTCCACATCCTAAACACTTCATTCTTTTCGCTCCTTTCTGGTTTTAAAATCTGCCTCCCACTGCTCCAAATTTGGATAGTATGCCGTTATTAGATATATATAGTTATTATTCATACTCACAACTACGTGTAAATATTTATTATTTGCAGATTACGCAGCCCCTTTCTATTCTTCTGTATAACCTCCGGTAATCTCAATTGGATTCCCGTCCGGATCCATAAATGTAAAATACCAGTATGGTGAAAATACATGAATATACCGAATCGGCGTCAACTCTATTGCAATATCTAACCCTTTTATTCTTTCATATCCAAAACCTTTTCATAAAATTGCACGGATTTATCAAAATCTTTCACCACTAAATAGATGGAACCGTATCTCATCCTTTTCCCTCCAAATTTCCAAAGGCTAAGTCCCCCGAGAAGAAGTTATCTTCCGGGGGACCCTTTTTATTACTTATTGATGTTGGGGCAAAATA
Organism: uncultured Lachnospiraceae bacterium; assembly: GCA_944381535.1. Taxonomy (GTDB): domain Bacteria; phylum Bacillota; class Clostridia; order Lachnospirales; family Lachnospiraceae; genus 14-2. The sequence continues at coordinate 38,750 of CALWLN010000170.1, forward strand.
CGCTTTACCCCCAAAAAACTTTTTACTGCACTTCGGGAAACTCAAACTCCGCTTCGCTACGTTTGGGTAGCAGGCAGCGGCTTCGCCTCGGGAAACCCGAACTCCGCTTCGCTACGTTTGGGTAGCGCACAGCTACGCTGTGCTTTATTCCTCAGTGCCGTACAGCTTCACCAGCTTGTTCAGATACTCATAACGCTCTTTAGCGTTCTTCTCTGCATTGTCAAACAGCTTCTCGGCCCGATCCGGATTGAATCTTGCCAGAGAATTGTAACGAACCTCGCCGTTCAGGAAAGCTTTGTAGTCTCCGGTGGGTGCCTTGCTGTCTAAGG
>CALWLN010000171.1 GCA_944381535.1 uncultured Lachnospiraceae bacterium
GGACTCTGGAAACGGTGGCTGTGGAAACACCGGCTTTTTGGGAAATATCATAAATTGTCAATGCCATACCTGTCCTCCTTATATGTCAGCGCTTTCATTTTTAAGTATTATACAACATTACGAAAAATAAAGCAATATTTAAAATTAGATATTGACGTTGAACGGAAAATGTGTAAAATAGAATGTAAGCACTTACATACAGGAAAGGTGAGGGCGGATTGTATGCGGTTGCGAAACAACGAAGGGGCCGAACGATGAACCGGCCTGGAAAAAAGAAGAGAGGAAGGAGCAGTGACACACATGGAATATTTAAGTAAAGCAAAAACAAAAAAGAAAGAGCGTCCCATCCGGGTATTGCAGTTCGGGGAGGGAAATTTCCTCCGGGCCTTTGTGGATTATATGATTGATATCGCCAATGAAAAAGGCGAATTTGACGGCGATATCGTAATCGTAAAGCCTATTCCCATGGGGACCCTGGACCGGTTCCACAGGCAGGAGTGCCAGTATACCGTCCAGCTGCGGGGCATTGTGGACGGGGAGCCGAAGAAGATTAATCGCGTTGTTACCAGTGTCGCCGACGCTGTGGATGCTTACGGTGAATATGAGAGATACGCGGAGTATGCCAGATCGGACAGTCTGCGCTTTATTGTCTCCAATACCACGGAGGCCGGGATTGTGTACGACGATACGGACAGACTGGAAGATACGCCGCCAAAGACCTATCCCGGAAAACTGACAAAGTTCCTGTATGAGAGGTACCGGTATTTTGATGGAGATAAGGACAAGGGCTTGATTATACTTCCGGTGGAGCTAATCGACGATAACGGCATTCATTTAAAGGAGTGCGTCTTGAAACTTGCCGTTCTCTGGAATTTAGAGGAAGGCTTTGTGGACTGGGTCAACCATGCGTGTATCTTTACCTCCACCCTGGTGGACCGTATTGTGACAGGCTATCCCCGGGATGAGGCGGAAGAACTATGCAGGGAATTCGGTTATCAGGACGATCTGATCGTTACCGGTGAGCCCTTTGCCCTCTGGGTCATCGAGAGCCAAAAGGATATCAGCGGGGAGCTGCCCCTGCCAAAAGCCGATCTTCCGGTGATCTTCACCGAGAACCAGAAGCCATACAAGCAGCGGAAGGTCCGTATCTTAAATGGCGCGCATACCTCCTTTGTGCTGGCGTCCTATCTGTGCGGAAATGACATCGTGCTGGAATCTATGGAGGATGAGCTGATTTTCCGTTTTATGAAGGCCACGATTTTTGACGAGGTGATTCCTACCCTCACGCTGCCCAGGGAGGAGCTGGTTGCTTTCGCGAATGAGGTTATCGCCCGCTTCAGGAACCCTTACGTGAAGCATGCCCTGCTGTCCATCTCCGTAAATTCTGTGTCAAAATGGAGGGCCCGGTGTATGCCAAGCTTCCTTTCGTATATCGAAAAGGAAGGAAAACTCCCGGTCCATCTGACCTTTTCTCTGGCGGCGCTGATGGCGTTCTATACAGGAAATGAGATCCGTGACGGGGCATTGATCGGTCATCGGAACGGACAGGAATATCAGATCCTGGACGATGGCGGAGTGCTGGAATTTTTTGCTGCCAACAGCAGCAGGAGCCCGGAGGAATATACCCATGCCGTTCTTACCAATACGGACTTCTGGGGACAGGATCTGAGTGTGCTTCCGGGAGTGGAGGAAGCGGTCATTTCTTATATTTCAGATATCCGCGCCATGGGAATGCGACCGGCCATGGAGAAGGTCTTTGGAGGCAGGACGTTCTGACACCTGCAAAATAAGTGAGAAACTATTTTTTCAATGGAGAAGCCGATGAAAGCGTATATTAAGATTCACGAAAATGATAATGTCATTGTAGCGTTAAGGAATATTGCCAAAGGGGAGCGGGTTTACGCGGACCGGGAAGCCCTTGAAGAAATTCCGGCCGGTCACAAAATGGCGATCCGCGCAATCCCTAAGGGTGGGGAGGTCATAAAGTATGGCTCTCCCATCGGAATCGCCAAAGAGGATATCCGGGCCGGACAGTGGGTACATACCCATAATGTGAAAACGGCCTTGGGTGAATTGCTGGAGTATACCTATGAGCCTGTGAAAGACAAAAGGGCAGGACAATGTGACAAGGGTTCTACGCAGCACCAGGAAGGACAGTGGGAAAGCACATGTGTCCGGGAGACTGAAAAGAAGTCTGTATTCCAGGGCTTCCGCCGTCCGGACGGAAAAGTGGGCGTCCGCAACGAGATATGGATCATTCCCACGGTTGGCTGTGTCAATAACGTGGCAACGGCACTGGCAAAGGCAGCCAATGAGTGGCTCCATGGAACGGATGGAGAGCCTTTCCCGGAGGCGCGTTTCGAATGCGGGGAGCAACAGGAAGCCCCATCGGTGGACGAGGTGGTTGCGTTCCCACATCCTTACGGCTGTTCCCAGATGGGGGAGGACCAGGAGCACACCCGGACCATCCTGGCAGATCTGGTGAACCACCCAAATGCGGGAGGTGTCCTGGTGCTGGGCCTGGGCTGTGAAAACTGCAACATCGACGTGTTAAAGCCATACATTGGAGATTATGATGAAAACCGGGTCAGATTCCTTGTGTGCCAGGAGTCAGAGGATGAGCTGGCTGAAGGGGAGACTCTTATAAAAGAACTGATCTCCTATGCGGCAGGATTCAAGCGGGAGCCGGTTCCGGTCTCGGAGCTTGTGGTGGGTTTAAAATGCGGCGGCAGCGACGGGTTCTCCGGGATCACGGCTAATCCGCTGGTAGGAAGGTTCTCCGACCGGCTGATTGCGGAAGGCGGAACAACGATTCTGACGGAGGTACCGGAAATGTTCGGGGCGGAGACCCTGCTCATGAATCGCTGTGAGAACCGGGAACTTTTTGACAAAACCGTGG
>CALWLN010000172.1 GCA_944381535.1 uncultured Lachnospiraceae bacterium
GGACTCTGGAAACGGTGGCTGTGGAAACACCGGCTTTTTGGGAAATATCATAAATTGTCAATGCCATACCTGTCCTCCTTATATGTCAGCGCTTTCATTTTTAAGTATTATACAACATTACGAAAAACAAAGCAATATTTAAAATCAGATATTGACGTTGAAAGAAAAATGTGTAAAATAGAATGTAAGCACTTACATAGTGCTTTTGATAAAATTACGCTGCTTGGAAAGCAGAAGAGAGGAAGGAGCAGTGACACCCATGGAATATTTAAGTAAAGCAAAAACAAAAAAGAAAGAACGCCCCATCCGGGTATTGCAGTTCGGGGAGGGAAATTTCCTCCGGGCCTTTGTGGACTATATGATTGATATTGCCAATGAAAAAGGCGAATTTGACGGCGATATCGTAATCGTAAAGCCCATCCCGATTGGGACCCTGGACCGGTTTCGCAGGCAGGAGTGCCAGTATACCGTCCAGCTGCGGGGCATTGTGGACGGGGAGCCGAAGAAGATCAACCGCATTGTTACCAGTGTCGCCGACGCTGTGGACGCTTACGGCGAATATGAGAGATATGCGGAGTATGCCAGAACAGACAGCCTGCGCTTTATCGTCTCCAATACCACGGAGGCCGGGATTGTCTACGACGATACGGACAGACTGGAAGATACGCCGCCAAAGACCTATCCCGGAAAACTGACAAAGTTCCTGTATGAGAGGTACCGGTATTTTGATGGAGATAAGGACAAGGGCCTGATTATACTTCCGGTGGAGCTGATTGACGATAACGGCATTCATTTAAAAGAGTGCGTCTTGAAACTTGCTACCCTCTGGAATTTGGAGGAAGGCTTTGTGGACTGGGTCAACCATGCGTGTATCTTTACCTCCACCCTGGTGGACCGTATTGTGACAGGTTATCCCCGGGATGAGGCGGAAGAACTTTGCAGGGAATTCGGCTATCAGGATGATCTGATCGTTACCGGTGAGCCCTTTGCCCTCTGGGTCATCGAGAGCGAAAAGGATATCAGCGGGGAGCTGCCCCTGCCAAAGGCGAATCTTCCGGTGATCTTCACCGATAACCAGAAGCCATACAAGCAGCGGAAGGTCCGTATCTTAAACGGCGCCCATACCTCCTTTGTGCTGGCGTCCTATCTGTGCGGAAATGACATCGTACTGGAATCCATGGAGGATGAGCTGATTTTCCGCTTTATGAAGGCCACGATCTTCGACGAGGTGATTCCCACCCTCACGCTGCCCAGGGAGGATCTTGTTGCTTTCGCAAATGAGGTCATCGCGCGTTTCAGGAACCCTTACGTGAAGCATGCGCTGTTGTCCATCTCCTTAAATTCCGTGTCAAAATGGAGAGCCCGGTGTATGCCAAGCTTCCTTTCGTATATCGAAAAAGAAGGAAGGCTCCCTGTCCATCTGACCTTTTCTCTGGCGGCGCTGATGGCGTTCTATACAGGAAGTGAAATCCGCGACGGGGCATTGATCGGTCATCGGGACGGGCAGGAATATCAGATCTTGGACGATGGCAGGGTACTGGAATTTTTCGCTGCCAACAGCAACAGGAGCGCGGAGGAATATACCCATGCGGTTCTTGCCAATACGGACTTCTGGGGACAGGATCTGAGTGTGCTTCCGGGAGTGGAGGAAGCGGTTATTTCTTATATTTCGGATATCCGCGCCCTGGGAATGAGGCCGGCCATGGAGAAGATCTTTGGAGACGGAGCCTTTTGACGGCTGTAAAATGAACGAGAAACGATATTTTTCAATGGAGAAGCCGATGAAAGCGTATATTAAGATTCACGAAAATGATAATGTCATTGTGGCGTTAAGGGATATTGCGAAAGGGGAACGTGTTTACGCGGACCGGGAAGCCCTTGAAGAGATTCCGGCCGGTCACAAAATGGCGATCCGTGCAATCCCTAAGGGCGGGGAGGTCATAAAGTATGGTTCTCCCATCGGAATCGCCAGGGAGGATATCCGGGCCGGACAGTGGGTACATACCCATAATGTGAAAACGGCCCTGGGTGAATTGCTGGAGTATACCTATGAGCCTGTGAAGGACGAAAGGGCAGGAACATATGAAAAAAGCCCTGTGCAGGCCAAGGAGGGACAGCAGGAAAGTGCATGCGCTCGGGAGAAGAAAGAACAGTGGGAAAGAGTATGTGAGCCGCAGGAAGGACAGCGGGAAAATGCATGTGCCCAGGAGATGGAGCACGCAGAAAAGTCTGTATTCCAGGGCTTCCGCCGTCCGGACGGGAAAGTGGGGGTCCGCAATGAGATATGGATCATTCCCACGGTTGGCTGCGTCAATAACGTGGCAACGGCACTGGCAAAGGCAGCTAATGGGTGGCTATGGAGCAACCGGCAGGAAAATGAGACGGTGGATGAGGTGGTTGCGTTCCCACACCCTTACGGCTGTTCCCAGATGGGGGAGGACCAGGAGCACACCCGGACCATCCTGGCAGATCTGGTGAACCACCCCAATGCGGGCGGCGTCCTGGTGCTGGGCCTGGGCTGTGAAAACTGCAACATCGACGTGTTAAAGCCGTATATCGGCGATTATGATGAAAAACGCGTCAGATTCCTTGTGTGCCAGGAGACAGAGGATGAGCTGGCGGCAGGGGACGCCATGATAAAGGAACTGATCTCCTATGCGGCAGGATTCAAGCGGGAGCCGGTTCCGGTCTCGGAGTTGGTGGTGGGCCTGAAATGCGGCGGCAGTGACGGGTTCTCCGGAATCACGGCCAATCCGCTGGTAGGCAGGTTCTCCGACCGGCTGATTGCGGAAGGCGGAACAACGATTCTGACGGAGGTACCGGAAATGTTCGGGGCGGAGACCCTGCTCATGAATCGCTGTGAGAACCGGGAACTTTTTGACAAAACCGTGG
>CALWLN010000173.1 GCA_944381535.1 uncultured Lachnospiraceae bacterium
AATACTGGTATAATATTTGAAGGACGGATGTTCTTCCGAAGCCGTACTCTTGCCGGAAGCCATGATACTGCTCCCCAGCAGTACACCGAAAAAAATCACCAGCGCAGTCAAAACAATAACCGCAATTCTCTGATACATCATCTGCTGTTTTCTTCTCATAACTGCTTCTCTTCTGCTCATATAGAAACCTCCCACCGACATCAAATCACAAACGAATGTTTGCGAACGTTTGTTTATCTGCATTATATAACGCAAACAGATGTTTGTCAACACTTTTACGAACAAATTTTCGGAATATCTGTTTGCTTTTTCGGTAGACTTGTGTTATACTGGAAAAAACGAAACGGAGGATTTTATTATGGCATACGGTAAAATCAGTGAAAAGCAGAGAGAGATTTTGGAATACATCAAAAGTGAGATTCTGAATAAGGGATATCCGCCGGCCGTTCGTGATATCTGTGAGGCGGTTCACCTGAAGTCCACCTCTTCTGTTCACTCTCATCTGGAGACCCTGGAGAAGAATGGTTATATTCGCAGAGACCCGACCAAACCCCGGGCCATCGAGATTATCGACGACAATTTCAATCTGGCGCGCCGTGAGGTGGTAAATGTACCCCTGGTGGGCCGTGTGGCGGCCGGAGAACCCCTTCTGGCCGTAGAGAACGTGGAGAGCTACTTCCCTGTCCCTGCGGAATTTATGCCCAATCAGAACTGTTTTATGCTGGAGGTGAAGGGCGAGAGCATGGTCAACGCCGGCATTTTCGATGGAGACAATATTCTGGTCATGCAGCAATCCGACGCCCAGAACGGCGATATGGTCGTTGCCCTTGTGGATGATTCTGCCACGGTCAAGACCTTCTATAAAGAGAATGGCTATTATCGTCTCCAACCCGAGAACGACACCATGGACCCCATCATCGTGGACCATGTGGAGATTCTAGGCAAGGTATTCGGTGTATTCCGTTTCTTCCGCTGAAGGAATGGTTCCAGCTGAATACAGCTTTCTTAAGCATACGGTTAAGACCTTTTTTCTTTACAATGTTACAACGCAAAAAGTAGAGCCTCTCATAAATCATTTGGCTCTACTTTTTGCAACTGCTTATTTTTGAACGACTTTTTCCAGCCTGCCATTTCTCCGGTTCGAATTAGAAATCATAGTTGAATCTGCCGTTTTCGGGTCCATACTATTTTCTACAGCGCTTCCGGTCACATGATCTTTCCGTCCCGCCAGATTCGCTCCAAATCGTAAAACAGCCGGTCCTCCTTAGAAAATACATGAACGATGATATCGCCGTAGTCCATCAATACCCAGCTGGAATGCTGATTTCCCTCTATCTGCCTGGCATGATGGCCTGACTTGGCCAGTTCCTCATCCACCGCATCCACCATAGCCTGAATCTGATTGGGATTTGTCCCATTGGCAATGATAAAATAATCTGCCAGCACGGAGATTTCACTGATATCGATCACACGGATATCCTCTCCCTTTTTCTCGCTCAGCGCATGGCATGCGATTTTTGCTAATTCTCTTGATTCTGTCATTTAAGTTTCCTCCTGTTAAAGCCATTTCAGCTCGTCCTCTTCCTCATCCTCATGTTCGTGGCCAATACATTTTTTAAAGTACTCATAGGTGGTTGCCGTTAAGGGATCAATCTCCTCCTGGGATTCCTTCAAGTAGGCCAGCGTATCCTCTAAGATCACCAGCATGGTTTCATCCAAATCCCGAAAGGCCAGGGCTCTCACTTTGTCAAGACCTGGCGCTTTGTCCCGGTTTGGCTCCATATAGTCGGCAATGTAAATAATTTTATCCAAGGTTCCCATATTGGGAACGCCCGTGGTATGCACCCGTATGGCTTGAAGGATCTCCGGGTCGGTAACCCCGTATTTCTCCTTGGCAAAGTAGGCACCCAGCTTTGCATGGAGCAAAAAGGGACTTTTCTGCTCCGCTCTGGACACTTCGATATTATATTTGATACACAGCTGCAGCTTTCTGTCATTGGGTATGCATTTGGCACAATCATGAAGAAGCCCTGCACAGAGGGCCTTGTCCATATCCGCGCCATGAGCCATGGCCAGTCCCGCTGCCGTATACATGACGCCCATGGTATGCCGGAAACGCTCCTTATCCAGCACTTTTTTCAATGCTTTTTCCATATCAAGTCGATTCATCCTCCGTCACTCCTTCTTGATAAAGTCCATGTTCCAGAATATAAATTCTCACCGGCTCCGGTACCATGTAGCGGATGGTCTGCCCCTGCCGTACCAGACTGCGGATTTTTCTGGAGGACACGGTGAAATTGGGCGTGCTCAGGGAATAGATTCCATCTGTTTGAAACAGGCGCTTTAAATGATTCATCTGTTCCTGAAAAGCCTCTCCCTCCACGTTGTCCCGGATGGCTGCCAGCAGATTGGCTGCCTTTAATATCCGATCGGGATTCCGCCATTTTTCAAACTCCCTCAAAGAATCGCCGCCCATGATAAAATAAAGCTCCTTGTCGGGATAGAGCTCCTTGAGTTTCTCCAACGTCCGGTAGGTATAGTCGGTTCCTGCTGTCTGAATTTCCAGTGTGGACAGGGAAAATCTGGGATTGTCCGCAATGGCCAGCCTTGTCATTTCACAGCGGTGAACAGAGTCGGTAATATGCTGTTTTTCCTTGTGGGGCGAGATACCGGTGGGCATGAATACCACCTCATCCAAATCATACTGGGCGGCCGCGTTTTCCGCGATCAGCAGATGGCCGTAATGGATTGGGTCAAAGGCTCCTCCCATGATACCGATTTTTTTTCGTTGTCCTGTCACGAACTGATACCTCCGTCAATCGGGAAGCTGAATTTTCGGGTCTTTTTTGTTGGGACGATACAGAACGATTTTCTTGCCGATCACATGAACCACACTTGCGCGGGTGCGCTCCGCCATGGTCTGGGCAATCTCCCCCGGATCATCGAAACAATTTTTTAAAACGGAAAGCTTAATGAGTTCTCTTTTTTCCAGGGCTTCGTCCACTGCTGTCACCAGCTCCGGTGTGAGGCTGGCCTTGCCCACCTGGAAAATGGGTGTAATATTGCTGGCCAGACTTTTTAAATACGCGCGTTGTTTACTTGTCATAAATTCTCCTTATTTAAAATAATCAAATTCCAGGCCGTACATGCGGACGGTATCGCCCTCTTCTATGCCGGCCTTCTCAAGCTCCTCCAGAATTCCCTGCTCCCGCAAAAATTTCTGGAAGAACAGGAAGCCTTTTTCTGAATCAATGTTGGTGTAACCCAGCATTTTTTCAATCCTGGGACCCTCCACCACATAGACGTCGTCCCCGGCGTTGTATTCTACCGTATAGGGCTCGTTCTGGAAAATGGCGGTCTCCGGGAAATATTCCTGTTCAAAGACGATGGGGGCCGTGTCCACGGTGGCCAGAAGCCCGTTTACGTGATACAATAGTTCCTTCAGATTCTGGCCGCTGACGGCGGAAATGGGAAACACCTTGATTCCCTGGGGCTCAAATTCCTCCTTCAGCTTCTGAATGGGACTCTCCGCCTCATCGTAAATGGCGTCGATCTTGTTGGCCGCAATGACCTGGGGCTTCTTCAAAAGTTCCGGGTTGTAAGCGCCAAGCTCTTTGTTGATGGCGTAAATATCGGCCACAGGGTCCCGGCCCTCCGTGGAAGCCGCGTCCACCATATGGATGATCACCTTCGTGCGCTCGATATGCTTTAAAAAGGCATGTCCCAGACCTACGCCCTCTGAGGCTCCCTCGATGAGCCCTGGAATATCTGCAATGACAAAGCCCTGGCCTTCTCCCAGGTCCACTACGCCCAGATTGGGATTCAAGGTGGTAAAATGGTAGTTGGCAATCTTAGGCTGGGCGTTTGTAACCCTGGATAACAGCGTGGATTTTCCCACGTTTGGGAAACCCACAAGCCCCACGTCCGCGATGACCTTAAGCTCCAGCCGCACCTCCAGCTCGATGCCCGGCTGTCCCGGCTGGGCGTATTTGGGAGCCTGCATGGTGGCGGTGGCAAAATGCTGATTGCCAAGCCCTCCCCGGCCGCCTTTTAAAATCACCTGCCTCACATTATCCCCGGACATGTCGGCAATGACCTTGTCCGTGGCTGCGTCTCGGATGATAGTTCCAGGCGGCACCTTAACGATCAGGTCCTGGCCGTTTTTACCGTGGCAGTTGCGTTTGCCGCCCACCTCGCCGTTTTCCGCCGCGTATTTTCTACGGTGGCGAAAATCGGTCAGGGTATTTAATCCCTCATCCACTTGAAAAATAATGTCGCCGCCCCGACCGCCGTCCCCGCCGTCGGGGCCGCCGTTGGGCACATACTTTTCCCGGCGGAAGGATACATGGCCGTCTCCGCCACTTCCTGATTTTATGATGATTTTTGCGCTGTCTGCAAACATGTTTTGCTTCCCTTTCTCGTAAAACAGAATAGACCCGGCTGCGAACAGTCGAGTCTATCAAGTCATTTTATTCGTTGCTTGCTGCTGGATACACGGAAGCCTGCTTCTTGTCTCTTCCTTTTCTTTCAAATCTCAGTACACCGTCCACCAGCGCGAATAAGGTATCATCGCCGCCGATTCCAACGTTCACGCCCGGATGAATCTTGGTGCCGCGCTGTCTGTATAAAATGTTTCCAGCCTTTACAAACTGTCCGTCAGCTCTTTTCGCACCCAATCTCTTGGATTCGGAATCTCTGCCGTTCTTGGTAGAACCAACTCCCTTTTTATGAGCGAAAAATTGAAGGTTCATATTTAACATGTTCTTACACCTCCTTAAAGTTCAATGAAAGATATTCATTTCCATAAAAATTTTGTATTCCCTGTAAGCCCAAAACCAGGGACCGGATCAACAACACGGATTCCCCGGAGTAATTCTCCTGCAAGGATAGATCGATCAAGCCGCTCGCTTCATCGGTAACCATGGAAAACGCGTCCCCCACCAGGTGTTCAATGGAATTGACGGTATTGATAACCAGCGCGGAGGCTGCGGCGCAGACAATGTCTTCGCCCTCTTCGGCGTACCCGGCATGTCCGATACAGTGAAAGCCTGTATATTCGTTTCTCTGATTTCGGTATATCGTTACATGGATCATAAAAATTCCTACTGATTAACCGTTGATCTTGTCAATCTTAACCTGGGTAAAGGCCTGTCTGTGGCCGTTTTTCTTGTGATAGCCGGTTTTTCTCTTGTACTTGTAAACGATGACCTTCTTGCTTCTTCCGTTCTTCACTACGGAAGCTTCTACGGTAGCGTTGGCTGCGTCAGCTCCAATCTTTAAAGAACCGTCGTTTACTGCTAATACATCGTCGAAAGTAACTTTCTCACCAGCTTCCACACCAAGCTTTTCAATGGTAATGATATCGCCTTCGGATACTTTGTACTGCTTACCACCTGTTGCTATAATTGCGTACATATGGCACCTCCTATTATCATTACTCGCCAGTTACGGTGCTGCCTGGGCAGACTTCTAGACCTCACTGTGCGGCATACCGTTGTATCATAGCATGTTTTTCTGCCCGCGTCAAGGGGTTTTGGAAATTTATTGGTAGCGGGCGATAATCTCGTCCACCTGGTCTAAAATCTGGCAGGCAGTTTTTAGCTGAGCCTCTACGTCTTCTGCTTTCAACTCCTCCTGTCGTGAGACTTCCATGGCTTGCCTGACAGCTTCCATGGAGGCTTTTATCTGAGCCTCGTAGCTGGCTTTTAGTTTTTCTATGGCCTGGGTACGAAGGCTGTCATAGGCAGTACGAAGCTGGGCAAAAATTTTGTCCTTCAGCGTATCGTAATTTTCCAGAACGGGCTTCAGCAAATCGGCCTGTTTTTTCTTGACCTGGCTTTCCCGCACGAAACCGGCGATGGTCTGGGCAACGACATTTATGGACAGAGGACTCTCGGTCAGTCCCAGCAGGTAGGTTCCATTGGTTAAAAGGAATGCGGCGGTATCCACGCCGGTCCAGCTGATGTCGGCGATGTTGACGGCCATTTCTGAGGTTTTAAGGGGAGTGCCTTCAAAGAGGGTCTGGCCGGAAAATTCCCGGGCAAGGCTTTGAAGCTTCTCTGCCAGAACCTTCTGGTGGGCCTCCAGGCATTTTAAGATAGCTTCCTGCACCGTATCCATAAGATAGAACTGAAAATGCTTCTGGATGGTGACGGTCTGGCCCGAAGTCTGCACCTTTTGGATTTCCTGCTTTAACCTCTCTAAAAATTCCGTCATCCAGTCCTTAGCCTCGAAATACAGCTGGTCGGTGGCCGAAGTCAAGGCCTCCTCCTCCCGCTTTAGGGTGTGGTGAAGATTGACGTGCTCCTCCTCGCAGGAACGGCTGACCTCCTCTAACTGACTCTGGTTCAGCTTCAGCATGGAGGCAATGACCTCAAGGCGCTTGCGTATATCGGAGGACATAGCCCTGGCCAGCACCAGCACACGCTGAGTCTTGATGAAATCTTTCTGGAGAACGATTTCATTCTGCATTGCGGATTCAAATTCCAGGAAGGCGTTTTCCAGGTATTGCGCCAGTTCAGAATTTGGGCGCTTTAAGGCGCATTTCCGGCAGTATTCATCCAGGGCGCTTAAAGCATAGATACTGGCATTGTCAGAAAATGCCAGCACACGCTTTAGCACCTCTGCCTTTACCCGTTCGATATCCTCCACGGTATCCAGGCAGTCGGCCATGTTTGCCACCACCATCAGTCCGGTAAATTTCTGGGGCAGGATGTTGGCGCACAGATAAGCCTGCTCCGACTCGGACAGGGGAGACAGCACGGAGGCCACGTAGATCACAGCGTCCGCCCGGTTTAAATATTCCTGTACCTGAACTTCGAAGGAATGAAGGATATCGCCCAGTCCCGGCGTATCCACAATGGTAATCTCCTTCAGAATCGGAAGGTCCTCCTGTATTTCCACATAGTCGATGGGAGCCGGGAGTCTCTCCATGATTTCTACCAGGGTATCCCGGTTTAATTCCTCCGCGTTTAAGCGGATCCGTTTACCGTTTTTCAGAACCGCCTCCCGTTTGGATTCCTCCCCGTAGGAAATGCGGTTGATGGTCATGGTCTCCGGGGACACGTTGGTGGGTGCCACGGCTTTGCCCAAAATGGCGTTGATCAGCGTGGACTTTCCCCGTTTAAAGTCCCCCATGATCACAACGGAAAATTCGTCCTCCGCCCGCTTTTTCAGAGTATTCTCCCAGTCCTTTATCCGCTCAATATCGTCCCTGCTTAAAATTTTGCGGATAAAGCTGTCCGTCCGCAGGCTGCGGATCTCATCCAGGATTTCTTCCAGCCCTTCCTTCACATCCTCAAAATCCACCAGGACTCTTGCTGATAAATCTTCATATGTTTCCATCCCTGTCACCTCTTTTCACTCTTTGTCACGCTGACGATCCTGTCGCAGCGGGCGTCCAGCTCCTGTTTGCTGTACAGCCTCATATCCGGCTGTTTCTGCTCCCTGTGCCAGTCATAATACACCTGGCTGTTCATAAATTCCCTGGCGGCCATGATACGGCGAACGGAATGGGGATGGGTGGAAGACCATTCAAAGAAACGGTTGGGATTATCCCGCATGACATCATATTGCTTCAGGAGCTCCTCAATATTCAGGGTGTCCGCATTTAAAATGCCGCCGCTTGACAGCTTCGCGTGTACGGAAATGGTGGATTCCGCCTCTCCCGAGCAGAGAATCCCTGCCCGGTCGCAGGTCACCTCCGCAGCCCGGCTCCAGGCCAACAGGGCGTACTGCAGGGGCCGGCTCATCAGAGCCAATAACTGCCGGATTCCTGGAATAGTGAGAAGAAGGGTGTTCTGGGCAGTATTCAGCAGTATCTCTGCCGCCGTATTATAAACCCCGTGCATATTGTGGATATGGCCGCACTCATGACCGATCACGGCTTTTAATTCATCGATGTTCAAACGCTCCAGCATGGAGGAATATATCACAACTATGGGTTCCGCGTCCTCCACGGCATAAGTGAAGGCGTTCATCACCGATGGGTCGGGCTGGATATAGACGGCCGGCATGCCGATTCCCAGCATATCCGCACACTCTCTTGCAACCTGGTAAATCTGCGGGAATTGATTGGGTGTCACCCTTGTGCCGGACATGTTGTACTGCTGCTTCATCTGGGGGACCACCTGGCTGTTTAAAGCCTTAAAGACACGATAGGCTCCCGGGATGGCCTTGATCTTCTGCCGCAGCGCAAAGTCCGAGGCATAGGCGTAATCCGGGATTCCGCCCACCCAGTGTTTTTCAAATTTCCGGCTGCGGGCAGACACATAATTGTCAAAGCTTACGTCCACTTCCCCGGTGGGATTGCTTCCGCTGCGGGGGACCACTTCTGTCACAGTCATCTTCTCTACCTCCTGTTATCGGGACAATGCCGCCAGAATCTGCTGATTCAGCCCTGCCGCCATGTCTGTAATCTGCGCCACCTTTTCCATCATCTGTTCCAAATTCTCCTGTTCCTTTTCCGCCAGCACCTTGTTTTCAGTGATTTTCTGCTGTAAATCCCGTAAGGTGCTCTCGGTATCTTTCAGAACCGTCTCCGTCTCCTCATCGATATGCTGCTTTAACGCCTCAAAGGCCGTGGAAACCTGCTTTTCCACCTGCTTTTCCATATTATTTTCCGAGGACATCTCCTGGAATCTGGCGGAAACTGCCTCCTTCAGCTTCTCCCGGAAATCAATGAGCTGCTTCTCGGTGCTGTTGAACAGCTTGCCGATGGCAAACCGGCTGGCCAGGGTTCCCATCAATCCCACCGCAAGGACCACCGGCCAGGAGAAGGGAATAGCCAGGGAGGATAATAATAATACGCCGCCGTAGCTGGCTCCGAAGCCCACGGCTCCGCCCACCAGGGCGCCTTTCCATCCGGCCTGCTTAAAGCCCTGGTACGCGCCTCCAAGTCCCATCAGCAGGAAGGACTCCGCAAAGGTTCCCACCACAATGTCGCCGATGGCGGACTTATCCGCGGCTTCCGCACCGCCGAAGGAACACTGAATCTGGGAGACGGACTGGTAGAAATCCTCCTGGAAGGCCTGCAGCCGCTCTGCCTCCCGGCCCAGAGCCCCGTTGATGGAATTCTGCAGCTTTTCTGTCAGAAGCTGGCCGTAATCCTCCGTAGACTTTTTGATTTTCTCCATAATCCGTTCCTGGGTTGCCGCAATATTGTCCTTCTGAATATCCGCCTGGGTCAGAGGCTCGTTGTCAATGATAGCAAGGGCATTATCCACAAGTTCATCCCAGAAGCCCTCCGCCTGGGGCAGAAGCTCCTCATAGGCGCTGCGGGCGGAGGCATCGATCCGCTGGTACTCCAGGTCTCTGCGACGGCGAATCTGCGCAATCTCCTCCTGGGCTTCCACATATTTCTCGTTAAATTCATCCTCCCCCATTTTCAGGGCATCGCCCCGAAGCTTCGCGTGCTTGATAAGCTCCGCCGAGACGGACAAAATCCTGCTCACCTGGACCTGCAGCGCAATGGCGCCACGGTCCTCGGTCAGCATGCGCTCCAGCTCCGCCTCAAAGGCCCCGAAACGGCTTTCCTCCCAGAGAGCGTCGTTCTCCGTCTTTTTGGCCTTCAGAGCCTGTTTGGCGGACACGCCCAGGACCTTGATGTTGCCAAGCTTTCGCTGATATGCCGCAAATTCCTCCGAATCCTCTCCCAGCACTTTCCTGGCCTTCTCCACCACGTATTTTTTTATGCGGCCGGAGATATTCTCTATCACTCTGTCCGCGTCCTCCGGGTCAAAGGAATCAATCCGGGTTACCACGAAGATGATCCGTCCGATATCGCTGACCAGCATTTTATTTTCCAGGAAATCCCTCTCGTATTCCGAGAAGGGGGACTGGGCCATGATGACAAACAGAGCCGCATCCGCCTGGGGCAGCATGGACAGGGTCACAGCCGTCATATTTTCATCGTCGTTCAAGCCCGGCGTGTCAATGATATCGATATTGTTTTTACAGTAATTAATGGGGTAATGCACCGTGGCCTGTCGGATGGTGCTGGCCCGCTGTTCCGATTCCTCCGTAAGCTTGGTCACATAATCAGAGAGACGTTCCGTATCAATATCCTCCGTGGTCCCGTCCTTGTACTCGATTTTGACGAAGGGCGTGATACCGTAGGTCACCCGGTTTAAGGTGGCCGTGGTAGGCAGCACATCCGAGGGCAGGATGTCCTTGCCCAAAAGGGCATTGATCAAGGTGCTTTTTCCCCGGCGGAATTCTCCCACTACCGCCACGTCAAAGGAATCCTCCGCCGCCTTTTTCATGATCTCATCGATGGACTCCGAAGCTTTTTTCATTCCAAGGGTATCACAGAAGCCCTTGAGGGTCATCATGGTATCCCGAAGCTCCGCCACCGTCTGCCGGTAGCCGGAAAATGTAGCAAATTGAATGTTTTCCTCTTGAATCCGTTCTTCCTGCATATTCTCTTCCATCTCATCACCTCATTGTTTTAATATTTATAATTCATAAGCAGCCCGATCAAGTATGGAACCGCATCTTCCTCCGGCTTGGAAAAGCTGTAAATAAATGTCTTTCCCTTCTTGGTGGTCACCTTGATTCCGGCGCTGCCGCCGGTAGTTGCAGGGTAAATTCCAGCCAGGTCCTGCATAGGAAGTGTGTGGGGCGTTCCCGAGGCCGGCTGAAAGCGCAGTCTGTCATCGTAAATGGCAAGGGTACCCGGCTGCTTCATCACCAGTAAGCGGATATACTGGCAGGTATGAAATTCCATCAGTAAAAGTCCCGGCCTGGGATATGGCACCGGCCCCCAAACATACTGCTTTGTCCCGCAGGCATTGCAGAATAATACGTTCCCCTCCAACCGGACACCGCATTTCGTACAAGTCTTATACTGAGGCGCGCATGCTTCTATCGCCTGTACCGGCATGCCGCATTGGGGACAGAACCGTGCGTCTTCTGCCAGCGTAATGCCACAGCTTGTACATTGTTTCATCTCTCTCACCCCTCATTCTTCGCATTCGCGCATTGAATACGCAAATTTTCCGTGCTGTCCATCAATCCCCGCACCATGCTCCGGTGCAGCTCGTAATTTCCCTGGCATACCAAAAGCTCTCTCCTGGCGTTCTCAAGCTGCTCTGTCAGTGAGGTATGTATGGCTTCCCGGAACGCATCATCCACCGTGATCCTTTGTTCCAGTACCCGGAAGACATTTTGAACAAAGTCCCGGCAGGGTTCCCGCACTGCCTCTACGGACCGGAAAAGCACGGGTTCGATATAAGCAATGACATTACAGTGCTCCAGCCGCGGCACCTTTGGAAGCAGTTCGTCCGTAAAACGGAAGGGCGCTCTCTCAATCCGGCCAATTTCCGCTCTTGTCTGTTCCCGCCACTGCTCCGGTTCCGTCAATGTGAGTTCGCCTGTCACCAGTGGCTGAACCATCTCGTAAAACTCCAGCCGTCGGTCATGGAGGGCGCCAAGAGCCTCCTTGGCCAGCTGCTCCACCGCAGCGTCCAGCTGGGAAGTCCTGGCACAGCCCTGCCTTATACTTTGATTTTCCGCCTGCCGAATGGCCTTTAGAATCAGATTGGGGTCATTATGGCGGACCGTATACAGGGATTTACAAAAATGCGTCTTCAGCTTCCAGTTATCCTCCCGGACCTCTCCCAATAATCCTTCCAGTCTGTCCTCCAGATTACGGGTCTGCTCCTTAAGGCGTGGCTGTTGTTCCTCATAATAACGTTTTGTCAGGGCCAGAGCATTTTGTAATCCGGAAATCTTGTCTTCGATTACATCGAACTTCTCCCGGTAAATCCGGTCAAAGCCCTCCGCCGCCCTGTGAATCACTGCCGTCACCCGCTCTATCACATGAACGCTCTGTCCTGCGGTCAGCAGCTTGTAGAGCTCCTCCTTAAAAAAGGGGAAACGGCTGCTGTTTAACAGCTTGCGGTTTCCGGTTACAAAGGATTGCAGCGCCTGGTAGGAAGACACCGCAAAGAGCTTAAACCGGTCCTGTAAGACGCGTTTTGCCTTCCTTTGGATTTCCTCCTTGTCACCATAACGTTTTTCTACTTCCGCCAGCGTCATCTGCTGAATTCTTTTTTGGATATTTGCAAGGAGCCTTGGCAGGTCTTCCTCATCCACCTGGTCAATAAAAGTCACCACAAAAATAATATCCGAAATGGTCTCCCTGGCGATCAACTCCGTCACAAATCCCTTTTCTACCTCACTGAAAGGGGACAGGGCGGAGACAGCCACGATCACCGCATCGATTTCCCGCAAAAGTGTCAGGGTGATTCCCGTCATGCTCTCGTCGTCGTTGAGGCCGGGAGTATCGATGATATCGATATGGTTCTGACAGATTACCGTGGGATAAGACACTACGGCCTCGCGGATACGCAAGGCTCTCTGCTCCATTTCCTCGTTCCGTTTTGTCACATAATTCTGCAATTCCTCGATGGGAACCATTTCCGTGCTGCCATCCTTATAGCAGATGGTAACCTGGGGCTCCGTTCCGAAAGTGATCCGGTTGATGGTCGCTGTGGTGGGTGTCACATCCGCAGGCAGGACCTTCAGTCCCAGCATGGCATTGATGAGGCTGGATTTGCCTCTGCGGAATTCCCCCACCACCGCCACATGATATTTCTTTGTTTTTATCAGTTCCGCACAGTTTACCAGTTCCTGAATCACATCATCTTCCCGCTTGTAGTAGGACAGGATATTTTTCATCTGAATCAGGTTTCCGTAAAGTTCAAATTCAATGTCTTTGAAATCCATCATGAACGGTTTCCCTCCAAAAAACTCTCGATTCCTTTCTTAAGGCTTCCGATCAGACTCCCAGCACGACCCTGCACTGTTTCTTGTAACAGGCAATGCCATACTTCAGAATTTTGCGCATTCCGGCATTTAGAAGCTGCTCCTCATAGCGCTTCTTTTCTATCTGTTCCAGCGCCTCCCGGCAGCCTGCCTCCAGATTGGAATCCTCCGCATATTTTACTTCTATGACGATACCGATTTCTTCCTCATCAATTTCCACCAGGATATCACTGTAGCCGTCTCCGGTTTCCTTATTGGAGGATAGGATCCATTCCTCTTTGTAGCTAAGCAGGCCAAGAAGGATTCCGTGGTAAAATGATTCTTTCCTATCCATTCTCACAGCAGTATCTCTGATACTGATGGTCTTCTTCAAATATACATGGAACAGTTCCTCTACTCTCGAACCATTGCCTTCACGAAAGGCTTCACAAAACGCATTCAATGTCGTGCCATCCTGGCGGGCTGTATGTTGAAACCATTCCAGTATCTGTGTTTCAAAGATATTTCGGATTTCGGTATTCGGAATTACAAGCGCAAACGTCCTCCCCTCCGGTTTTTCCCGTGTAGTCAGATATCCTGTGGTGAACAATACGCTCCACAGATTATCTATGGAATCGTATAGTTCTTTATAGGTTAATTCCTGCCGGATCGTCTTCTCAACGATATTTCCAGCCATAAGCTGCTCAATTTCCCGTCTTGTTGTACCTTTTGCCATCTCGATAAAGTGTCTGATAATATCGTTTCCGCTGGTATTGGACCAATATGCTTCCGGCTGAGCCTTCGGATCAACACGAAGCTTATTACAATAACAGATCACATCCCAGGGACAATATACATTTACATTTCCAAAACGGTATCCATCATACCACTCTTTTACAACCTCGTAGTATCCGGTCAGATGATAGTAATCCAACAATTCTCGCACTTCTTCATCCGTAAAGCCAAAGTATTCGTCAAATTCCACATCTGTAATGGACAATATTTTGGGATTATTCAAGCCTGTAAAAATACTCTCCTTTGACACACGCAGACATCCGGTCAGCACTGCGAACTGAAGACTGTCATTGCTCTTTAATGCCTGTCCGAACAGATTTCGAATCAAATTCACCATTTCATCATAATAGCCGGCTTGCATGGCTTTATCAAGAGGGACATCATACTCGTCAATGAGAATGATCACTTCTTTCCCATAATGTATTCTGAGTAATTCCGACAAGATTCTTAAGCTGCTGGCTAATGTCGCTTCGTCCATATCATTCTTCAACAATGAAATAAACGCTTCTTTGTCATATTGGGTAAGAGCAGCACTGTCCAAAAGGAACTGCATGCGTCTGGCTTCTTCATTTATAAGTTGGATTGCCATACCCATGGCAGCTTCAAAGCTGTTGCCATTTACCCCTTTCAAACTGATATATATTACCGGAAACTTCCCCATATATTCCTGGCATAAAACCTTCTCTTTGGAAATCTCCAACCCATCAAACAGGGCGTTGTCACAACCGATTTCAAAAAAGCTTTTCAGCATACTCATATTCAATGATTTTCCGAATCTTCTTGGGCGGGTAAAAAGATTTACTTCCCCCCAGTTCTGCAGCAAATCCTTTATCAATCCGGTTTTGTCAATATAGTAAAAGCCCTCTGTCCTTATTTTTTCAAAATTTTCAATTCCAATTGGAAGCTTTTTCTTCCGCTCCATGAATGTAACACACTCCTTCCGAAAGCCATTCTCCCGCTGAGAATCCGGTTTCCGTATCCCCTTTCAGATAGCGTTCTCTACAATTTTAGAGTAACATATTGAGAACAGGTTGGCAAGAGTCAAAAAGCCGTCCCATGCGGTATACAACACCGCATGGGACGGCTCTTCATGTGAAGATACGATTACAAAACATAAGCGAGGTATAACTACTTCAGTACCATCGGAATCCCGCACACCATGCGGACAACCGAATCCGCCTCCCTGGCCAGCAGAATGCAGAGACGGCCTGTGGCCTCTCTGGCCTTTCTGTCGGGACGGTTTGCGGGGATGACACCGCTGCCCACTTCGTTGCAGATGACCACTTCTTTCTTTAAGAGAGGCTCCAGAAGCTCCTCCGCATGCTCCCAGTTCTCCGCCACCAGCCGCTCTAGATGAAACAGCACCGGGCAGTCGTTTAAGACGGCGTCCGCCATCTGTTTCCTGGAATAACCGAGTCCTTCGGCGTAGGTCCGTTTTCCCGAAGCCTCGCCGCCGACGATCAAAATCATATCGCTTCCTCCTATCATGGTAAAATCCCCTGCCGTTCGGGGACTTTTCAATCAGTTAACCTTACAGCTTCGGCAAATCGCCTTTCCGCACAATCGGAATTCCGCATACCAGCTCCAGTACCGTATCGGCCTCCCTGGCCAGCGCAAGGTTGATAGCACCTAAAATCCGCATATATTCTCTGGTACCTTCATCATAAGCGGAGCCGTCTTCCGCCCCCACCTCGTTGGTGATGACCACAAGGGTGTCGCACTGCTTACGCAGGGCCTGAACGCCGGACAGGACCCGGTCGTAAGGGTCGTCTATGTTGCCTTCCTCGTCAAACATCTCGTTGGCGGTGAGGTTACAGATACATTCCAGCAATGCGCAGCCTTTCTCCGGCAGAATCAGAGAAGCCAGATCTGTGTAACGCTCGATAGTCTCAAAACCTTTTCCCTGCCGGAGCCTCCGGTGGCGGGCAACCTTTTCCGCTCCGTCTATCCCGTAGGGCTTCATGGACGCAATATAGTAGCGGGGGCCGGGCTGCGAGGCGCACAGCCGCTCCCCATAAGAACTTTTCCCGCAGGCGGAGCCTCCGGTCAGCAAAATCATCATGGTTTTCTCTCCTATTCTTCCCACTGGGACAGCATTTGCCGCATCCAGGCAGACACGTCCATGCGGTAGACCTCATTTAAATTGGCAGCGCTTAAGACCTCCTTCGCCTCTCCTTTGGCTACACAGGTTCCCTGGTCCAGCAAAACCGCATGGGTACCGAAGGCTTTCGCCAGGGAAAGGTCATGAACCACGGACACCACCGCCCGTCCCGGATTTTTCAGCCAGTCCGTGATTAGGCCAAACACCTGCTTCTGGTAAATCAGATCCAGATGGTTGGTGGGCTCATCTAGCAGTAAAAGCTGAGGCTCCTGGGCAAAGACCTGGGCTAGAAAGACCCGCTGTAGCTCTCCCCCGGACAGGGTCAGAACGGATTTGGTCCGAAGGGGCGCCATGCCCGTAAGGGCAAGAGCATGCTCCACAGCCGTTTTGTCCTCCTTTTCCTTTTGACGGCCGGACAGGAAACCGGGGCTATAGGCATAACGTCCAAGCCGTACCACCTCTTCCACGGTGAAGGAATATCCCACATAGTGATTCTGGGCCAGCACACCCACCATTCTGGCACGCTCCGTGGGCTTTAACTGTTCCATGGAACAGCCTTTCAGAAGGATTTCACCGGTATAGCTTACGCCCTGGGTGATGGCATTTAAGGCTGTTGACTTTCCGGCCCCGTTGGGACCGATGATCATCAGCCATTGCCCCTCACGTACCGAAAAGCTTACATTTTTCAGAATGGTTAAATCCCCGTATCTGACAGATAAATTCTTTACTTCAAGCACAGCCCTCACCTCTTTCTGGACTGATAGAATATAAACACAAAGACCACCGCCCCCACAAGGCTTGTCACCACGCCGATGGACAGCTCCCGGGGATTTAACAGGGTCCGGGCGATCAGGTCTGCCAGCATGAGAAATACCGCGCCGCCGAACATGGCAGCTGGCAGCAGTCGTTTATGGTTGGGTCCCACGATCATCCGCGCCATATGGGGGGTTACCAGTCCCACGAAGCCGATGGTTCCGCCGATGGACACACACACGCCGATCAAAATGGAAACGGTGATCAGGATCAACAGCTTGGCGCGGCGGACATTGACGCCGATATGTCTGGCATTGTCCTCTCCGATGGAAAAGGCGTTAAGCTCCCGGGCATGAAACAGGATCACTCCACCGCATAAAACCAGCGTGACGCCCAACAGCGCAGCGTCCGTATACCCGGAGCCCTGAAGGCTTCCCATGGTCCAGAAGGTAATGCTCTGGATTTTATCCGAGGCGAAGGTGATCACAATATTCATTGCGCTGGACACAAACATGGAGTATATCACGCCAATCAGTATGATGGTATTGGTGGAAAGAGAGTAATCCAGCTTGTAGGCCAGCCCCAGAATTATCAACAGGGATAAAAACGCAAACAAGATAGCCAGTACCGTGGTGGCCGCAAAGGGGATTCCCGGAAAAACAATGCCGAAGGCAATGGCAAGCACCGCTCCTAAGGCTGCTCCGGAGGATACCCCCAGGGTAGAGCCGTCCGCCAGTGGATTCTTCAGAAGTCCCTGCATGGCTGTGCCGGCCACGGAGAGTGCTGCTCCCGTCAACGCCACGCACAGAACTCTGGGAATGCGGACCGGCAGCAGGATGGAGGAGGCCAATGCATCCGTCTGCGGACGGCCGAGAATTGCATTTTTAAGGACTGTTCCTATGTCTGAAAGCGGGATGTTGACACTGCCGATACAGACACAGAGACAGAACACCACTGCGGTGATGATAAAAAATACCAGATATTCCCACAGGCGAAATTTTTCGGCGCGAATTTTCATTTCTTACTCCCCGTACACAAAATCGTAGAGCTTCTGCGCTCCCTCGGCAAGTCTGGGACCTGGCCGGGACAACTCGTTGTTGGGCAGATTGAGAATGGCGTGGTTTTTCACAGCCGTGACATTTTCCCAGCCGGCACGGGACAGGATCTCATCCTCCGGGCTCTGTTCCTGGTCATAACTCATGGTGATGGTCACGATGTAATCCGGATTTCGCTCCAGGACCTGTTCCTCGGAGATTTCTCCCCATCCGTCCACATCCGCAAAGCAGTTGGTAAGGCCAAGCATTGTTGCCACCTCGTCCATAAAGGTGTTGGCGCCTGCGGCCCACAGGCCGTACTCCAGAGGAGACACTTCAAAGTAGATGCTTTCGGTTCCGTCACCGGCGGCCTTCTCAGACACCTCCGCAAAGGTAGCCTTCATGCTGTCGATGAGGGTTTGAGCCTCCTCATTTTTGTCCATCAGGGTTCCGATCATTTCGATGGCCGTATAAACGCCTTCGATATTTTTGGCATCGCTGACTACCACTTTAACACCGGCGTTTTCCAGTTGCGCGATCTGTTCCTCTGTCTGAGCCATAGTGCTCATCAAAAGCACCTGGGGCTCTAAGGCGATAATCTGTTCGATATTGGTGTCGGCGCCGGACTGAACGGAGGGAACATCCGCCACTTCCGCCGGATAATCACAGTATTCCCCGCGGCCCACCAGCGTATCCCCCGCGCCCAGAGCATAGAGGATCTCACAGTCGGAGGGCGTAAGCGCTACGATTTTAGTTGCAGGTTCCTCTAAGGTAATCTCCCTCCCGGTCATGTCGGTGACAGTGATAGGCGCGCCGGCTCCGTCATTTTCTGTGTTTTCGTCTTCTCCCGTGGTGTCGGAGGGCGTATCGGTTCCTTCGGTGCCTGTTTGCGGTTCGTCCGTATCCGGCGTGCTGCCCGCGTCATTTCCGCAGCCTGCCAGCAGGGTAAGTAACATTGCGGCAACCAAAAGGGCTGTCAGAAGTTTACTGTTTTTTTTGTTGTGTTTCATGTTGTTGAACTCCTTTTCTTTTTTATTTTCCTGAACAAGAAGGAGCACGTAGTTTTGATATGTCTCCTGCCGGGGGACTTTTTCCTGCTTTAAGGAAGTCAGAGAACTTGCCACAGCAAAAAAATAGCCCCTCCGCCGAGAAGGAACTATCATGAGCGCAAAGACACACCTGTCCCGCGCTTATCATCTACCCATCCCCAGAAGTATTCTCATGCGCAAACAGGTCTCCCGGCTTAGCTTCTTCCTACTTGAATTCCTTCCCATCCTAAGACAGTGGTTACTTATCCGTTCGTCAGCTTCACGGTTACTGGGATAGCTCGGAAATTTCATCCGATTCCCTCGGTGCTCTCGCACCGGTGTATTCCTACACATAAGCGCACGTTGTTCAGTTGTATTGTAGTTTAGCAAATTAGAGGAGCGTTGTCAATACTCATTTCACATCTGATGGCGAACTACCTTGTATTCGTCGTCCGGGTTTTTGACACCCAAAATCCCGCAAAGCCTTGACAGGCCTATTTTTTTTCGTCAAATTTATTTTTATGTATTGCGTACTATCGTACTATATGTTATAATGTGTTTATACCTTATATCACATGGCGGCAGGGAGAAAGGCTGGGGAAAAAGATGACGAGGAAGAACAGGACATGGGAACAGCAGAGAAGGGTGGACCAACAACAATGGTACGATGATATGCATACCACGCAGGTCAAGCTGAAGCTGAACAGGAAAACGGACGCGGATATCCTTGACTGGCTAAGGAAGAAGCAATACGGGAAAGGCACTTCCATGCAGGGGGAGATCAAACGGCTGATCCGCGCGGAGATTGATAAAGAAGTGTGATCTCCTGTCGGTGTACACCGACAGGGTTCAGATATGCGTTGGAACACAATAGGACAATCAACAAGAAATATGTGCCGGCCAGTTACAGAAACCGGCCGCAAACAGGCAAAAAACCAGAAAAAGGCTATCATTTAAGAAGCCAACATCCATATACCGGGAGGAAACCATGCGCTTAAAATACAACCAGACTTCAAAAGGCAAATGCTTTTATATCATCCGTTCCGTTTACCGTAACGGCAAAAACACCAGCGAAATTTACGAGAAGCTCGGATACCTTGAGGATATAAAAAAAGAGCGCCAGTGCCCTGACCCTGAGAAATGGATCCAGGAACACCTGGACGAGCTCAACGCGCTGGAGCAGGCAGAGAAGGGCTGCAAGGTCCTTGTCCCATACGATACCCGCGCCCTGATCCCCAAAGGCACCACCCAGTCCTTTAACATCGGCTACCTGTTCCTCCAGCAGGTCTATCATGAGCTCTGCCTTGACCTTATCTGCGGCCATATCTCCAAAAGGCATGCCTTCCAATACGACATGGACGCGATCCTTTCCCGGCTGGTCTATGGGCGGGTCCTTTTCCCCGGTTCAAAGCTCTCTACCTGCAGGCTGTCAAAGGAGCTCCTGGAACCGCCGCGGTTTGAATACCATCAGGTGGAACGGGCGCTCTCCGTGATCGCGTCCGAGTTTGACGCCATCCAGGCCGAGCTTTATAAGTTCAGCAGCCAAGTAGTCCCCCGCAGGACGGGCGTCCTCTACTATGACTGCACAAACTTTTATTTTGAGACCGAACAGGAGGATGACATCTCCAACCAGGAAGCAGACGAGAAGGATATCGCCGCGAGGAAGTACTGTGTCAGCAAACAGCACCAGCCGGCCCCGCATGTCCAGATGGGGCTGTTCATGGATTATTCCGGTATCCCGCTGGCCATCTGCGTCAACAGGGGAAATAAGAACGAGCAGCAGACGCTGATCCCTTTGGAAGAAAAGATCCTGCGGGATTTTGAGCTCGCTAGATTTGTTGTCTGTACGGACGCGGGGCTTGCCAGTGAGGCGAACCGCAGATTCAACAACTTCGGGGAACGCTCCTTCGTCACCACTGTCTCCGTAAAGATGATGGCTGAAGAGCTGCGGAAATGGTGCCTGGAACCTGACGGGTGGCGTCTCGAAGGGGATGAAAAGACCTACAACATAGGCCATCTGGAGGATACAGAAAAAGACCGGGATGAGAATCATGGCAGGACCTTCTATAAACAGAAATATATCGAAGGATACGATGAGGAAAGGGACATCGAGTTTAACCAAACGCTCATTGTCACTTACTCCCTCAAATACAGGGACTACTTACGGCAAAAGCGCGACGCGCAGGTCCAGAGGGCTTTAAAAGCCCTTGAGGAAGGCAGCTCCACCCTGGAAAAAAAGAACGCCAATGATTACAGGCGTTTCATAAAAAGGAAGGCCACGGATAAAAAGGGGAAGGAGGCCAAGATAAACTATTCCCTTGATAAGGAAGCAGTTGCCGCCGAAGAGAAATTTGATGGGTTCTACGCTGTGGAGACCAACCTTGACGATGATGTCCATGATATCCTGGCGATCACCCACGGGAGATGGGAGATCGAAGAATCCTTCCGGATCATGAAGGATGATTTCCGTTCCCGTCCGGCCTATCTGAGCCGGAGCGACCGGATAAAGGCCCATTTTATGACCTGTTTCATATCTCTTCTTGTCTACCGGGTTCTGGAAAAGAAGCTTGGGAGCCGTTTTACCTGCGGAGAGATCATCTCAACACTGCGGAGCATGCGCGTGACCAAGGCCAAAGACATCGGCTATGTACCTTCTTATACCCGTACAGATCTGACGGATGCGCTCCATGAAACAGCAGGGTTCAGGACGGATTATGAACTTATCCGTGAAAAGGCGATGAAGGGGATCTTAAGAAAATCCAAACAAAGATGATCTCTAAAGGCTTAGTACGCTTTTCATAAAAAACCATAAATCCCAGAAACCGTTGATTTTTCAATGGGTCCTGGGATTTTTAACGTACTAAAGTGTCAAAGATGGGAT
>CALWLN010000174.1 GCA_944381535.1 uncultured Lachnospiraceae bacterium
CAAGGATGTTATGAGCTCCTACGACAACAGTATCTACCAGCCGATTTTCTCCATCGTGGTGAAGAACAGCAACCCCGATAAGAAGGAAGAGTTTCTCAAGATCATCCGGGATGTGCTAAAAGGTCAGGTGAAAAACGGGATCAACAAAAAATCCTTGAGAGCCGGACTGAACAGCTTCGAATTTAAGTACCGGGAGGCGGATTTCGGTCAGTTCCCCAAGGGGCTTTTGTTCGGAATCCAGTGCCTGGACAGCTGGCTCTACGACGACAGTCAGCCCTTTACCCATCTCATGGCGCTCCCGGTGATCGAGTGGCTGAAAGAACAGGTGGACACCGGCTATTTCGAATCCCTCATTGAGGAATATCTGTTGAAAAATCAACATATGGCTGTGGTGACGGTAGAGCCGGAGCGGGGCTTAAACGCCAGGAAAGAAAAGAAACTGGAGGAGAAGCTTAAGGCTTATAAGGAGTCCTTAAACCAGGAGGAGATTCAAAACCTGGTGGAGGAGACAAGACATCTTCTGGAATACCAGGAGGAACCATCCACCAGAGAGGAGCTTCTCTCTATCCCCATGCTTTCCAGAGCAGATCTGAAACGGGAGGCGGAGCCCTTTACCATCAAAGAGTGCGTGGAGGAAGATACAAAGCTTCTGTTCCATGAGGTGGAGAGCAACGGCATTGCCTATCTGGACCTTCTGTTTGACACTTCCGCGGTGGCGAAGGAGGATATCCCCTACCTGGGTATCTTAAGGTCCGTGCTGGGCTTTGTGGATACGGAAAATTATGGTTACGGGGAGTTAGCCAACGAGATTAACCTTCACACCGGCGGAATCACCGGCGTGGTGGGGAATTATGCCCATGTGCGGGATGAGGATTTCACCACCACCTTTGAGGTGCGCGTCAAGGCGCTCTACGCGGAGATTCCTAAGGCTATGGAGCTGGTGGGGGAGATTCTGGCAAAGACAAAATACGAGGATACCCGACGGATTTACGAGATCATCGCCCAGTTAAAATCCCGGCTGCAGATGAGTCTTTCCTCAGGTGGACACACGGTTTCCGCCATGCGGGCCATGTCCTATTTTTCAAAAAGCGCAAAATATTCGGATCTGACCGGTGGGATTGATTTCTATCGGCTGGTGAGCCGGATTGAGGAACACTATGATGAGGAAAAGGACAACCTTATCGCCCGGCTGCAGGCGCTGACAGAGTTGATCTTCCGGCCTGAGAATCTGATGATCAGTCTGGGAAGCCAGCAGGAGGGCTACGGGCGTCTCGCAAGGACCCTGCCGGGATTTTTGGCTCTTCTGTGGAATACTCCGGTGGTGGAGCACAGAGACGAGCTTACCTGTACCATGGAAAATGAGGGCTTCTATGACGCCTCACAGGTGCAGTATGTATCCCGGGCGGGCAATTTTAAGAAGGCAGGCTGTGCCTACACGGGAGCCCTTCGGATTCTCAAGGTGATTTTGAGCTACGACTATCTGTGGCTGAACATCCGTGTCAAGGGCGGCGCCTACGGCTGTATGAGCGGCTTTACCAGGAACGGAGACAGCTACTTCACCTCCTACCGGGACCCCAACCTTGGGAAGACCAATGAGGTGTACGAGGGGATTCCGGACTATTTAAGAAGCTTTACCGTGGATGAGCGGGATATGACAAAATATATCATCGGAACGGTCAGCGACATGGATGTGCCGCTGACGCCATCCACCAGAGCCCTGCGTTCTTTAAACGCTTATCTGACCGGCGTGACCTTTGAGGATATCCAAAGGGAGCGGGACGAGGTGTTAAGCGCCGGCCAGGACAGCATCCGGGCGTTGGCGGATTTGGTGGAGGCGGTATTAAAGGAGCAGGCCCTCTGCGTCATCGGAAACGAAGAAAAATTAAGGGAACATGCCGAAATGTTTGGAGAGCTTAAGAGCCTGTATTAAAAAATGTAAAGGGAGGAACTATGAATCAAAGCTTTAAATCCGGGTTCGTCACATTGATCGGACGGCCCAATGTGGGAAAATCCACACTGATGAACCAGTTGATCGGGCAGAAGATCGCCATCACGTCCAAAAAGCCTCAGACCACCAGAAACCGGATCCAGACCGTTTACACGGACCCGGAAAAGGGGCAGATCGTGTTTCTGGACACTCCGGGAATCCACAAGGCCAAGAACAAGCTGGGGGAATATATGGTCAATGTGGCCCAGCGCGCCTTAAAGGAGGTAGATGTGGTTCTGTGGCTGGTGGAGCCCACCACCTTTATCGGAGCCGGCGAGCAGCACATCATCCAGCAGTTGAAGAAGGTTCAGACCCCGGTGATCCTGGTCATCAACAAGGTGGATACCGTGAAGAAGGAGGAGATACCGGCCAGTATCGACGCCTACCGGAAGGTTTACGATTTTGCGGAGATTGTTCCTCTGTCGGCTTTAAAGGGAGAGAACACGGCGCTTCTGATCGACCTGATTTTCCGGTATCTGTCCTACGGTCCCATGTTTTACGATGAGGACACCGTCACGGACCAGCCGGAGCGCCAGATCGTGGCGGAGTTGATTCGGGAGAAGGCCCTTCATGCTCTGGACGAGGAGATTCCCCACGGCATTGCGGTGTCCGTGGATAAGATGCGGGAGCGGAAAGGGGCCGGGATCACCGACATTGACGCCACCATCATCTGTGAGCGGGAGTCCCACAAGGGCATTATCATCGGAAAGGGCGGGAGCATGCTGAAGAAGATCGGCACCAATGCCCGGTTCGAGATTGAGCGGCTCTTAGACTGTAAGGTAAACTTAAAGCTCTGGGTGAAGGTGAAAAAAGACTGGCGGGACAGCGACTTTCTGCTTAAAAATTTCGGCTATCGGGAAGACGACTGACGGGCAAAAGCCGTGCTGCTGGCGGTGCGCGGTAAATCTTTTTGCCGGGCATGCGGGCACTGGCAAATTTTATCTGGTATATCCCCTTTGGGACTGGGAAATCCTAACTATAGTAAACGACAAATAAATTTGATGTTTATTACAGATGTAAAAGGATAAAAGACCAAGGGGGAAAAGCCATGACACGGAACGGTTGGGCACAGTTTGAGAGTACCGGAAGAATAGCCGACTACCTGGCTTACAGCAGACAGGAGCAGGAAAAACGCGAGACCGAAGAAATGAAGGAGAGCGAGCGAGCGCATGGGGCAGACCATTGTACTTACCGGCATGGTGCTATCAGCAATGCCCATCGGGGATTATGACAAAAGAATCACACTTCTCACCAGAGAGCGGGGGAAGATTTCCGCTTTTGCCAGAGGGGCCAGAAAGCAGGGCAGTCAGCTTGTGGCTGCTGCCAATCCCTTGGCCTTCGGAGAGTTTGAAGTGTACGAGGGGCGGACCTCCTACACCGTTGTGAAAGCCAGTATTTCCAACTATTTCCGGGAACTGGTGGATGATTTTGAGAATGTGTACTATGGATTCTATTTTCTGGAAATCGCGGATTATTATACCCGGGAGAATGCGGATGAATTACATATGTTAAAGCTGTTGTACCAGTCCTTAAGAGCCCTTGAGAAGGAGAGCCTTCCCAATCGCCTGGTGCGGTGCGTCTTTGAATTGAAGTCCATGGTCATAAACGGGGAGTATCCCGATGTATTTTCCTGTATGGAATGTAAAAAGGAGGAAAACCTTTCCTGGCTGGACGTAAAGCGGGGCGGGATGTACTGTGCCTCCTGCAAAAGGGACCACAGCGCAATCCCTGTAGAGCCCTCTGTTCTGTATACGTTGCAGTACATTATCACCTCCACCATTGAGAAGCTGTATACCTTCACGGTGTCGGAGAAGGTGCTTTTGGCGTTGGAACGGATTCTGAAGGAATGCCGGAAGCGGTATATGGATAAGACCTTTAAATCCCTGCAGGTTTTAGAAGAAAATCAGGGGTTTGCGGATTTTTTATGAATAGCGGTTGAAATCAGAAGTCAGAAAAGGTATAATACCTGATAATGGGGTTCGCGAAGCGGGCACTGTTAATATAATATAAGGATTTTTATTTCCAATCAGGAGGTTTTATATGAAAAAGAGTATTGGTTTGCTTTTGATGGCGGTTTTGGCGCTTACGGTTTTGATGGGGTGCGGAAGCTCCCTGAAAGTGGATGAGAATACCGTTTATGTACAAAAAAAGGGAAGAGTCATCGGTGCTTCGGTTGAGACTTTTGACAAGGATTATTATAGCCAGGAAGAGCTGGAAGAGTATGTGAACCAGCGTGTGGAGGATTATACGGAAAGTCACGAAAAAAATAGCGTCAAGATGGACAGCTTTTCCGTGGAGGAGGGCGTTGCCAAGCTGAACATCAGATACGCGGGCTATGAGGACTATGCGGAATTCAATAATATCGAGATGTTTGCGGGGTCGGTTCTCCAGGCCATGGCTGCCGGCTATGATTTTGAGGATGAGTTTCTGACTGTCACGGACGGAGAACTGGGTGAAAGCGTCGGCAAGGATACGGTAACTGCGGACGAAGAATACAAGGTTGTAATTCTGAATGAAAAAGTGAATGTGAAGGTGGACGGGACCGTGGCCTATGTATCGGCTGATTACACCAGTATGGCCGCCGAAGACACGGTAGCCATTGCGCTGCCCGAGGACGCCAAAGACGGCGAAGAACTGGCCCTCACCTACATTATATACAAGTAATCTGAAGGGAAATGAGGTAGTAAAAAATGGAAAAAACAATGGAAAAGATCGTAGCCCTGGCCAAAGCGAGAGGCTTTGTCTATCCCGGCTCCGAGATTTACGGCGGTCTGGCTAACACCTGGGATTACGGAAACCTGGGCGTGGAGCTGAAGAACAACGTAAAAAAGGCATGGTGGCAGAAGTTCATCATGGAGAACCCCTACAATGTGGGTGTGGACTGCGCCATTCTTATGAATCCCCAGACCTGGGTGGCATCCGGTCATCTGGGCGGATTTTCTGACCCTCTGATGGACTGTAAGGAATGCCATGAGCGGTTCCGGGCGGATAAGATCATCGAGGACTACGCGGCGGAGAAGGGACTGACTCTGGAGAGCTCCGTGGACGGATGGAGCCAGGAGCAGATGAAGGAATATATTGAGGAACATAACATTCCCTGCCCTTCCTGCGGTAAGCATAAT
Organism: uncultured Lachnospiraceae bacterium; assembly: GCA_944381535.1. Taxonomy (GTDB): domain Bacteria; phylum Bacillota; class Clostridia; order Lachnospirales; family Lachnospiraceae; genus 14-2. The sequence goes on from CALWLN010000174.1 coordinate 5,110, forward strand.
TTTACCGACATCCGTCAGTTCAATCTGATGTTCAAGACCTTCCAGGGCGTCACCGAGGACGCCAAGAATACCGTTTACCTGCGGCCGGAGACGGCGCAGGGTATCTTTGTGAATTTTAAAAATGTGCAGAGAACCTCCAGGAAGAAGATTCCCTTCGGCATCGGACAGATTGGAAAATCCTTCCGCAACGAGATTACCCCCGGCAACTTTACTTTCCGCACCAGAGAATTCGAGCAGATGGAGCTGGAATTTTTCTGTGAGCCGGATACCGATTTAGAGTGGTTTGCTTACTGGAAGCAGTTCTGTATCGACTGGCTGAAATCCCTTGGTATGAAGGAGGAAGAGATGCGTGTCCGTGACCATGACAAGGAGGAGTTGTCCTTCTACAGCAAGGCCACCACGGATATCGAGTTTTTGTTCCCTTTCGGATGGGGTGAGCTTTGGGGCATCGCGGACCGTACCGACTACGATCTGACCCAGCACCAGAATGTTTCCGGTCAGGATCTGACTTATTTTGACGACCAGAAGAATGAAAGATATATCCCCTATGTGATCGAGCCCTCCCTGGGTGCCGACCGTGTGGTGCTGGCCTTCCTGTGCGGCGCCTATGACGAGGAAAATCTGGGAACCGAGGAGAAACCGGATATGCGGACGGTGCTTCATTTCCACCCGGCCCTGGCTCCGGTGAAGATCGGCGTGCTGCCTTTGTCCAAGAAGCTTGCGGAGGGCGCGGAGCAGATTTATGCCCAGTTGTCCAAGAAGTATAACTGTGAGTATGACGACAGGGGAAATATCGGTAAGCGTTACCGTCGGCAGGATGAGATTGGAACACCCTTCTGCGTGACCTATGATTTTGAGTCAGAGACAGACGGGGCCGTGACGGTCCGCGACCGTGACTCCATGGAGCAGGAGCGGGTGAAGATTGCGGATCTGGAGGCTTATTTCGCGGAGAAGTTTGCGTTTTAAATAATGTTAGAAGGAGTAATAGGATATGCTGATTGGCGGAATTGAAGCGGGCGGCACTAAGATGGTCTGCTCCGTGGCAAATGTAAGAGTGGAAGCCTTTTTCGCGGATTGCCGGAGGGAAGAAGGGGAGGATGTGGCGGGAATCAAAATTTTAGACCGCATTTCCATCCCCACAAGACAGCCGGAGGAAACTCTGGGAGAGATGGTTGCGTATTTTAAGAAATGGGAGATTCAGGCGCTGGGCATCGGCTGCTTCGGGCCGGTGGATCTGAATAAGAAATCTGCCACCTACGGACACATCACCAGCACGCCGAAGCCGGGCTGGGCTTACTGTGATATGGTGGGAACCTTTGAAAAGGCTTTGGACATTCCGGTGGGTTTTGATACGGACGTCAACGGAGCCGTTTTGGGTGAAGTGACCTGGGGAGCCGCAAAGGGGTGTGATTCGGCGATTTACATAACCATCGGAACCGGCGTGGGCGTGGGAGTATACTGCAATGGCGGACTGCTTCACGGCATGGTACATCCGGAGGGCGGTCACGTTTTGCTGACCAGACATCCCAAGGATACCTACAAGGGACACTGCCCCTTTCATGAGAACTGCATAGAGGGACTGGCGGCGGGACCGGCCGTGGAAGAACGCTGGGGAGACAAGGCCTACAACCTTGTGGACCGCAAAGAGGTCTGGGAGATGGAAGCCTACTACATCGCCCAGGCGGTGACGGACTATATTTTGTGTTATTCGCCGGAGAAAATCATTCTCTGGGGCGGCGTCATGCATGTACAGCAGCTGTTCCCCATGGCGCGGGAGAAGGTGAAAGAACTGTTGAACGGTTACGTGCATCATCCCATGGTGGAGGAGAACATAAACCAGTACATTGTTCCGCCGGCGCTGGGTGAGGACCCGGGAATCCTGGGAGCTATCCGTCTGGGTATGCTGGAGTACGAGCGGTGGAGCGAGGAGGAAGCGTAAAGGAGAGAAACGCCATGGCATTGTTAAAATTAAGTCCCAGCTTCAAGGATTATATCTGGGGCGGCCACCGGCTGGTGGAGGAGTACAACAAGAAATATGAGGGAGAGATCCTGGCGGAGAGCTGGGAACTGTCCTGTCACCCCGACGGGCCCTCCTGCATTGTCAATGGAGCCTTTGCGGGGAAAACACTGAAGGAATACATTCGGAGTGAAGGGAAAGGCGTACTGGGCAGAAACTGCGAACGGTTTGAGGATTTTCCCATTCTCATAAAATTCATTGACGCCAGGGATAATCTGTCCATCCAGGTACACCCGGACAACGCGTACGCGCTGAAAGAGGAAGGCCAGTATGGCAAGACCGAGATGTGGTATATCATGGACTGTAAAGAAGGCGCCTTTCTGTATTACGGCTTTAAAGAGGAGATCAGCCGGCAGGAATTTGAACGGAGAATCAAAGAGGATACTCTGCTGGAGGTCTTGAACAAAGTCATGGTAAAAAAAGGCGATGTGCTGTTCATCGAGGCCGGCACGATTCACGCCATCGGGAAGGATATTGTGATTGCGGAAATCCAACAGAATTCCAACGTCACCTACCGGGTCTACGATTACGGCCGGGTGGGCAAGGATGGAAAGAAGCGCGAGCTGCACATTGGGAAGGCCCTGGATGTGACAAGGCGGGCGCCTGCGGAGAACAGAAGCTTTCGGCCCCATGTGGCCTCCTGCGAGTATTTTACCGTGGACAGCCTCTATCTGGACGGCAGGACCATGAAGAAGGTGGAGGGTACCGTGGATGAAGCTTCCTTTGTCAGCGTCATTTTTATGGAAGGAAGAGGAGTGATTCGCTGCGGAGGGGAAGCCCTGGAATTTCAAAAGGGAGACAGCTTTTTCCTGTCCGCGGGAAGCGGAGACTATGAAATTGAGGGTGCGTGCCAGGCCCTGGTGACAAAGGTGGATTAGCGGAGCGTCCCAGTGAACTGAGAGAAAGGCATTATGCCGGAAATAAAGAAAACGATTGAGTAGCATGAGAGAACTGCTGTAAAGGGGAGTACAGGAAACCGGATACAGGAGGAGCATATCCTGAAGTATCCGAAGGAATCCCTTCCGTTACAGCAGTTTTTTTCATGAAGCGTCCCGACGACAGTTCCAACATAATATGTAAACTTTTTGTTATCTTATGTTAAAAAATCTTGCATATTTTGTTGAAAACTGATATACTAAAAATAGTTTAGAAAATAGTTACAGGTATGATACAATAATGGAGGTGCTATATGAGCAAAGTAACTATGCAAGACATTGCAGACGCCCTGAACATCTCCCGGGTCACCGTGTGGAAGGTATTTAACAACCACAGCGGTGTCTCACCGGCTCTGCAGGAAAAAATACTGGAAAAAGCAAAAGAAATGGGCTACCCGCGGGTAAGTGTGGAGCATCCTCCGGCGGAAGAAGAGCGAAATGTTTCGCTGATTGTGTCCAGGCCGGATTCCTCCACCTTCTGGACGAATATTATACATCGCATGGCACAGGAGTTTGCCCGCCACAACGCAAATCTGATATATACCTATATGCCCACTGTGGATTCCGAGGCTTTTTCTATGCCGGCAATTCTGACCGGAGGAACCATTCACGGAGCCATTGTTTTAAATGTGAACGATATCGGACTGGTCAGGAAGGTGAACCGGCTGGAGCTTCCCAAGGTCTTTCTGGATACGGTTCCCCAGATGGACTTTCGGGATTTGCGGGGAGACCTGATACTTTTGGAGGGGCATGATACGCTTTATGACATTACAAAATCTGTCATTGAGAAAGGAATTACGGATATAGGATTTATCGGGGATATTCATTATGCCCGGACCAATCTGGACCGTTATCGGGGATTTTGTGACTGCATGAGGGATCATAACCTTCCTGTGAATGAAGGTGTATGCCTCACCGGTAATATCGGCGTTTTTTCTTATTACCGGGAAATTTGTGACTTTCTGGATTCTCTTCCGAAACTGCCGGAGGCCTTTATCTGTGTCAGCGATTATGTGGCGCATTTTTTGCAGAGTTACTTCTCGGAGCGTAGGGAGCGTATTCCCCAGGGAATTCTGGTGACCGGCTACGACGGCAGTCGGGAGTACACGGAGGTGGATGGGCTGATTACCACGGCCGAGGTTAAGACCAGACTTTTGGGCAATCGTTTGTCCGACCAGTTACTCTATCGCATGGATCACCCGGAGGCCCCTTATGAGGTGACCTATGTGAAGCCGCCCATCCTCTACCGGGATTCGATTTTATGGTAAGTTTTTAAGAAAAAAATAATCTCGCCGTGGCGGTTGCGCGCGGCAAAAGAGTTCCGTTTGCGGAACTCTTTTTTACTTTAACACGTTAACAAAAGATAATCAAAATTACATAATAAAAATGATAAAAAATGGATGAAAAATAAGTAGAGATTAAAAGATACCAAAAAATACAGTTGTTTATAAAAATAACTTGTGCAAGTATACAATGAAAATGAAAATAATAACCAAAAACATATTGACAAGCGGAACTATACGTGTTAATATTTTTATACAATAAAATTTAACAAAAGGATGCGGGTGTTAAGATGAAGGAAGAAAAGAGACGGAGACGAAAAAGAGGTCGATGGACCAAAAACGACACAGAACTTTCGATTCTGGCGTTGCCTACCACCGTGTGGTATGTGTTGTTCTGCTTTCTGCCCATGTTTGGTTTGATTGGCGCATTCAAAAACTACAAACTTTTTCAGGGCAAAGGCTTTTTCTACAATCTGCTCCACAGTGACTGGGCCGGATTTTCCAATTTTGAGTTCATGGTAAAATCCAACGATTTGTTTATTATTTTGAGAAATACCATAGTCTACAATCTGGTATTCATTGTGTTGGGGATGTTCCTGTCCGTGAGTCTGGCTATCATGATCAGTCTTCTCTACAGTAAGCGGAAGGCGAAGGTTTATCAGACGCTGATGTTCTTCCCCTATTTTATGTCCTGGGTTGTGGCGGCTTATTTCGTGGACGCTTTCCTGAACGTGGAGAACGGCATGATCAACAGCATGATTCGGGATGGCGGCGGCCAGGCCGCGCAATGGTATATGACTCCGGGCGTATGGCCATTTATTCTGATATTCATGTATCTCTGGAAGAATACCGGATACAGCATGGTGATTTATCTTTCCAGTATCGCCGGTATCGACCAGACCCTGTATGAGGCGGCCGTGGTGGACGGGGCCAACAAGCGCCAGCAGGTATTCAACATTACCCTGCCCTGTCTGAAGAACGTGATCATCATGATGTTCATTTTGAATGTGGGCAAAGTGTTCTATTCGGACTTCGGCCTGTTTTACCAGACTTCCCAGGGAGCCTCGGGATCTATCTTCAACACGACGGCCACCATTGATACCTGGGTGTACCACGCGATACAGAATTCGACGCCCATGGGTATGACGCTGGCAGTAACGTTGTTCCAGTCGGTTGCCTGCTGCATCACCATACTGCTGGCCAACGCGCTGGTGAAAAAGGTTGACAGCGACAGCGCAATTATCTAGGAGGTGCGAGATGGCAAGAGTAAAAGACAGACAAATGGAAGATTCCCTGGTTAGGCTGAATCGTATTAAACCTCAGACGAACGCGATATTTAATATCCTGTTTGCGATTTTTGCGCTGGTCTGTATCATACCGGTATTTTTCGTATTTATGATTTCCATTTCCTCCGAGGACGCGATTCGGATGAACGGATACCGGTTCTGGCCGGAGGTTTTTTCGGCGGACGCATACACCTTCCTTTTGCGGGAAGCAGACTCCATCCTACAGGCGCTGGGCATTTCCGTGCTGGTGTCGGTGGTGGGAACCCTGCTGGGACTGTTTTTGACAAGTACCATGGGGTATGTGATCTCCAGAAGCAACTACAAACTCAATGGTTTTATGACCATGGTGGTTTTCATTCCCATGATTTTCAATGGCGGCATGATGTCCTCCTATGTTATCAATACCCAGTTCCTGCATCTGGAGGATAGTATCTGGGCGTTGATACTGCCCCTGTGCGTATCCTCCTTTAATGTGGTGATATGCAAGACCTTTTTTAAGACCAATATTCCGGATTCCATTATTGAGTCCGCTCAGATTGACGGCGCTGGACAGCTTAAGATTTTCGCAAGGATTGCCTTGCCCCTGTCCAAGCCCATGCTGGCAACCATTGCGCTGTTCCTGTGTTTTGGTTATTGGAACGACTGGTTCCAGTCCAGCCTGTATATTAACAATGACAGTCTGTTGTCCCTACAGGCACTGCTGAACCGAATCCAGTCCAGTATCGAAATGATGGCTAATAATCCGGCGCTTGGGGTATCCCTGCAGCAGTACATAAACGCAATGCCAAAGGAAGGAGCCAGAATGGCCATGGCGATTATCATTATCATACCCATCGCCTGCAGCTATCCCTTCTTCCAGAAGTATTTCATTTCCGGTCTTACGGTTGGCGCAGTCAAGGGTTGATGTACCCGGATGACTGTCAACATAGATTTCTCCTTTGAGGAGAAAAAATAAAAAATAAAAGAAAAAGTCCAGCTAAGAAATGTCAAGAGGTAAAATAGAAAATGTTTAAAAAATTTTTTTCGAGCAGTTGACGCAAAAAAGGGTAACCTTAATAAACCCATTACTATGGGATTTTTAAAATTTGATCCA
>CALWLN010000175.1 GCA_944381535.1 uncultured Lachnospiraceae bacterium
ATGTGGTCTTTATACCATAAATAATTCCACGAATATGTCAACTTACTCGAACGGCTCAAATTTTTTTAGCCATAATAGTTCGAGTAAGGTACTTTTGGTGGAGCTGAGGGGAATCGAACCCCTGTCCAAAAAACCTTCCATTGTACTTCTACTATCATAGTCTGTTATTTGACATTCCCTCCATCCGCCGGGAGCAGACACCCTGCAGACTTTAGTAGCTTCATGATACGCCCATATGCGCAAAGCTTAGCATATGTCGTTTCTCACATAGTCGAAGCCGGATTCTTAAACTGTGAGTGGTCTAAGGCCGACTCTGCTGCAATTAAGCAGCCAGTGCTAAATTATTGTCTTCAGCGTTTATATTTAGGTTTGCATTTAACGCATAGCTGCGGATAGCTTCTCCAACTTCCAGTCCCCTGTCGAAACCAGTACAACCCCGTAACGCTCCGGTTTCTGTCGAAACCAGTATGATCGCTTCAAGCTGCCGGTCCACACACGCTGAAATGTGGTGTAGTTTCATTATATGCTTTTTTCTTTATTTGTCAAGTACCTCTTACCCCTGATTTCTCGACTTAAACTCCCGCTCCATCTCCCGCTTGGCGTCCTTCTTAGCGATGTCCTGGCGCTTGTCGTAGAGTTTCTTGCCCTTTGCCAGGCCCACCTCCACCTTCACCAGACTGCCCTTGAAATAAACCTTTAAGGGCACAAGGGTGTAGCCCTTCTCCGCCATTTTCCCGGCCATCTTGTTGATCTCATACTTATGCAGCAGAAGCTTTCTGGGCCGCAGAGGGTCCTTGTTAAAAATATTTCCTTTTTCGTAGGGGCTGATGTGCATGCCGTACACAATCATCTCCCCATTTTCAATTTTGATAAAGGATTCTTTCACGCTGCATTTTCCCATGCGCAGGGATTTCACCTCAGTGCCCACCAGGCTGATTCCCGCCTCGTAGGTGTCCTCAATAAAATAATCATGATAGGCCTTCTTGTTGTTGGCTATCAGCTTGATACTGTCCTTCCCCATCTTCATCCTCCTTCACAAACACAAAATCAATGGTCCGCATCATACGGTCGGTATCCTCCACCCGGATCCGCACCTTCTGGCCCAGCTTGTAGCGGATTCCCGTGACTTCACCCACCATCTCGTAGGTATCCTCCCGGTACTGAAAATAGTCGTCCGTGAGATTGGAGACATGGACCATCCCCTCAACGGTATTGGGAAGCTCCACGTAAATGCCCCAGTTTGTAATGCCGGAAATCACGCCGTCAAATTCCTCGCCTATATGAGCCTGCATATACTCCACCTTCTTAAGCTTCACAGTCTCCCGCTCGGCCTCCTCCGCCCGGCGTTCCCGTTCGCTGCTTGAAGCCGCTACCTTCGGCAAAATATGCTCGTAATGGGCAATGCGCTCCTCATTCAGCCGCCCCTTTAAATTTTCCTTGATGATCCAATGGATCTGTAGGTCGGGATACCGCCGGATGGGCGAGGTAAAATGGCAGTAATAGCGGGTTGCCAGTCCGAAATGCCCGTCGCTTACGGTGGTGTACTTGGCCTGCTTCATGGAACGAAGGGTCAGGCGGCTGATCAGCGCCTCCTCTGGCGAATCCTCAATCTTCACCAGCAGCTTTTGCAGTTCCTTGGGATGTATCTCATCCTGGCCGATACGGATGGAGTAGCCGAAATTGTTGATAAAGGCCGAAAGCTTGCGAATCTTCTCCGGGTCCGGGTTGTCGTGGCTCCGGTACACGAAGGGCAGCTCCTGCCAGAAATAATCCTGTGCCACAGTCTCGTTGGCGATCAACATAAAATCCTCAATGATTTTTGTAGCCACGTTCCTCTCGTAGGGCTTTATCTCCACAGGCTTCCCTTTTTCGTCCAGCAAAATCTTCGTCTCCGGGAAATCAAAGTCAATGGACCCCCTCTTTCTGCGTTTTTCCCGCAGAATCCCGGCCAGTTCTTCCATACGCTCAAACATGGGCACCAATTCCCGGTATTTTGCAATCTCGGTCTCGTCCCTGTCCGCCAGGATTTTTTTCACGCTGGTATAGCTCATGCGCCTGTCCACCTTAAGAACGGTCTCCGCAATGGTATGGTCGATGACGTTTCCTTTCCCGTCGATGGTCATGATACAGCTTAAGGCCAGCCGGTCCTCCCCCGCATTCAGGGAACAGATTCCGTTGGAGAGCACATGGGGCAGCATGGGAATCACCCGGTCCACCAGATACACGCTGGTTCCCCGGTTTAACGCCTCCGCGTCCAGGGCGCTTCCCTCTCGGACGTAATGGCTCACATCTGCGATATGGACCCCCAGACGGTAATTTTCTCCCTCCATGGTAAGGGTGACGGCATCATCCAGATCCTTGGCGTCCTCCCCGTCGATGGTGACGGTCTGCCACTCCCGAAGGTCCAGCCGTCCTTCTCTGTCCTGGGCCGACACCGGCCCGGAAACCTGCTGTGCCTGTTTCAGCACGCTCTCCGGAAATTCCATGGGCAGATCGTAGCCCTTGACAATGGACATGATATCCGTGCCCGGGTCGTTGATATGGCCGATGATCTCCGCCACTTTCCCCTCGGGCTTCTTATCCTTCCTGCCGTAATCGGTGATCTCCACCACCACCTTGTGGCCGGAGACGGCGCCCTTGGAGCGCTCCAGCGGAACGAAAATATCCTGTCCGAACCGCTGGTTGTCAGGAATTACAAAGCCGAAGCTTTTATTTTTCTGAAAGGTTCCCACCAGGATCGTAACCGCCCGCCTGGTAATTTTGGTGATGCTTCCCTCCCGGCGCTTTCCGGTCTTTAAGGGAGCCACCGCGCACAGCACCTCGTCGCCGTCCATGGCGCCGTTCACCTTATCCTCGGGGATGAAAATGTCCTCCCCCTCCGCCTGCTCCACAAAGCCGAAGCCCCGGGCGTTGCCGATAAACCTGCCTGCGGCAAATTTCCCTTCCGCTTTGGAGTACTTTCCTTTTTTGGAAATCTCAATTTTCCCCTCCGCCACCAGGGCGTCAAGAACCTCTTCCAATTCACTCCGCTTCTCCCGGGGGATGTTTAAAAGGATTGCCATCTCCTTTATTTTCATGGGCACATACAGGTCGTCACATATGAGACCGTATATGGTCTGTTTTCTTTGTTCCAGTTTTTCTTGATTCATTCATTCTCCTTAATGCAATAAAAAGCTGCCGGTAACCGACAGCCTCTTAATACGCTAAAAGCTTCCTATGCACAACACAGCGGAAATCACCATGAACAATACCACCATTACGGTTGTGGCCTTCACCATGACTCCTTCCATGGAACGGCCCTTGTTCCTGCCCCAGTAGGTATCGGCCATACCGCCGATGGAACCAAGGCCCTGCTGTTTTCCCTCCTGCATTAGTACTATTACTGTCAATGCAATACAAATTATAATAAAAATTATCGTTAATATCGTTTTCAAAACTGCCATTTCTTAAACCTCCTACGGTAATTCTATTCACAATAACTTTTCTTCACAACTTGTGCTATTATACCACACTATCCACAGGTTTTCAACTGGTTTTTTCTGAAAACGTTCGTATCATGCAATTTTTACAGTTTGTTAAAGGGATTCATATAGCAGGCCGCCGCGCCCAATTCCTCTTCAATCCGAAGAAGCTGGTTATATTTTGCCACGCGGTCACTGCGGCATGGAGCGCCGGTCTTAATCTGGCCTGCGTTTACCGCCACCGCCAAATCAGCGATAAAGGTATCCTCCGTCTCCCCGGAGCGGTGGGACACGATAGCCCGATAGGCATTTTTATGGGCCATCTCAATGGCCTCCATGGCCTCGGAAACTGTGCCGATCTGATTCACCTTGATGAGAATAGCATTGCCGGTTTTCAGTTTGATTCCAGCGTCCAAGCGCTTGGTATTGGTGACAAACAGGTCGTCTCCCACCAGCTGCACCTTATCTCCCAGCCTCTTTGTCAGCTCCTTCCAGCCATCCCAGTCATCCTCTGCCAGACCATCTTCTATGGAAATAATGGGGAATTCCGCAATCAGCTCCTCCAGATAGTCGATCATCTCGTTGGTGTCCCGGAGCACTTCTTTCCCGGAAAGCTGGCTCTCGCCCTCAAAGTGGTACATGCCGGTCTGTTCACTGTACATCTCGGAGGAAGCCACATCCAAAGCAATCCTGATATCCTCTCCCGGCACATACCCGGCGGCATTGATAGCCTCCACAATGAGCCGCAGCACCGCCTTCGCGTCAGGCAAGTCCGGGGCAAAGCCGCCCTCATCCCCCACGCCGGTGGAAAGGCCGTTCTTCTCCAGAATTTTTTTCAGATTATGATAAACCTCCGCGCAGACGCGAAGCCCCTCTTTGAAGGATTCCGCCGCCACCGGCATGATCATAAATTCCTGAAAGTCCACTGTATTCTTCGCGTGACGTCCGCCGTTTAAAATGTTCATCATGGGAACCGGAAGCTGGCGCGCAAAGGTTCCGCCCAGATAACGGTACAGCGGAATATTCAAAGCCCGAGCCGCCGCCCGGGCCACGGCCATGGACACTCCCAAAGTCGCGTTGGCCCCCAGGTTCTGCTTGTTGTCGGTGCCGTCCTCGCGCATGAGGATGCGGTCTATCTCGATCTGGTTCAGGGCGTTTTTCCCGAGAAGGGCCTTAGAAACGCGTTCGTTGACATTGTCCACCGCCTTGGTCACTCCCAGACCAAAATAACGGGGCTCGCCGTCCCGAAGCTCCACCGCCTCAAAGCGCCCCGTGGATGCTCCGGAGGGAACCGCGGCACGGCCGGTAACACAGCCGTCAACGGTCACCTCCGCTTCCACCGTTGGATTTCCGCGGGAATCCAGGATTTCCCGCGCATGTATGTTTGTGATCTCTAAATATTCAGTCATAATATGGCTCCTTTCATTGACTCCGTCCTGTTTTTTGGACATACAGGTATGCCCGGAGGGTGTTTCGCTGTCTGTTCCTATAGTCTATCCAAAAATAACGCTTCTATAACAAGGTCCGTCCGTAAGGACAATCTGCCGGAACGTCAAAAAAAATTTGTGACGTTTCCTATAAAAAAGGCAGAGCATTCTCCGAAAAAAATTTTTCTTCAAAAATGCTCCGCCTGATTTCATTCTAACCCATACAACAAAAACTGTCAACGATTTGACTGCCAAGATTGTGCCAAGGTTCCTGCTCTGCCGCAGTTTACGCCCGTCCCCGGCAGCGCGTCTTAAACGCAGCCGGCGCCCGTGCTTTCAATCCTCTATGTCCTTAAGTTTGATTCTGGAAAATACCATATCGTACCCGTCATTGCCGTAATTCAGCGAGCGGTTCACCCTGCTGATGGTGGCAGTGGAAGCGCCTGTCTTGTCCGCGATATCCAGATACGTTTTCTGAGCCCGCAGCATTCTGGCCACTTCAAATCTCTGAGACATGGAAAGCAGCTCGTTTACGGTACATACATCTTCAAAAAACGTGTAACATTCCTCTTTATCCCGCAGGCTTAAAATCGCCTCAAATAAATGATCCACTGCTTCTGTTCGGATGTTCTTACTCATGCAGCCAATCTCCTTTGTTATTTATTTCTTATCCTGTAGAGATTTTAACATACTAAAGTCATAAAGTAAACTATCTTTTCAAATAATTTATATATTTTTCCAAAATCTCAGGATGTGCGTTGGCCACAAGTTCCTCCGGAAAATCCGCTTCCCGGATAAGTTCCATGGCAAGGCTGTGATTTCCCACATCCAGATCTACATGAGCGTCGGAATCCAGCACCACCGGGGTCCTGTATTCCTTGCAGTAGGAAAGCAGATTCCGCAGATTCTCCGCCGCATTGGGCCGGAAACTGTTGGGCGCGAGGGACGCATTGTTGATCTCCAGCAAAACTCCGTACTCCCTGGCCCCTTCCGCCAGGGCTCTATGGTCAATGGGGTATCGCCCGTCGTCCGGGTGGCCGATGATATTGATATAAGGATGCTTCATAATATTCAGATAAGCTCTGGTATTCTCCGCCATGGTCCCTCCCTGGAAACAGGGAATGTGCATGCTGGCAATGACCAGATCCAGCTGGGCCAGGGTGCCGTCCGGCAGGTCCACATGGCCGTCATAATCTATGATATTTACCTCCGCCCCGTACCACACGGTAACCCCCTGCTTTTCCCTGGGCAAGGCTTTCAAATTTAAAAAATACATGGCGGTACAGCTTCCGGGCATAGCCGGCGCATGCTCCGTAATGCCGAGAATCTCAAGATTTCGCTCCGCTGCGGCTGCCGCCATCTCGTTGATGGTGTTGTAGGCGTGCCCGCTGGCGATGGTATGGGTGTGCAAATCGATAACGTCTCTCATTTAGTACCTCTTTTCTTTGTTTTCAAGTTCACACTTTACTGGCTGGCATTTTCTTCGCGAACCCTATAATCATAAATGCTATTATACCACTTATGGGAGAAAATGGGTATAAATTTCTTCCGAAGTTTTTCCTGGATTTTTTCCCATGGCGGTATCCATTTTCTATCCCCGGAATAAGATAAACAGATATGTTTTATTGATTCAGGAGGTTTCACATTATGAAAAAGATACGAACCCGTATGCTGGCGGCTCTGACGCTGACCGCCGCTCTCCTTCTCACCGCCGGGTGCGGCGGCGCTTCCGGTAAAAACCCGTCCCCTAGCGGCGCTTCCCGGGAGAAAACCAAGGTAACCCTCAACGAAGTGGCCCACTCGATTTTCTATGCGCCCATGTATGTGGCCATAGAGGAAGGATATTTTGCGGAAGAGGGCATTGAATTAACGCTGATAACAGGATTCGGAGCCGACAAAACAATGACCGCCCTGCTCTCCGGCGAGGCAGATATCGGCTTCATGGGACCGGAGACCACCGTCTACACCTACAACGAGGGCGCCCAGGACCTGGTGGTGAACTTTGCCCAACTCACCCAGCGGGCCGGCAATTTTCTGGTGGCCCGGGAACCCATGCCAGACTTCGAATGGAGCGATCTGACCGGCAAAACCGTGTTGGGGGGCCGCAAAGGCGGGATGCCCCAGATGGTATTTGAGTATATCCTGAAAAAGAACAACATGAATCCCTCCGCCGATTTGACCATCGACCAGAGCATTGACTTCGGTTCCACCGCCGCTGCCTTTTCCGGCGGGCAGGGAGACTTCTCCATAGAATTCGAACCCTCCGCCACAGCCCTGGAGCAGGAGGACGCAGGCTGCGTGGCAGCCTCTCTGGGGGTGGATTCCGGCTACGTCCCCTACACGGCCTTCAGCGCCAAGGCCAGCTTCATCAAGGACAATCCGGCGGTGATCCAAAGCTTCACCAACGCCCTGCAAAAAGGTATGGACTATGTGAGCAGCCATAACCCAGACGAAATTGCCAAAATCATCGCCCCCCAATTCACAGAGACGGATCTTGATACCGTCACCGCCATCGTCACCCGCTACCATGAACAGGAAACCTGGAAGACAGACCTCATCTTCACCCAGGACAGCTACGACCTTCTTCTGGATATTCTGAAGGAAGCCGGAGAGTTGACGGCTTCCCCGCCCTACGAGGAACTGGTAAACACCACCTACGCCACTGAAGCCGCCAGGTAAAACTGCCGGAGCCTTATGTCAATTTCACAAAATGCTGGTTTTCCGAACTTCCCCGTAGAATAATTAATAAAGAAGTGTCAGGACAGAAGCTTACCATTCCACTTCTCATCTCTGACACTTCTTTTCTATAGTAAACGACAAATAATTTGCCGTTTACTATAGCCCTCCTATATTTCTTCATTCCCCCGTCTGCGCAAATTAAATTTCGCTGACGGTGTTCACTGCCTGCTCTAAATAAGGATTTTCCATCAAATGAAACTCTCCCTTATCGGCCAGGGCCGCATACTCCGGGTCCAGGGGTAATTTTCCAAGCACGGGGATTCCAAGTTCCCCCGCCACCTCGTCCACGTGGCTCTCTCCAAACAGCCGAATTTCCCTGCCGCAATCGGGACATTTGAGAAAGCTGTAATTTTCCACCAGTCCCAGCACCGGGATGTTCATCATTCCGGCCATGTGAATGGCCTTCTTGACAATCATCTGCACCAGCTCCTGGGGAGAGGTGACAATGACAATACCGTCCACCGGCAGAGACTGAAAGACCGTCAGAGGCACATCCCCGGTTCCCGGCGGCATATCCACGAACAGGTAATCCAGTTCGCCCCAGAACACATCGCTCCAGAACTGCTTCACTGTTCCCGCCAGGATGGGCCCTCTCCATACCACCGGTGCCTCCTCATCGTCCACCAGCAGATTCAGCGACATGATTTTGATTCCGTTCTGGGAACTGATGGGAAGAATCCCCAGCTCGCTTCCCTGGGTGGGGCCATGAACCCCGAACATTTTCGGAATAGAAGGGCCTGTGATATCCGCATCCAGGATTCCCACCTTATAACCCTTCTTCGCCATGCCGTTGGCCAGTGCCGCGGTTACGAAGGATTTTCCCACGCCGCCCTTGCCGCTGACAACACCGATCACTTTTTTCACGGATGAATAAGCATTTAACTGCTCCAAAAAACTCTGTGGCTCCCCGCCGCCGTGGCTGGGACAGCCCTCGCAACTCTCTCTGCTGCAGCTCGAGGCGCTGCTGCACTCTTTCTTCTCTGCCATGTCTGATCCTCTCCTTTTTTATACTGCGCTGGCGGAAGTATTTCTAAGTACCTGTGCCAGAATGCGGGAAATGGCCGTTCCCACCACGAAACAGGCGATTGCCTCCACCAGACCGTTAAATCCCACAAAAAATGCTACGAAGGCCAGCACGCTCCTTCCTCCGGCCAGGCCCTGGATGTAATCCGTCTGGAAGAAAAACAGGCAGAGGGTAGCCGTAAAGAAAATCGTATTACAGATGGGGCATGCCAGATTAGCCGCATAATAAGGAAGATTTTTCGGATAAATTCTGTATACCTTATATACAACCTTCCCCTCTCCGTCCTCCACCTGATGGGTAAGTCTTTTCTTCTTAAGGCCGGCAAACACAAGCCCTGCAATCCATCCCGCCAGAATTCTCGTGGGTACACATACCAAAAATGTCAATACCGGATTAATCGCAAGAAGCTGAACTCCAAGAGCGCTCATGCCGAAACACTGGATAAAGCTGGTGATTCCGAACACGCCTCCTAAGATGGCTCCTCCCGCCGGTCCCATCAAAACAGCTCCCACCGCAACCGGCACCACGATCAGGGTGATCTCCACGCCCGGCATACGGATGTAGCCAATCGGGGTAAAAGCCATCAGAATGATAATGGCAACTAAAAGCGCCATCTGTACCAGATACAAGGTACCTTTTTTCTTCATAGTCTTTTCCTCTCTTTCTTTTTTTATTTTTTAGTATCTCCTATATAGAAAAATGTATGATTCCAAGCGCAAAAGGTCACATTTCGCAGGTATCACAGAGCCTGCTATTATCTGCTCCGACATCCTCTATATAAGACGTAAGACTATCGCCCTTCCGGTCGCAGGGTATCACCTCGGCGCCTGGGCTTTTATATAATAGTACAATGCTTCTGTAATTTCAAGTATTTGACAGGTATTTTTTGAAAAACAACTCCGGTTGACAGTATACTGTATCATTGTTATAATACAATCACATAAACATATTTATTACACAGGGAGGTAAAATTTTATGCTGTTTTACAGAAAGAAACCGGATATCGTGGACGAAGGCCCCTCCTCGGAACGGGGTTCCAGGGGAAAAAGTCCCTACGCAACCGTCCTTAAGATTATCGGATTAACCGTACTGGCGCTGTTCGTGATCATCACCGGCTTCAACACCGTGTACATACTTCAGGAGGATGAATACGCCGTCATCCGCACCTTCGGCGCCACCCATGTGGTGGAACAGCCGGGAATCCAGTTCAAGATTCCCTATCTTCAGGAAATGCGCAAAGTCAGCAAGGCGGCCAAGCAGTTTGCTGTGGGCTACGATCTGGAGTCCGGGGAGACCATCGCCAGGGAATCCTTTATGATTACCGAGGATTACAACTTTGTAAATGTAGATTTCTATTTTGAATATCAGATTACGGACCCGGTGAAATATTTCTACGCCTCTGACAACCCGGAGGAGATTGTCAAAAACCTGGCCCAAAGCTACATCCGCGACACCGTAGGCACCCACTCCGTGGATGATGTACTCACCACCGGCAAGTACGAAATCCAGTCCCTGGTAAAATCGCAGCTTCAAGAGCGGCTGGAGAAAGAAGACTTAGGGATAACCGTCACCAACGCCGTCATTCAGGACGCAGAGGTGCCTACCGCTGAAGTGGCGGCTGCCTTTAAGAACGTGGAGGACGCCAAACAGGGCATGGAGACAGCCATCAACAACGCAAACGCCGACGCCAACACCAGAATCCCCAAGGCCAACGCCGATGCTGACAAGATCATCAAGGACGCCCAGGCTCAGAAGGAGTCACTGATTGCGGAGGCCGAGGGGCAGGCCGCCCGCTTCAACTCCCTGTACACCGAGTATATCAACTACCCCCTCATCACCAAGCAGCGGATGTTCTACGAGACCATGGAGGAGGTACTGCCCGGCATGAAGATTTACATCACCGACGGTACGACCCAAACCCTGCTGCCCTTAGATGATTTCAGTTCCGTCACCGTGGATAATTCCGGTCAGACTTCCTCCGGCGCCTCGCAGAACTCCACAGACGGCAGCACCACACAGAATGAAGGAGGTACCGACAATGAGTAAATCCGTGAAAAAAATAATTATCGCCGTTGTCGTCTTTGTGGCCGCGTTGATTCTGTTCAACGCCTCCACTGTTATCACCCGTCCCGGAGAATACCGGGTAGTCCGTCAGTTCGGGCGTATCGTCCGGGTGGACACCGTGGACAGCCACCCCTACGGACTGGGCTTTAAGATTCCCTTTATTCAATCCGACACCCCCATCAGCAGCAAGCTGATGTTGTATGACCTGGCCCCCAGCGATGTGATGACCTCCGATAAGAAGTCCATGATTTCCGACTGCTTCGTGTTATGGCGTATCGAGGACCCCACGAAGTTCATCCAGAATTTAAGCGGCTCTACCCAGAACGCAGAGTCCCGTATTAATTCCAATGTGTACAACTCGCTGAAAAATGTCATCAGCAGCCTTACCCAGGAGGAGGTGATCTCCGGCCGTGACGGGGAACTGGCCCAAATGCTGACGGAGAACCTTGGCAGCAGCCTCGCCTCCTACGGAATCAAGGTAGAGAAAATCGAGACAAAAATGCTGGATTTGCCGGAAGAAAATAAAGAAGCCGTCTACACCCGTATGATCTCCGAGCGCAACAATATCGCCGCCTCCTACAAGGCCCAGGGCGAGCAGCAGGCCCAGGAAATCAAAAACGATACCGACGAGCAGACCACCGTCATTCTGGCCCAGGCCCAGAAAACCGCCGACACCACCATCGCCGAGGGTGAGGCCGAGTACATGCGAATCCTAAGCCAGGCCTACAACGACCCCTCCAAGGCGGAATTCTACAGCTTCGTCCGGCAGCTGGACGCCGTGAAGGCCACGCTGAAAAACGGGGAGAATACCATCGTGCTGGATAAGGATTCACCCATTGCGGAATTGTTTTATGGGATAGAATAAGAAATTAGATATGGTTCCGCAAAAGCGGGAGGCTAACGGTCACCAAGTCAGTGTTTTACCTAAATGACATTGGGCAGGCAGCCTCCCGCTTTTAACTATTCATTGCTTATTATTTTTATATAGGGGCCATGATTACCCTATCAACACCGTTTTCCCTTCGAAGGCAAAGCCGTATTTTCGTATTCTCTCTGCCGGAATCCCTTTTGCCAGCAGACTGGTTTCGTATTTTTTCTCTTCTATCTGCTTATGAGCCGCCTCCACGGTATCCTTAAGGGTTTCCTCATCCTCCGGGTCATAAACCTTGAATTCCAGAATAATACCGTCCTCACCGCTTCTTTTCGGTTCCAGCAATACGTCATAGCGTCCGAAACCGCTTTCACGGTTGGAGGAAATGATGTAGCGGTCCGACAGTTCCACCATCAGCCCCAGGACAAAGCCGTGATAAAAGCGCTCTGGCTCGGCCACTCCCGAAGCCCGCTTCCCTGTATCAAAATAACTGAAGGTTGCCAAAGCCACACGATTCATATAGGTGTTCATGGCTTTCACATTTCCCTGCAGCAGAGCTTTAATAAAATCATTATAATCCGCTCTGGCTTCCGAGAACCAGCTTCCCACCATCTTACGGAACATAAGCTTCACTTCAAAATTCGTAAGCTCCAGCTCATACTCCGGCTCTGTGTAGTTGCCCTCCGCATCGTATCCGTCATAGTCCATCCCATCATAGGACGTCACTTTCAGATAGCCGCTGGCTAGAAGCAGGCTCCAAATGGCTTCCTCGTTCCCATCAAGCTGATTGTATACAATCTGTTCGTCGATTTGGGTCCGCAGATGTCCACCTTGCAGCAGTCTTTCAAAATCCACCTTGATGTCCCTGTTCCCCTCCCGGATAAGCTTTCCCACCAGGCTGTTGGAACTGGTATTGGCCCAGTAGGTACTAAATCTACGCTTGCCCAGATAATTCAAAATAGACCATGGATTGTAAATATCCCTGTGCGTTCCAAAAACAAAGCCGTCATACCAACGTTTTACTTCATCTTTTTCCTCATAACCATATTCGTCCATGGCGGCAAAAACCTCTTCCTCCGTGAATCCAAAACAAATGGCATACTTCTCGGAGGTGGTAGTCACTACTTCCAAATTATTCAGATCTGAAAATATGGATTCCTTGCTGACCCTGGTAATCCCGGTCATAATGGCCCGTTCCAGCCAGGGATTTGTCTTGAAAGTGGAATTGAACAGACTTCTGGTAAAAGCTACCAATTCCTCCCAAAATCCGTCTACATAAGCCTCCTGCATGGGCGTGTCATATTCATCCAGCAAAATTATCACATTCTTTCCATAATACCGGGACAGAAAATCGGAAAGATTGTAAAGCGCAAGTGGCGCGTCCTTCTCACTCATATCCGATTTCATTCGCACAAAATAGGCTTTTTCTTCCTCTGAAAGTTGTCCGCATTGCAACAAAAAGGCTTTTTGTTCATATATCTTCATCAAAAGCTGGCGAATCCGGTAACTGGTGGTTTCATAATCTTTCTCCTTTACATTGGCAAAAGAGAGACTGATCACCGGATAGGTTCCCTGCAAATCCTGATATTTTTCCTCCTGCCAGATGGATAGCCCCTCAAACAGGTCGCCCCTCCCTGCGTATTCCAGGTCGAAAAAATGCTGCACCATACTCATAGTCAGCGTTTTTCCAAAGCGCCGCGGCCGGGTTATCAGCGTGACACTGTCCTCGCTTTCCCACCACTCCTTAATAAAAGAAGTTTTATCAACGTAAAAACAATTTTTTTCTATGATTTCGTTAAACTTCTGAATTCCGATTCCAACTGTACGCGCCATTTCTCCCGCCTCCCTGTGTCATTTTTCTCATTGCCTTTTCAAACACCCATATTCTATTTTCATTATACAACAACCCCAACTAAAATCAACAGATTTCTACTTTTCCCAACAAGTCTATGCCGCAGCACGTTGAAAGCCAATTTTTGTATAAAAATGAAGTTGCCCCTGTCATATGTGTCCGCATACGACGCACATAAAAAGGATGCCGGCCAATCCACTCAGCCGACATCCCGCACTTATCTTTATAGTATCTTTCTATTATCCTTTACAGGATGAATCCTTTTTTATCTTACTGCTTTACTGGTCCGAACATCTTTACTGTCCCAACGCGTTCTTCAGTCTCTGAGTCAGCGCCGGAACAATCTTGGTCAGATCGCCCACGATACCGTAGTCAGCCACATCGAAGATAGGAGCGTCCTCATCCTTGTTGATGGCGATGATGATATCGGACTCTTCCATACCGGCTACGTGCTGGATAGCGCCGGAGATACCGATCGCGAAATATACGTTGGGTCGCACGGTCTTACCAGTCTGTCCTACCTGCACATCCTGGGGCTTCCAGCCATTCTCCACAACGGCACGGGAGCAGCTCACGGTTCCGCCCAGAACATCCGCCAGATCCTGCAGCATCTGGAAGTTTTCCTCACAGCCAACGCCGCGTCCGCCGGATACCAGAATCTTGGCGTCCATGATATTCTCGGTGGTCTTGGCCTGCTTCACTACATTTAAAATCTCCACATATTTGTGGTTGGGAATCAGACCCGGATTGTAATCAATGATCTCGGCTGTTCTGCCTGGCTCACGCTCCAGCTTCTGCATAACGCCGGGACGCACGGTAGCCATCTGGGGACGGTTATCCGGGCAGGCGATGGTTGCGATGGTGTTTCCGCCAAAGGCCGGGCGGGTCATTAGCAGTTGATTGTGCTTCTGCTCCTTGCCGGGAAGGGGATTTAAGGGGAAGTCGCCGATTTCCAGGGAGGTGCAGTCGGCGGTCAAACCGGTTTTCACTCTTGCGGATACGGTGGGGCCAAGGTCACGGCCGATGGCAGTTGCGCCCACCAGCATGACATCCGGTTTGTACTCATTGATGACAGCGGACAGTGCCTGTGCGTAGGGCTCGGTACGGTAAACTTCAAGCTCGGGGTCGTCCACCACGATAACCCGGTCCGCGCCGTACTCTGCCAGCTCTGTTGCCAGCTCCTTTACATTGTGGCCAAGCAATACTGCGGTTACATCTGTATCAAGGTCTTTTGCCAGCTCTTTTCCTTTGCCGATCATCTCAAAGGCAATGCTGCTCAATTCGTTATCTACCTGCTGCGCATAGACATATACGCCCTTATATGCTTCTAAATTCATTCTTTTCACCACTTTCCTTTTTTGATTAGATGATATGCTTTTCTTTCAGTTTGTCGAAAATATACTCTACGGATTCCGCGGTACCGAAATTGATTCTCTCGCCGGCTCCTTTGCGAACCTTGTCGGAAGCTTTGGCAATCTTGGTGGGAGAACCGGCCAGTCCGATGTCTTTATCGTCCAGATCCTTCAAGTCATTTCTGCCCCAAACGGTAATCTCCTTCTCATCATAGGCGTCGAAAATTCCGCCGGGGGTCATGTAACGGGGAACATTCAACTCGGAAAGCGCGGTGATCAGACATGGCATTTTGGCCTTTACTTCATGGTATCTGTCCTCGTACTGTCTCTTGACGATTACGGAATCGCCCTCAATCTTGATATCCTCCGCATAGGAGATAACGGGAATATTCAAGTGCTCCGCAATCTGGGGACCAACCTGCGCGGTATCGCCGTCGATAGCCTGACGTCCGGTGATGATCAGATCATACTCCAGGTTGCGGATGGCTGCCGCAACGGTGGAGGAGGTAGCCCAGGTATCGGCGCCGCCTAGCACCCGGTCGGTTACCAGAACCGCCTTGTCGGCGCCCATGGCCAATGCCTCGCGAAGCGCTTCCTCCGCTTTGGGCAGGCCCATGGTAACTACGGTTACCTCTGCGCCCATCTCATCCTTAATTCTCAACGCTGCCTCCAGACCTGCCTTGTCGTCCGGGTTCATGATAGCCAGCATAGAGGCTCTGTCCAGCGTTCCGTCCGGATTAAACTTTACGCCACCCTTGGTATCTGGCACCTGTTTGATACATACAATTATTTTCACGGTAGTTTCACTCCTTATTATTTTTTGATTGGTTTAAAAACAACTCATTTCAACAGCGCGCCGGAAATTACCATACGCTGAACCTCGGAGGTTCCCTCGTAAATCTCGGTAATCTTAGCGTCACGCATCATACGCTCCACATCATACTCACGAATATAGCCGTATCCGCCGAAGAGCTGTACGCACTCGGTGGTCACTGCCATAGCGGTCTCTGCCGCAAATAATTTTGCGGTGGCCGCCTCCACGGAGTATACCTTCTGGGTGGCCTTTGCCATAGCGGCTTTGTAAACCAGAAGCTTAGCGGCTTCGATTCTTGCGGACATGTCAGCCAGCTTGAACTGGGTGTTCTGCTGCTGGGCGATGGCCCGGCCAAACTGTTTTCTCTCCTTGGTGTACTCGATGGTGCGCTCCAATGCGCCCTCAGCGATACCCAAAGCCTGAGCGGCAATACCGATACGTCCGCCGTCCAGGGTGTGCATGGCAATGGGGAAGCCCTTTCCTTCCGGTCCCAGCAGGTTCTCCTTGGGAATTCTGCAGTCCTCGAAAATCAGCTCATAGGTGGAGGAACCGCGGATACCCATCTTCTTCTCCTTGGTTCCGAAGGAGAAGCCGGGCGCTCCCTTGTCTACGATAAAGGCGGAGAAGTTCTTCTTCTTTCTGCCTCTCTTATCCTCTGTCACGCTGGTGATGGCGATGACAATATATACGTCAGCTACTTTACCGTTGGTAATAAAGCATTTTGAGCCGTTTAATACCCACTCGTCGCCGTCCAGTACCGCCTTGGTCTGCGCGCCCTGGGCGTCGGTACCGGCACCTGGCTCGGTCAGCGCAAAGGCACCCAGCTTCTCACCTTTCGCAAGAGGTACAACGTATTTCTGTTTCTGCTCCTCTGTCCCGTAGGTCAGAATCGGGTCAATGCAGAGGGAGGTATGGGCAGACACGATGACGCCGGTGGTACCACAAACCTTGGATAATTCTTCTACACACATAATATATGTAAGAGGATCACAGCCCTGTCCGCCGTACTCCTTTGGAACAGGAATCCCCAAAAATCCGGCTTTTGCCATCTTGGCAACGGTTTCCGCCGGGAATTTCTCTGTCTCGTCTACCTCCTGTGCCAGAGGCTTTACTTCTGTTTCGGCAAAATCCTTAAAAAGAGTTCTTGCCATCTCATGCTTTTTGCTTAACGCGAAATCCATTCTAATTTCCTCCATTTTTGATCGTTCAGACTTTTCTGTAAACGGTACATACACAAGGGGCTGCATTTATTTATTTCCTGTGAAATAAGAATACCAGCCCCTATACAGTTACTTCCTATGTACCATATCCTGTTTTTTATTTGCTGTAATCGTAGAAACCGATTCCGGTCTTCATACCCAGCTTGCCGCCGCGCACCATTTTCCGAAGCAGCGGATGGGGTCTGTACTTGGGATCTCCGGTCTCTGCCTGCAGTACCTCCATGATGGCCAGGCATACGTCAAGGCCAACCAGATCGCCCAGAGCCAGGGGGCCCATGGGATGATTCGCGCCAAGCTTCATGGCCGCGTCGATTCCCTCTACGGACGCAACGCCGTCGGCGTAAATGCCGATTGCCTCGTTGATCATGGGGATTAAGATCCTGTTCACCACGAATCCGGCTGCTTCCTCCACCTGTACGGGAGTTTTGCCAATATCCTCCGCAATCTTCTTGATCTGCTCTACCATCTCAGCGGGAGTATTCAAGCCTGCGATAACCTCAACCAGCTTCATAACCGGAGCGGGATTGAAGAAATGCATTCCGATTACGGGACGGTCCAGGCCGGAGCCGATTTCGGTGATGGACAAAGAGGAGGTATTTGTGGCAAACATGGCGTCCGCCTTACAAATGCCCATAAGCTCCTTAAAGGTCTGCTTCTTGATCTCCATGTTCTCAATGGCTGCTTCCACGATCAGATCGCAGTCGCCGCAGATTTCCTTCGTACCTGTGGTGATCTTTGCCAGAACAGCGTCTGCTGTCTCCTGATCCATTTTGCCTTTGGCAATTCTCTTCTCGAAGCCCTTCGCAATCTTCTTTTTGCCATTTGCGGCAAATTCATCATTAATGTCGCATAAGAAAACCTCGTAACCTTCTGTCTGCGCAAATGCCTGCGCAATACCGGAACCCATGGTTCCTGCGCCAATAATACCAACCTTCATGATATATCCTCCTTATGAATGAAAATAATGCCAGGGGGCAAAAGGTAATCTGCCCCCCTTTTGCCATGTAACTATTTCTCAACAATGGTGCTGCAGCCCATACCGCCGCCGATACAAAGGGTCGCCAGACCACGCTTTACCTCCGGCCGCTTCTGCATCTCATGTAATAAAGTAACCAGGATACGGCAACCGCTGGCTCCCACGGGATGGCCCAGGGCGATGGCTCCGCCGTTGACATTTACCTTGTTCATATCAAAGTTCAAATCCTTGGCCACTGCCACGGACTGTGCCGCAAAGGCCTCGTTTGCCTCTACAAGATCCATATCGTCGATGGTAAGGCCGGTGCGCTCAAATACTTTTCTGGTGGAAGCCACAGGTCCAACACCCATGATTTCCGGAGCTACTCCGCCCAAAGCGCCTGCAACCCAGGTAGCCATGGGAGTT
The DNA here is from genome assembly GCA_944381535.1 of uncultured Lachnospiraceae bacterium. Lineage (GTDB taxonomy): Bacteria > Bacillota > Clostridia > Lachnospirales > Lachnospiraceae > 14-2. The sequence goes on from CALWLN010000175.1 coordinate 18,206, forward strand.
ACGCCAAGCTCCTTCGCCTTCTCCTCGCTCATCACCACGATGGCCGCCGCGCCGTCGTTGATACCGGAAGCGTTGCCTGCGGTTACCAGGCCGCCCTCCTTACCGGAGCAGCATTTTAATTTTGCAAGGGTCTCCACTGTGGTTCCGGGACGGGGACCTTCGTCCGTGTCAAACATCACGGTTTCCTTCTTTACTTTCACGGGCACCGGAACAATCTCATCCTTGAACTTGCCCTCGGCCATAGCCTTCTCGGTCTTCTGCTGGCTGTTAGCGGCAAAAGCGTCCAACTCCTCACGGGTAAGTCCGTATTTGTCACATACGTTCTCCGCAGTGATCATCATATGATAGTGATTGAAAGCGTCTGTCAACGCGTCATTCACCATGGTATCAACAACAGTGCCGTTATTCATTCTATAACCGAAACGAGCCTTGGTCAGTGCGTAGGGAGCCATGGACATGTTCTCCATACCGCCTGCAACCACGATATCGGCCTGTCCGGACATGATCAGAAGAGCCGCCTCGTTTACACACTCAAGACCGGAACCGCAGACAACATTTACGGTGAGCGCAGGTACTTCAACGGGAAGTCCGGCCTTGATGGAGGCCTGTCTTGCAACATTCTGGCCCTGTGCCGCCTGGATCACGCAGCCCATCCGGACCTCATCCACCTGCTCCGGCTTCACACCGGCTCTGTTTAAGGCTTCCTTGATTACCACTGCGCCTAAATCCGCTGCGGGTACATTGCTCAATGCTCCGCCCATTTTGCCGATTGCAGTACGGCAGGCTCCTGCTAAAACTACTTTTCTTGACATATTGGTTCTCTCCTTTTTGATGAAATGTTCCAAACTTCTGACGTTTTTCCTCCGGCAATATCCTTCCGACGCACTGCCCCAGGACAGGTGCCATGGAACTCCTTTTTTTGAAGAATGTTATTTTTTTAACAATCTAAAATCAAAAAAAAAGAGATTCGCCGTTGTACACGCCAACGGTTTGGGATGTTTTTTGTTCCACAGACTCTTTTTTAACTTCCTCCTTATACTACCACAGCCGGGGAAAAAATGCAACACCCAGTCGGTGTCTTTCAGGATAAACTTATAAACTGTTATTCGAACCAGCACCGATTGGTGCTGGTTCGAATCATATGAAGAAATGCCTTATTTTACAGTAGATTTTTCCTTTGACTCCAATACTTTTTTCACGTTTTCCATATCCAGCATGGACAACATCTTTTCTATCTCGGTTTCATAATCCAGTGACAGTTCATACCTGATCCGTTTCATTCTTATTTTATAACTCTCTTTTACCAGCCCCAGAATGGCCAGTCCTATCTTTTTCATCATCTGCAGGTTCTTTGCACCTGTCCTTCCCATGCTTGTATTTTTATCATCACGGAACGTAAAATCCAGGT
>CALWLN010000176.1 GCA_944381535.1 uncultured Lachnospiraceae bacterium
CGCAGCGGTACTAGGCTCGCCGCCCGTAAACGGTCGGTTCGCCAAGTGCCGGCGTCTTTCCATGGTCTGCTTATAACAAATGCGCCATCCAGGGCTACGTTCCAGTCAAAAGCTAAAAAAGTTCAAATCTCTTGTGAAAACAGCTTTATCAGTTGTATATTTTCCCACCCCGTGAACGGTAAGGCGGTCCGTTACCGGGGATGGTTCGCCGCTTACCCGGCAACCTTTCCCTCACTCCACATACGGAAACCGTAACGTAAAACAGGTCCCCACATCCAGCGTACTCTCAATGCTCAGAGAGAACCGGTCGGAATAGATAAGATTCATCCGCCGCACCACATTGCGAAGCCCGATGCTCTTCCCGACAGCCAAATCCTCCTGCTGTAGAGACTGTTTCAACTCATCAAGCTTCTCCGGAGAAATTCCCGTGCCATTGTCCCGGACCTGGACGGTGATGAAATCCTCTCCGTTATCATTTCCGGCTTGCCGCTGGCAGCGGATGGTCAGGATGCTGCGCTCCGTGTCGTGGCGGTCGGAGAATCCGTGAAACACCGCGTTTTCAATGATGGGCTGGATAAACAGCCGGGGAACCTTGGCGTTTAGCGTATCCGGGGCGATATCATGTACGATGCTTAAGTTTTTGTCGTACCTCTGGTCCAAAATGGATAAGTAAATGTCTGTCTGGGCCAGTTCCGTCTCCAGGGTTACCATCTTGGCAGGTTCAATGGCATAGCGGATGAGGGTGCTGGTATTTAAAATCATCAGTGGCAGGCTGTGGTCGTATCCCAGGGCGTCTGTGGCCTGAATATACATCAGATTCAGGGTGTTGGACAGAAAATGGGGATTGATCTGGGATTGCAGGGCCAGAATCTGGGTTTCGTTTAACAGATTCAGACGCTCCTGAAGTTCCGTGCGCAGCCCCTGGTTGGTCTGGACATGCTGGGTGATACGGCTTGCGATGTACTTGATATCCTCGTTGTCGTCAATAGAGCCGGAGGACAGAAGCTCCGGGGGGTCCAGGAAGTTGCGGATACTCTCGATGGGCTTTAGGGAGCGCAGGGTAAAAAATACGGCGAACAGCACGGCAAAGACAATCAAGCCGCTGGCGGCGGCGAACAGTAGGGCGTTCTGGGTGGACAGTTGCCTGGTGTAGTCCTCCAGATGCGTAACGAGCAAGTAGGTCCAGGGATAGCTGGCGGAATGAAGCTGCATGTAGGAGTACGTATTAGTGTCGCCGGAGGTGATGGAGACGCTCTCTGTGGTATCCGGCTCGTAGTGGTTTAAGTATTCTACGGTATCCAGCGGTTCCGGAATGTCATCCTGATGGTAGCGGTAAATGATTTCCTGATTATCCGACACCAAAAAGGCCTCCTGATGACTGTTTTCATCAATGGAGGATAAGACGGAAAGCTTGGGCAGATCGATCATGACAGCAATGGCGCAGCGGTTTTCACCTGCCGTAAATTCTTTCGCCACGCAGATGACGAAGGGAAAGCTTTCTCTCATGGCATAGGGGAAAATGGAAAAGCCTGTCTCATCGGGATTCAGCTGCTCCAGCCAGTACCGGTCCTCAAAGGCATAGGCGTAGGTATGGAGACTGGAGGAGTAGATGGTATTGGAGGCCTCGGAGTACAGGTAAATGTTCTCGATGGCCTCCCGGCTGTAGCGCAGAGTTGTCAACTGAGACTGCACTTGTCTGCCATAGTCGCTCCACACTGACTCCGGGGAGGGAGAAGCATAGAAAAACTGCAGGGTTTCATTGATTTCCAGGGTGGAAATCAGATACCGGATATCCATGATATAGCTGTCCACATACTCCGCCAGACTTTCCAGATCCTGAACGCCTGCATTGGTAAATTCTGTTTCAATGATGGTTCTGGAATTTCGGTAGGTATAGACCGTAAACAAGGTGAAAACCAGCAGCATTGCCAGGAATATCTGAATAAAATGGTGAAAAAACAGCTTGTCGCTGGATAATCTTCTTTTAAGATCGCGAATCCTATTTTTCATCCGGTGTGTCCTCCATGGATAAGATATTTCTGCGGTATTCCGTGGGGGTATAGCTGGTGTACTGACGGAAATTGATAATAAATCAGTTCCGGTTCTGGTAGCCTACTTTTTCGGCGATGTCGTTGATTCTCATTTTTGTCTTCAGAAGCTCGATGGACTTCTGCATACGCACGTTGGTCACATAGTCCATAAAGCTGACGCCCGTTTTCTGCTTAAACAGGTAGCTGAAATGGGAGGGAGACAGAAAAATGGCGTCGGCCACCGTCTCCCGGGACAGTTCCCGGTCGTAATTGGCATTGATGTAATCAATAGCCTTCTGAATGAGGGCATCGTTGGACTGAGCGTTTGTATCAAAGGGAATAGCCACCGGCGTCTTCTTCTGTACTAAATCCTTGAAGGAAGAAAAATGGTGGTACAGATCCACATCGCAGTCAAGGGCGATAAATTCCCGGATGTTATTTTTCAGATTCATGCTTTCCTGACTATCCGGCATGCGGCTGCTGACGGCCACGTAGTAGTAGTCAAAGGAGGAACTTACCGTGGCGGAGCATACGCTGTGGTATGAGAAGGAAGCGGAAAATTTTAATGAGGCGCTGCCTCTGGGAAACGGCAGAATCGGAGCCTGTGAGTATGGCGGTGTGGAGGAAACTGCCGTCTCATTAAACGAGGATACCCTGTGGAGCGGTTATCCAAAAAATTTAGCGGGAGTGGAAGGAACGGAAGTCCGTAAAGCGGCAGAGGAGACAGTCACGGAGACTTGCGAGGGTTCAAAGGACAGTTACCCGGAGATTTATAAGCGGGCCAAAGAGCTTTGCCGGGACGGAAAATTTGCGGAGGCTCAGGAATTGGTGGAAAGCAAATTCGGCGATTATTTGGTCCAGATGTATCTGCCTTTGGGAAGTCTGAAAATAAAACATGTACATGCCGGCATCGTCAGCGATTATCGCCGGGAGCTTCGCCTGGATGAGGCGGTGCACCGGGTGACCTACCGCTGCGGCGAAAGGGAGTATGTGCGGGAGAGCTTTGTAAGTCCCGTTTCCCAGACCTATGTGTTGCGCATTAGCTGCTCTAAGCCAGGTGGAATTTCCTTAACGGCCTGGCTGGAGAGCCAACTAAAACATACTTTAAGGCGGGAGGGGGAGGTGCTTTTGCTGGAGGGACATGCCCCCAACTGTGTGTCCGATTATGGAAAGGGATACCCCTCTACGGACTGTCAGATTTATTCCGAGAACCCCATGGAGCAGGGCATGGGCTTTGCTGCCGCCCTTTCCCTTCGGGCAGTTGGAGGCAGTGTGTGTTTTCAAGATGATAAGATGATGGTCACGGAGGCGGATGAGGTAACCTTGTTTGTGGCGGCCAGAACGGGATTTGCCGGATGGAATATGCATCCCAGTCTGGGCCGGGTGGCGTATAAGGAAAATTGTCTTTCCGATATTTGCGAAGCAAAACGGCAATCCTACCGGGAACTTTTGGAGCAGCACAAGGCGGCCCACAGGGCGCTCTACGACCGGGTGAACCTGTCCCTGGGCAGCAGTAAAAACAGCGGCCTGCCTACGGACAGGCGGCTGGAGCTTCATCAGGCGGGGCAGGAGGATCTGGCATTATATACGCTGCTGTTTAATTATGGCAGGTATCTTGTCATTTCCGCCTCCAGAGAGGGAACTCAACCGGGAAATTTGCAGGGAATCTGGAACGAGAAACTTCTGCCTCCCTGGAACAGCAATTATACCCTGAATATCAATACGGAAATGAATTACTGGCCCGTGTTGGCCTGTGGGTTATCTGAGTGCTATGAGCCGCTCCTGAAAATGGCGGAGGAGCTGGCCTGCTCCGGCCGGGAGACGGCCAGCCGCTATTACGGAGCGGAGGGCTGGGTGTGCCATCATTCCACCGATATCTGGCGGCTGACCCATCCGGGTACCAACCGTATAAAGAAGAACGCTCAATGGGGCTTCTGGAATATGGCCCCGGGCTGGATTTCGGTGATGCTGTGGGACTATTACCGATACACCGACGATAAGGCCGTGCTGAAACGGATTTATCCGGTAATGGAGGGTTCGGCCCGTTTTTACCGTCAGCTTCTTACGGAGGAGGACGGTGAACTGGTGCTGTCCCCCTCCACATCACCGGAAAATAATTATGTGGAGGATGGCCAGACATATGCTCTGGACCGCTCCACAGCTATGACCCAGGAGATTCTCTTTGAACTGTTTCGGGCGGTATCCGGTACCCAGAAGCTTCTGGGCGTAAAGGACGAGTATGGGCCCCTTCTTTCCCGACTGAAAAAGCCCGGGATTCAGAGGGACGGCCTGCTGTGCGAGTGGGACAGGGAGCATGAGGTGTGGGATGAGCATCACCGCCACGTGTCCCACCTCTACGGTCTGTTTCCGGCCAATCAGTTTGACGGGGCCAAAAAGGAAGCGGCGAAAAGGGTATTGGAACAGCGGGGAGACGGCGGAACCGGCTGGAGCCTTGCCTGGAAAATCAACCTCTGGGCCAGACTGGGGGACGGGGAACATGCCCGTTTGCTCCTTGACAACCAGCTAAAGCCCGTACCTTCCGGTTGTGACACGCCGGACCGTCCCGGCGGCAGTTACCCGAATCTTTTCTGTGCTCATCCGCCTTTGCAGATTGACGGAAATTTCGGCGCGGCCAACGGGATTCTGGAAATGCTGGTGCAGACGGACGAGAAGGGAAATCCCGTTCTGCTTCCGGCGCTGCCAAAGAGCTGGAAGGAGGGCAGAGCGGAGGGAATCTGCCTGCCCGGCGGAAAAAAGATTTCTTTTGCCTGGCAGGATGGCAGGGTGATCCGCCAGGAAATTACGAAAGCTTAGGAGGAGAATTTATGAGATACGGATATTTTGATAATGAGAAGAAGGAGTATGTGGTGACGAACCCACGCACTCCGGCTCCCTGGATGAATTATATTGGCAATGGAAAGTTCGGCGGGATTGTCTCGGCCACCGGAGGCGGGCTGACCTTCGACTCGGATCCCTCCAACCGGAGAGTGACCCGCTACAAGTTCAACAACCAGCCCATGGACCGTCCGGGCCGCTACCTTTATATCCGCGATGAGGAGACTGGGGATTACTGGTCCGCCACCTGGCAGCCGGTGATGAAGGAGGAACAGGAGTATGAGTGCCGCCACGGCCTGGGCTACACCACCATCCGGGGCGCATACGACGGCGTCGCCAGCCGGGTGACCTACTGCGTCCCCCTGGGAAAACGGTATGAGCTGTGGCAGGTTTCCCTGAAAAATGAGTCGGACCGGGTGAAAAGGCTGAAGGTCTATTCCTATGTGGAATTCAGTTGGAATGACGCCAAATATGATATGCTCTGCCATTGGCCCTCCATGGCCTTCAAGGCAGACTATATGGACGGAAAAATCGTGGTGGATACGGTGGCGGAGCAGTTGACCGGAACGCCCCAGTATGATTATATCGCCACGGACCTGCCGGTCTGCGGCTATGACTGCAGCCTGGAGGAGTTTGTGGGAAACTACCGCAGTGAGTCAAATCCGGCGGTGCTTGAGGACGGCGTCTGCAAAAACAGCCGGATGTATTCCAGTAACTGCGTGGGCGTGCTCTGCTCACAACTGACTTTAGAGCCGGGGGAAGAAAGGAAGTTCCGCTATACCCTGGGGGCCACGGATAAAAAGGAGGACCTCGATGTCCAGATTCAGGACGCCCTTACCATAGAGGACAGCGTGGAGGAAATCAAGGACTACTGGAATCGGAATGCCGCAAAACAGATCGTGAATACCCCCTGTGAGGATATGAATACTATGCTCAATATCTGGCACGCCTATCAGGCCCGGACTACCTTTGACTGGTCCCGGTTTATCAGCTTCTATGAGCGGGGCGTGGATCGGGGGTTCGGATTTCGGGACAGCATGCAGGACGTGCTGGGTATCATGCACGCGGAGCCGGAGCTGGCAAAAGAGCGCATCAAGCTTCTTTTGTCCATCCAGTACCGGGATGGCAGTGCCCGCAGCGTCTACTATCCGGCCACCGGAGAGTCGGTGGGAGGAGGGCGCAGCGACGACCACCTCTGGAGCATCCGCTCGGTGTGCAATTATATCAAGGAAACCGGAAATTATGCGTTCCTGGATGAGAAGGTTCCCTACGTGGACGGCGGCGAGGCCACGGTGGGAGAGCATTTAATGGCCGGGCTTGATTTTACCATGAACCATCTGGGACGACATGGAATTCCCGATATGCTCTCTTCCGACTGGGACGACAGCCTGGCGCCCATGAACCGGGGAGGTTCGGGCGGCGCGGAGAGTGCCTTTGTATTTTTCCAGCTGGCGTACGCCGCCTACGATATGCGTGCGCTTTACCGGAAGCTGGGGCGCTAGGCCTGGAGTGTGATTTCCCACCTGGCCGATAAGGAAAAGGCAAACGTGGCCATGGATAATGTGCTGAAATATCTTTATACAGACAAAGGCCTTATTACCCATTATCCTGCCTCCGAGGGCTTTGACCCGGCCAAGAAAAGCTACTTCCTCTTCCCGGCGGGAGCCAGGGAAAACGGCGGTATCTTCTTTCACAGCAACACCTGGCCCATCATCGCCTTCGCCATGTTGGGCCGTGGAAACGACGCTTTCAAGTGCTATGAGAATATGCTGCCCATCCGCCGCAATGACATTGCGGACCTCTGCCGTACAGAGCCTTACGTCTATTCTCAGACCATGATTGCCCCGCCTCACCCCAATGCCTGGGTCTGTGTGAACTCCTGGCTTACAGGTACGGCTTCCTGGACCTACTATGCGGCCACCCAGTTCATCCTGGGTATCCGCCCGGAATACGAGGGCCTGTGTATCGACCCGCAGATACCGGACGACTGGAAGGGATTTTCTGTGGAACGTCAGTGCCGGGGGCATGTCTATAAGATTCAGGTGCGAAGAAGCGGCGAGGACGAGATCGGTTTTTATGCAGATGATGTGGAGTTGGCTAAGAATTGTTTCAGTGTAGATGGCGTTGAGCAGGAGGGAAGAGGGCTCTACGTCAACGGTGTGAAACGGGAAGGAAATCTGGTGCCCTGGGATGTCTCGACGGAGAAGGAGATAGAAGTGGTTTTGATTCTCTGATGGGAAAGAAAATTGCTTTTATACATACGGGGAAGCGGAGGAGAACGTCATGGTGATTGTTCATGAACAAAAAGAATTTGAATTGGAGCTGGGATCGTATTTTCAAGGCCATTCCGCCGATGAGATCGTCAGCTATAAACAAGTATCCGGTGAGGATGTTACAATGGGAATTTTTTTTCCGTCAGATATGGATAGGACAAAAAAGTATCCCCTATTCGTTTTCATTCACGGAGGCGGCTGGGCCTCCCATACCATTTTCCCGGACCAGCCCCGGTGGGCCGGGGATCATCTGGGGTTCTTAGCCAGATATTATGCCGGGAAGGGTTATGTGGCTGTCAGCATTGACTATCGGCTTTTGAGAAACAACGGGCAGGAGGAGCACTACGGATTGATTGATCTGTACGGGGACTGTCTGGACGCGGTTCTGTACCTTAAGGAGCATGCCGATGCGTATGGATTGGATTTTTCCGATTCCGTGATTTTGGGGGAATCCGCCGGGGGCTGGCTGGCGGCGGCCCTTGCGACCTTCGACTTCCGGGAGAAACCGCTGTTTCCAAGAGCCATTCTTGTCAACGCAATTACGGATCTGACGGATCTGCACTGGAACCGGGCAGTGCCGGGTGACACGGAGAATGTGTATTTGAAGCATTTGTGCCGGGAGGAGCGGACGGCATTTTTGTCTCCTGTGCGGTATATCAATGAAACTACCTGCCCCACGCTGCTGGTGCACGGCGCAGTGGACTCCTGCGTCCGTCCCCGCCACAGCGTGGCCTTCCACGATGAGATGGAGGCGGCGGGCAGGGACTGCCAGCTTCATTTTATCAAGAATACCGACCACGCTTTCCTGCTGGCGGAATACTACCGGGACAAGGGCTGGGATTACGGGTGCGCGAAAACGGCCATTGGGATTATGGATCGGTGGCTGGAAAAATAAAATTTTGAAAAATCCTGCTGTGTGGTTTACATGGCGGGATTTTTTTGCGAAGGAAAGCACTTGTTTCCCGTCCTGCCTTATGGTATCATTTTAGCAACAGGGTGGGTTTGTTTTCATCCGTCAGCGCAGGAGGTGGCTATTTCATGGGAAATTATTTAAACCCCGGAAACAGTGGGTTTGAAGCAGTAAGAAGAAGCTTGTATGTAGATAAGTCCGGTTTGATCCGGCAAATAAATAATACGATTGGGACGATACAGAAACTTACATGTATCAGCAGACCACGCCGCTTTGGAAAATCATTTGCGGCAAAAATGTTGTGCGCCTATTATGATAAGACCTGTGATTCCTCCAGCCTGTTTGACGATCTGGCGATAGCCAAAGATGAATACTACCAGAAATACCGGAACAAGTTTGATGTGCTTTACCTGGATATGACAGGCGTGATAGGGGAGGTTGAGCTTGCCGATATTGTTTCTTATATCAGGGAAAATGTGGTGGAAGAGCTGAGGGAGGCGTATCCGGGACTGAAAGAGTCAGAGGGATTCGCTCCCACGCTGGCCAATGCGGTGAAACAGGCGGGAAACAAATTTATCATGATCATGGACGAGTGGGACGCACCGATTCGGGAAACAAAGGGGCAGCCCGAGATACAGCGGAAATATCTGGAATTTTTACGTTCTCTGTTTAAAAACAGCGGATTGACGGATAAAATATTCGCAGCGGTCTATATGACCGGAATCCTTCCGATTAAAAAGGATGGCTCACAGTCTGCCATATCAGATTTCGAGGAATTCACAATGGTGAAACCCAGGCAGTTTGGAAGCTATGTAGGGTTTACGGAAGATGAGGTGCAAAAGCTCTGCCAGGAATATCATCGAGATTTTTTCAAGATGAAGCAGTGGTATGACGGCTATGCTTTTCGGGGTGTGGAATCTGTCTATAATCCCAATTCCGTCATGAAGGCCATCCGTAATGATGATTTTGATTCCTATTGGACCCAGACCTCTGCGGCAGAAAGCCTGATGGGGTACATCAGCCTTGATTTTGACGGGCTGTCCAGGACGGTTGCGGAGCTGATTGGCGGCGGAGAGGTCAAGGTGGATACAAAGGCCTTTGCCAATGATCTGGTGACCTTTCGGAATCGGGATGATGTGCTGACCCTGCTGATTCATCTGGGGTATCTGGCCTATGACGAGGAGACCGAGAGGGCGCGGATTCCAAACCAGGAGATTCGTCTGGAATTTGCCCGGACTGTCCGGGAAGTAAAGCGGGATGAGACTATCCGCCGGGTGCGGGAAAGCGAGCAGCTCATTGACGACACGGTTCATGGGAAAGCGGAGGCTGTGGCAAGGCAGATTGAGAAGATTCATGGGGAAGAAGCCCCCCTGTATTACAACAACGAACAGGCTCTTCGCAGCGTCATCAAGCGGGCGTATTTCAGTTATGCGGATGAATATATGAAGCTTGAAGAACTGCCGTCCGGCAATGGATATGCGGATATCGTGTATCTGCCGAAGAAGGATTCCGTGTTGCCAGCCCTTGTGGTGGAATTAAAATGGAACAAGTCGGCAGAGGGAGCCATCCGCCAGATCAAGGACAGAAGATATCCCGAGGTGATCAGGAAATATGGTGGCGATATTTTGCTAGTTGGGATTAATTATGATAAGGATGCGCCTGCCGGAAAGCGGAAGCATGCGTGTGTGATTGAAAAGTATGAAGAAAGGGAATAAGGCTACGGTTCGTGACATTACTAAATGGGCAGGCCCAGAAAAAATGCGGTCCTGCCCATAATAAGGAATAACATGTCTTATATCAGCTCTTTCGTTTCCATAAAGCCAAAAACAGTCTCCGGCAATCCCCGGCGTCTATCCGCAAAGTCGGTTCTTCAGCCTGTCATACACACGCTTGGCGTCCTCCAGATTCTCTGCCTTCGCCTGGAACACAATGTTCTTCTTCTTAGGAATGTCCCCATTTAAAAGCTTGTCATACCATTCCCGGTTCCCCGGCTCGTTGGACCAGTCGCAGAACATGACGGAGGTCCGTTCGGGGGCCTTCTCGCAGGTGGCGAGGACATCGTGGTATTGGGCATCAATCTCCAGATTGGTCATGTCGGTGAGCTTGAAGAGGTCGTCGATGACCTCTGTGTAGCTGCCGCAGTAGTGTACCCGACCCGTGCCGATTTTCTTTAAGAAATTAGCGTCCGCTTGCATAATGTGTTCCCGGTAAATGGTGGGTGATACGATCTGCAGCGTGCAGTTGCAGAGCCGGGCGTTGCCCCGCCAGACACCGCCCCGGTCGTAGAGCCAGCCCTCTTCGGGATGGGTTTCCCGGGTGGTATATTTGATCCAGTCCACCATAAAATCAGAGACCTTCATAAGAAGCTTCTCCACATTTTCAGGGTCGTCATAGAAATCGTAAATAATATCGTTTCCACGGATCAGATGGCCGGAGTTAAAGGGGCCCTGCACATCCGGGTGCTGGATGGGAAGCCATTCGGGCTTGTGCTCCATAAAATACCGTTGAAACTCGTCCACCTGGGGGTTCCATCCGCTGTCCATGGCCGGGACGGGCAGCTCGTCCACCTTGGCGATGTCCTCAAGGATGTGGGCGCCGCAGCAGGGTTCCGAGTCCTCGAAAATGTGCATGGGGCAGCCAAACATATGGGCAATCTGAGCCGTGCCGAAGTCCACCCGAAGGGCGGGAAGAAAATCGTCCCCCACCTCCAGGCGGGCCTTGATGGCGGACATCTGGTTGGCCAGCATTTTTTCCGGGGAGGTCAGTGCCTCCTTGATGGAGTAGAGCCGGGGGAAGGGATAAAAAACCTGTACCAGCGGTTCGCAGGTGGTGGGATTTTCATATAAATCCTTGTACTTTTGGATCAGTTTCTCAAACATTAGTAGTATCCTCCTTATAATAGTGTCTTCATCCCATGGAAGGGGATAACAGTTAAAGCCTTGTCATCTTCACCCCATAGAAGGGGATAACGGTTAAAGTCTTGTCACCTTCACCCCGTGGAAGGGGATGATGGGCAGATAAGTAAAAATATCATAGGGCATAAGTCCGGGATCGGTGTAGCCGTCACAGCTTAACACGGCGCCGCCTGCAATCTCCCGGTCAAATTCCAGCTGGAAGCAGTTTCCGCCGGGACAGTCGTAGTCGCAGGGGGTGATGCGGCCCTTTTCGTCCGTCAGGGAGAACATCAGCTTCTCTGTCTGGTTCAGATCTCCCCAGATCATGTCGTATACATGGTTGAAGTAAAGCTTCACGGTTTTAGGCCCGCAGAGCACCGCTTTCTCAATATCCGGGGCGTCGCAGAGGATGGGCCTGCCGTAGAGGTAATGGAGTGCTACGTTTGCAAGCCGCTCGCCGATCACCATGTTGGAGGGGGCGCTGTTGTGAATTCCGTCGCAGACCATCAGATCCACGGAGGGAACCAGGTAGACGCCCGGCAGCTCGCGCATGGCCCGTCTTTGTGCTTCCCGAACCAGGGAAAAGCCATAGCCGCCGTTTTCCGTCCCGCTGTTTTTGGTGCTGACCACCTTATTGAGCTGTACCGTCAAAAGGGGAAGCTCCTCCCCGAAGGTATTGCGAAAATCCTGACAGACACGCGCAAACCGGTCATAATAGGTGTTTCGAAGCTCCTCCTCGCAGGCGTCGTTGCAGCCCTGGTACCAGAGAATCCCCTTGATCTTGCTGGTACCGGAGGCTTTAAGAATCTTAAGGGCGTTGTCGAAGAAGGGGCCGCCCTCGCTGCGGTCCCAGTCGGTGAGGGGGATTCCGCCCTTGGTGCCGGGGATGAGGCCGATGGGATAGCCTAAGTGCCTGGCAAGGATTTTTCCAAAATTCAGCCAGGGGCTGTGTCCGGTCTGGCACCGTTCCCGGGACAGGGGAAACAGGGTGTCCGTGGAATCGTGGAGGGGATGGGAGGCCATATCCCAGTGCCCGCTTAGGCGGAACATGTGGACGTCCGGGGATACGGGGTCATTGACGCTGTCCTTTCCCACGCCCACGGCGTTGCTCTGTCCGGCAATCAGGTAAACGTCCCCTACGCCGATATGGAAGATCCTGTCGCCCCGCAGTTCGCAGTATACATGATACCTCAGATAAGTCTCAATCTTGTAAGGGCCTCCGGCGGGAATTTTGATTTCCGCCTCCCATTTCCAATCTTTGGGTCTGGCGATAAAGGGGCCCGCCACCCGGGCGTTGGTATTTTCGTCGGTGACCCGGATGACCACCACCGGGTCCTCGGTGGCGGCAATCTCATCCTCTACCACCACGGACCCGGCCAGGGGTACCGTGGCAAATCCATTTTCCTGCTGCAAAACCTGCCAGTTCTGCGGCCCCTGTTCGATCACTGCTCCGTACATGTTATCATCTCCATCACTTCTAAATTTGTGGCATATACAATATCCTGATGTCCGCCTAACTTCTGTAAAAGCGCCTCAAAGCTGGCAAAATCACAGCCCGGCTCCTTGCGGGTCATCTCGTAGGAGTGGCCGTAGATATGGAAAATGGCCGGCTCCGTACCCTTGTAGTGTAAAAATTCCTCCGCCAGGACGTGGATATTCTCATCGTCATATTTGCAGGTGGGGCCCCAGGCCAGCCATTCCTTTGGAACCGCAAAGCTGTGGGTAACGTCCACGGTCCTGGCGTATTGAATCCGGGAGCCCCGTAGCGCCTCAATGTACTCCGGGGTATATTCCCCGCCGGGGTAGGCCAGCCCCCGCACCTCATAGCCGCATAAATCGGAGAGGGCTTTGGCGGAATCAAACACCTGGGTATGAAAATGCTCCATGGAAAGGCGGTGGCTGGCCGTGTGGGTGGCCACCTCCATACCTGCGTAGGTTTCCTTCAGTTCTCCCGGAGAGACCCGCTCCACCACCGTGTCCTCCCCGTAGCGGTGAAAATCGCGCTGAAAGCCCAGCTGATCCGAAATCAGGAAGAAGGTGGCCTTCATGCCGTAGCGCCGGAACAGTTCCGTCAGCCTTCTGTCGTAAATCTCGCAGTCGTCAAAGCTGAATGTTAAAAATTTGTTCTTCATGTTCGTATAATCTCCACGGTATTGTGTAGTTCAAAGACCTCCATGGGAATGGTGGTGGCGGCTCCGAAGTCGTCTCCGTTGATTCTCACATGGGCCACCGAAGGGCCGCTGCCCTTTATGGTGATGTCAAAGATCCGTTCCCCGAAGTGAAGGCCCCTTAAGGCCACCTCCTCCCCGGAATAGGGATAAATATGGAAGCCCTCCTGGTCAAAGTCAACCCCCACAAAGCCGTGGACGATGGCGTTGTAGAATCCCCGGATGGAATAGCCGTGCCAGATACCGCACAGGCAGTTCCAGGCGTCGAAAGGAACCTCTTTCACATTGTCGTAGCAGGAAATCCCCTCGGGGCAGGTGAGCCGTTCGCTCCAGTATTCCACCCAGCCCACGTACTGGTTGATGAGATCCGGGCGGTTAAAACGGTTGATCAGCCGGATATAAAATTCGCTCATCACGGGCCACCAGCAGTGAAGCTGGTTGGCGTCAATGTCATAGCACTCGTGCCACTCCGGGAGCGGGCGAAGGCCTGCCGGGGATACCAGGTATTTTTCATAAAAAGCAAGGTAATCCTTGTCGTGGGACGAGGTGAGCTCCCCACAGAAATTATTTTCCCACTTGACGGCATTGTTGGAGGGCACACCCCTGGGGGCTAATGTCCCGGCGTCGATGGAGGAGTCGATAAAGTGGTAGGTGGGGTGGTACATAAGGCGCTCGAAGCCCTTCTGCATGCGCCCGGACAGCTTGCGGGCCTTCGTTGCGGTGTCGCTGTCCTCCATCCGCAGGGCAAGCTGCTCCATGGAGCGGACGGCGCAGTAGCTGACCGTGTTGTTGAAGGCGCTGATGTCGTTTCCGGTTTCTTTGATGAGATTTCGAAAATCCGGATACAGGGAGGTCCCCCGGCAGAGGCCTAAGTCTCCCACCTCTGTGGCGGTGATGGTTTCGAAAATCCGTTTCGCAAAGGGGTAATGCTTCCTCCAGTCGCCGCCGGCCTGGGCGTATAATTCCAAGAGGGTGAGGTACATTCCCTGGGCCGGGGGCGGAGCGGCGGCGTCACAGACGCTCATGTCCCGCAAAAACGCATGGGCAATGCCAATCTTTGCGTCCGAGTATTGCTCCATACAGTCAAGCATTTGTCCCACAAATTCCGAATCTCCCCAATAGACGCTGCAGTCGTTGGAGGTCATGCTGTCCCAGCCCCAAACCCAGTAATGGGTACTCTGTGCCCGGATCGCGCCCAGCACGTCCCGGGTTTTCAAGGACTCATGATACATGGGCGCAAGCTGGAAAAACTGGTTAAGCAAAGGGTGGCGGCTCTCAAGCACAGGGGCTTTCTCCGCAACCAGCCGGTAACGCTCCCGCTGTTTTTTGAGAACTATCTCGTATCCTGGCCAGCTTCCCGGCTTCCCGTTGGAGAAGGCGATGGCCAGAACATAATCCTGGCCCCGGGATAGGCCTGTGAGGGTCAGGATATTTTTGGGATTCCGCGGCGTTCTGCGAAAGGACAGAGCTGCGTTGGAGGAAATGGCAACGTTGGTTTTTACCCCCTCCTCCTCGTAGCTGGCCGTCAGCGCCTGCCCGTCAAAGGCAAGGGGCGTCCAGGCCCGGGGAATGCCGCCGTAGCGGATATTGCGCTCTTTCCTTGTCTCCGGGTAAAAGAGAAAGTCGTCGTAAAATTCCACGGCGATGTCCATATCCGTCAGAGGCTGGAAGGTCACATAGATACAGTCACCCGCCGCAAACATACCGTAGAGGCAGCGTTCGGATAAAGAATTGAATCCAAAGGGCAGGATTTCGCACTCCCGTGGCTGTATGAGCTGACGGGAATCCTGGCAGATACTGTAGAAGGTCAGCCCTTTCCAGAATTTTTTTAAAAAGGCGATATAGCTGCCGCTGGTTTTTGGCCCAAAATAATCAATCTGGGTGATGGATTCATTGTCCACCTGGAACGCGATCCTGCCGTCGCAGAACCAGCGAGGGGCGTAGGGCAGCCCTTCCTCGGAAAATATGGTTCCGTTTTCTACCTTATAGTCCATAGTAAATCCTCCTGATAAGCATTCATTGTTGTCATGTCTTTTACGGCCCACTCCGGCCGCTCAAAGGGCACCGGTCTGAGCGACAACTCCTACTCCGCATGGAAATGGATCATTGGTAACACCAAGTATGCATGGCTGAATCAGGGCTGTGTGGACGGCGACATAGAGCTGGTTGCTGAAATCAACGAGAATCCGGACAATATCGTATCCGATATGATGGGCTTCCGGGTAGACCTTGAGCCGGTTTCCACAGAGGTATCCCAGTGCGCGGCTGTGGTAACCGAATATAGAGACGCTTTGATCTGGGGTTCTCTGGGCGCTGATTGGGAAGCTTACTATGATGAATTCATGACGAAGCTTGAGGCCGCAGGCGTACAGAAGATTCTGGACGAGGTTCAGTCACAGTATGATGAGTTCTTGAACCAGTAAGAGGCCATCAAAGTTCGGAAAGGATTTCTGTGAATGGCACGTCTTACGCCAAGGTACACAGATTTGAAGAGACAGGAAGCAGGGGGCAGGTATCATCCTACCCCCTGCTTTTAACGAGGTGTCAAAATGGGAATATGGAATGGATTTCAGAGATTGGATATCACCTTTGAAGGACGGGAGGCAATTCTTGTAATCCCCCGTGAGGAGAATAAGACAGACAAGTGGCTTTTCAAAATGGAATACTGGGACGCGTTCCCGAATTTGGAAATTGAGTTGCCCCGGAGATTTTGGGCTGGGGAAGGGAGGATTTCTGGAGGAATTTAGAGAGGCCACCGGTATGTCCGTATCGGAGCTTATCTGCTACCGGGAGCATCCCATAGACAAGCTGCCGGCGCTTTTGGAGCGCGAGATTCCAGTGATAATGGTTTACGGAAAGGCAGATGATATCGTACCCTATCGCGAGAACGGGGCCGTATTGGAAAAGTATTATACCGAACATGGCGGAAGATTGCTGGCTATCGGCAAGGAGGGCTGCGGTCATCATCCTCATGGCCTTGAGAATCCGCAGCCAGTGATCGACTTTATTTTGAATTGTGTATAGAAGCAGAAAGCTGCCGTATCAAATGGCTGTAAAATCCATAGATACGGCAGCTTTTCCTATCACTTTGTTTTTAAGGCGGAAACGGTGCAAATTCTGATCTTAGCGCCATTTTCAACCCCTTTGCCAGGTGCCGGCTTTCGATTAAAAATCTGTCAGCTCAGCCGCCCGTCTCTCCAAAAAGGCGCTCATGCCTTCCTGCTTGTCGTGGGTGGAGCAGGTAATGCCAAACAGATTCGCTTCCATCTCAACGGCGTTCTTGATGTCCATGTCATAGCCGTTGTTGATGGCGGCTTTGGCAATGGATACGGCGTAGCTTCCCTTGGAGATGATCTTCTTCGCCATGGCCTTGGCGGCATCCATCAACTCTTCTTTGGCGACAACCTTATTTACCAGACCGATTCTGTAGGCCTCGTTGGCGTCGATATTATCGCAGGTGAAAATCAGTTCCTTGGCCCGGCCCATGCCCACCAGACGGGCCAGTCTCTGGGTACCGCCAAATCCGGGGATAATGCCAAGGCCGGTTTCCGGCTGGCCGAAGGTGGCGTTGTCGGCAGCGATACGGATATCGCAGGCCATGGCAATCTCACATCCTCCGCCCAGGGCGAAGCCGTTGACAGCGGCGATGGTAACCTGGCGCATGTTCATCAGCTTGAAGAAGGGCTCTGCGGCCTTCATACCGAAAGCCCGGGCCTCTGCGGCGGTGAAGTTCACCATCTCGGCGATATCTGCCCCTGCTACAAAGGATTTGTAAGGATTGTCCTTCTTGTCGGGACCGCCGGTTAAGATGACAACCTTCACGTCGTCTCTTGCCTCGATTTCAGTAAGGCATACATTTAATTCGTCCAATGTCTCGCTGTTTAACGCGTTCAGGGCGCCGGGTCTTGAAATCGTAAGAACAGCAATTTCGTTTTCTACTTCCAAGCGTAAGTTATTCATGAATAACCCTCCTATATATGTATGAAATTTGAATGGGTGCGCCGGCGGGGCCGGCCTAAGGTAATGGTATTACTTTGTCAAAGATTTGTCAATATCCAATCGGGAGACAAATCGATACTTTCTTTTTCTATTGGCTTATGTTAAAATAAATGCGGTGTAAAACCAGGTAGATAAGTTTTAGGAAAATACACATAATAGTATAAATAAAGAAGCGGTAAGTTTACCAGGAGGTTAGAATGGAAATCAGAGAAAAATTAGAGCGAATCTGTTGTAATAATATCGCGGCCTGCACGGACCGGCAGCTGTATGAAGGACTTTTGGAAATAGTCAAGGAGATGGCGGCCGAGCGGGAGAAACAAGTCGGCGACCGCAAGAAAAAGGTCTACTATATTTCTGCGGAATTTTTAATCGGAAAGCTGCTGTCCAACAATCTCATCAACCTCGGTATCTATGACGAGGTGAAGGAGACGCTGGCCCAATACGGAAAGGACCTGGCGAAAATTGAAGAGCTGGAGCCGGAGCCCTCTCTGGGAAACGGGGGCCTGGGACGACTGGCAGCCTGCTTCCTGGATTCCATGGCAACCCTGGGCCTTGACGGAGACGGCATCGGACTAAATTACCATTTCGGCCTCTTTTTACAGAAGTTTGAAAACCATTTGCAGAAGGAACTTCCCAATCCCTGGCTGGAGAAGGAGAACTGGCTGACGAGGACGGATGTGACCTACCCGGTGCAGTTCGGCGGATTTACGGTGCAGTCCAGAATGTATGATCTGGATGTGATCGGCTATGAGAACCGCACAAATAAGCTGCACCTGTTTGATATTGAGTCGGTGGACGAAAGTATCGTGGAGGAGGGAATCGACTTTGACAAGGAGGATATCAGACGAAATCTGACGCTGTTTTTGTACCCGGACGACAGCGACGACGCCGGGCGTAGACTTCGGGTATACCAGCAGTATTTCATGGTCAGCAACGCTGCCAGATTTATCCTGGCGGAATGTAAGGCGAAGGGATGCAGCCTCTACGACCTTCCCGATTACGCAGCCATTCAGATCAACGATACCCACCCCAGTATGGTGATTCCCGAGCTGATCCGTCTTCTGATGGAGGAGGGCATTTCCATCCATGACGCCATCGGGATTGTGTCTAAAACCTGCGCCTACACCAACCATACCATTTTGGCGGAGGCTCTGGAAAGATGGCCCATGGATTATCTCAACCAGGTGGTACCCCAGCTCATGCCCATTATCCGGGAACTGGACACCCTGGCGAAGAAAAAATATCCGGACAAGGCTACCGCAATCATTGATGAGGACAACCGGGTACACATGGCCCATATGGATATTCACTATGGCTACAGCGTCAACGGCGTGGCCCACCTGCATACGGAAATCTTAAAACAGAATGAACTGAATGCTTTTTATAAGATATATCCGGAAAAATTCAACAACAAGACCAACGGTATCACCTTCCGGCGGTGGCTGATGCACTGTAACCATGGCTTAAGCAGTTATCTGGATGAGCTTCTGGGAAGCGGCTGGCATAAGGACGCCGGCCAGCTGGAACAGCTTTTGCATTTTGCGGATAAAGAGGAAGTACTGCGAAGACTGCTGGATATCAAACAGGAAAATAAACGGGCGCTGGCGGATTATCTCAAGGAAACCCAGGGCGTGGAGGTGGATGAGAATTCCATTTTCGATATCCAGATCAAACGGCTTCACGAGTACAAGCGTCAGCAGATGAATGCGCTCTATGTGATACACAAATACCTGGAAATCAAGAAGGGAAAGGTGCCAAAGCGGCCCATCACCGTGATTTTCGGAGCCAAGGCGGCCCCGGCCTATGTGATTGCCAAGGACATTATTCATCTGATCCTGTGTCTGCAGGACATTATCAATCAGGATACGGAGGTAAGCCCCTATCTGAAAGTAGTGATGGTGGAAAATTATAATGTGACCAAGGCTGAGAAGCTGATACCCGCCTGCGATATTTCCGAGCAGATTTCCCTGGCCTCCAAGGAAGCCAGCGGCACCGGAAATATGAAGTTCATGCTAAACGGCGCTCTGACCCTGGGAACCATGGACGGAGCCAATGTGGAGATTGCCCAGCTGGTAGGGCCGGAGAACATCTACATTTTCGGGGAATCCTCGGATACCGTTATTGAGCATTACGCGAATGCGGATTATGTATCCAAGAACTATTATGAGAAGGATGCGGATATCCGGGAAGCTATGGACTTTATGGTGGGCAAGGAAATGCTGGCGGTTGGAAACCGGGAGAATCTGGAGCGGCTCTTTAAGGAGCTGCTGAACAAGGACTGGTTCATGACCCTGCTGGATTTTAAGTCCTATGCGGCCAGGAAGGAGGAGGCCTACGCCGACTATGAGGACCGCATGGCATGGGCCGGGAAAATGCTTGTCAATATCGCCAAAGCCGGATACTTCTCCTCCGACAGGACCATTGCCGAGTATAACCGGGATATTTGGAAGCTGTAAATCCGGGAAAAGATTGTTTTTTTTAATGAAATAAGCTACAATATGAAAAAGAGCCGGGAAAATTGTTTACTTTATAGAAGGGGAAAAGTATGAAATTAACAATTCGGGATTTTTCAAAAATAGCGCATGCAGAGATTTTGGTAGATGGAATTACGGTTATCGCCGGAGAAAACAATACAGGGAAAAGTACGGTGGGAAAAATATTGTTTTCTCTGTTTAACGCGCTCTCAAATATGGAAGAAAAAATTCAACGGCAGAGGTTGAAGGAAGTAGAAGATATTAGCCGTAGTCTGATAAAAAATGTATATGGGAATAATATTATTGGAAAAGATGGCTTTTCAATGCAATATCCTAGAAGGCTGAGACTGGATTTGCGAAAGAAATTAGAAGAAAACAAAGAAATTACATGCCGTGATGTCCATGAGAGCGTTGAGCACGTGTTTACATCTAAGGAGTTTTGGAGAGAAGAGTTTAGAGAACAGTTTGATGAAATTTCAGATGAACTTGAGGAAAAGATATACGCCGTATTAAAGTTGACGGAAGAAACGATTATGCGACAGGTTCTGACAGAGTATTTTAATAATATTTTTCATCATCAAATAAATTCTCTGATTGATGAGAATAAGAATGCGGTTATCGAAATTGAGATTAAAAATAAAAAAATCAATGTGACGTTCGACAAGAATCGGTGTATGGATTTGGTAAACGGTTTTGCTATTTTGCATCAGGCTGTGTACATCGATAATCCTTTTGTTGTAGATAAACTCTCAGAGTATCAGTACATGTATGGTGATATGAATCGCATGGATGGATATCTGGTGGGATTATTGATGAAGAAAAATGATGTGGAAGATATGGATGGTGTGTTTGAGAGAGTTCTGAACAAAGAAAAGCTGGAAGAAGTATACAGAACCATGGAAACAGTGGTGGAAGGAAGTATCATTCAGCAGCAGGACGAAAATTTTTATCTAAAGAGAGAAGGATTTTCACAGCCGGTATATTTTGGAAATTTATCAAATGGATTAAAATCCTTTGTGATTTTAAAAATGCTGTTGGAAAGAGGCGCGTTAAAAGAAAAAGATGTTTTGATTTTGGATGAACCGGAAATCCATTTACATCCGAAATGGCAGATCGCATATGCGGAGTTGGTGGTTCTGTTGCAGAAAGCCTTTGACTTATCGGTTGTGGTTACCACCCACAGTCCCTATTTTTTGGATGCCATTCATCTCTATTCTATAAAGCACAAAATTGGAGATAAGACGAATTATTATCTGTCTGAGATGATAAATAACCAGGTTACGATGGAGAATGTAACCGGAAATTTGGATATGATATACAAAAAGATGTCTACGCCGATTGACGCGCTGGAGACCTTAAGGTATGAACTGAATAACGGTGATTGAGGGGGATGAAATGACAAAAGACAGTATAGAACAGCTGCCGGAAATTTTGAAGAAGCATATCTGTACGTTGAAGAAAGTGTCGCTGGATGAGGAACATCATGAGAGCATGTGTGAAAGTCAGTTGGCTGTGGTGGATTTTGATAGAATACCACAGGAATATGCCCGTGGAAGAGGTTGGCGTTGTGTGCCAAAATCCAATGACGCACTGTATATTGATAAGGATGGCATATGGTATTTTGTGGAGTTTAAAAATGGGAAGATTAATGGCAGTGATGTTTATCGAAAAATATATGACAGTTTTCTCATGCTGATGGATTTGGGAATCATTTCAGGTCTTGATTTTCTGAGAAAGCAGGTTCAGTATATTCTTGTCTATAACTCCGATAAAAATGGGCCTGTACCTACGTCTGAGAATCTGGAGAAAATTTACAGCCATACATTAATACAGGCAGAGACAGAGGCAAGGCTTTTCGATATATGGAAGCTTGAACAATATCTTTTTAGAGAGACGCATACATACACGAAGGAACTTTTTGAAGAAAAATTTATTCAGCCTATGGAGCAAGCGGAAGCTTTATAGCAAATAAAATTGAGAAAATGGTATCGGGGCCTTTTTTGGATATGCCATGATACTAGAAGAAAAGAGGAAAATACAAATGTTACAGGAAACCATAGACAGCATCAAACCTATCGACCGGGAGGCCATGAAGGCAAGCTGGGCCCGCTGGGATTCCATCGCTAAGCCTTTAAGAAGCCTTGGGCTGCTGGAGGAGCACATCGTGCAGATTGCGGGTATCCAGCGGACTCCACAGGTGGACCTTAAGAAAAAAGGGCTGGTTATCATGTGCGCTGACAACGGTGTGGTGGCGGAGGGCGTCACCCAGAGCGGCCAGGAGGTCACGGCAATCGTGGCGGAGAACTTTCTGGATGTGAAATCCTGCGCCGCCATCATGTGCAAGGACACCGGGACGGATATTTTCCCCATCGACATCGGTATGGCGGTGGACACGCCCCGGGTGGAGAAGCGCAAGATTGCCTACGGCACCAAAAATATGGCCAAGGAACCGGCCATGACCCGGGAGGAAGCCGTGAGGGCTGTGGAGACGGGAATCCAATATGTCAGGGAATTAAAGGAGCGGGGCTACGGCATTCTGGCTACCGGTGAGATGGGAATCGGAAATACTACTACCAGCAGCGCCATTTCCGCAGTCCTTCTGGACATTGAACCGGAACGGGTGACGGGCCGGGGGGCAGGGCTTTCCACGGAAGGCTTAAACCGGAAGATTGCGGTGATCAAGAAAGCCATCGCCCTGCACAAACCGGACCGAAACGACCCTCTGGATGTGCTCTCCAAGGTGGGAGGCTTCGATATTGCGGGACTGACCGGCGTATTCTTAGGCGGGGCGGCCAACCGCATCCCGGTGGTGGTGGACGGCTTTATCTCTGCTGTGGCGGCACTTTTAGCCGTGCGCCTGTGCCCTGCGGCTGCGGATTACATATTGGCCTCCCACGTGTCCAGGGAGCCTGCGGGCACTCTGGTTCTGGACGCTCTTGGCAAGAAGGCCGGAATTACCTGCGACATGTGCCTGGGGGAGGGAACCGGAGCCGTCGCTCTGTTTCCCCTGCTGGAGATGGGCCTGCACATTTACCAGAAAATGGCCACCTTCGATGAGACGGAGATTGAGGAATATGTGCCGCTGGTTTAACGGAAAAATTGTGACTGCTGGAATTTGGACAGTGCGTTACTTGGCAGAAGCCTGTAATCTGGAAGAAAAGGGAGCTGTAGAATATGAAAATTGTCAATAGCTTTATCATCGCCTTTGCCATGTATTCCAAGATACCCATGCCAAAGGCCAGCTGGGAAAAAGAAAATATGAAGTATGTCATGTGCTTCTTTCCCTGGGTGGGAGCCGTGATTGGCGCGTTGTTTACCCTGTGGGGATTTTTCGGGGATTTGCTGCCGGTGGGGCATACCCTGTATACCGTCCTGCTTCTGCTGATACCGGTGGTGATCACCGGGGGCATCCATCTGGACGGACTCCTGGATACGGCGGACGCGCTGAGCTCCTATCAGTCAAAGGAGCGGCGGCTTCTGATTTTAAAGGATTCCCACGCTGGGGCCTTTGCCGTCATCGCCTGCGTGGTATATTTTGTCGCGTATTTCGGATTTTTAAGTGAGTTATCCTACCGGATGATTTCGTTGGTATCCATGGGATTTTTCTTCTCAAGAAGTTTAAGCGGATTTGCCATCACCACCTTCCCCTGCGCCAAAAACAGCGGGCTGGCGGCCACCTTCGCAAACGGTGCCGACAAGAAGCGGGCCAGGATCTTCCTGCTGGCGGAGATGATTGCCTGCGGGCTTATCATGATCTTCAAATACCCAATAGCCGGCAGCGGGGCGGTTGCGGCGGCTCTTCTGTGCTTCTGGTATTACTATTATATGTCAAAGAAAAAATTTGGTGGAATTACCGGGGATCTGGCGGGGTGGTTTCTGCAGATTTGCGAACTGTGCATGTTGATTGCCGTGGTGATGGCGCAGACGGCAGCGGCGATGCTACAGTGATGAGCTTATCAGCCGGAGCAATGTAAAGAGTGCGTATATGAAGTACGCAGCATAGAAAATGTTGACCTCGAACAGTGATCAGAAAATGCGAGAAATGGGAGAAAAATTGGAAAAGTCATTGACAAAATAGCGAGGATACCATATAGTATAAATGCAGGTAGAGATATGCTATACACCCATGTAGCCGCATTAACGTTTAAGTGTTATGTAATAGTACCGGTCGTGGGGCACCGCCGGTAGGCGGATTTTTTATATAACCCTGTTTGTAATCGAAGGAGGTGCAGTTATGGAGAGAATTATTGACGTTGCTCAGTATATATACGATGAATACAAACAGCAGTCGGGTGAAGTGATTGATGAGATGAAACTGCACAAGCTGCTTTATCTTTCCCAGCGGGAGAGCCTTGCAATTACGAATGAGCCGTTGTTCCCAGAAGTATTTGAAGGTTGGAAATACGGTCCTGTATCAAAAGAAGTTCGTGCCCTGTACACAGAAGACGGAATGTATTATGAGGACATAAGACCTTTGTCAGCAGAAGCAGTTTATATTGTTAAAAATGTAATACTGCAATATGGCGGGCTGGCATCGTGGAAATTGAGCGAAATCTCGCATAAAGAAATTTCATGGCAGAATACGAGAAAAAATTTAGCGGCCGGGGAAAACGGAAGTGAACCGCTGTCCATTGACGATATAAGAAAAGATGCTGAAAAAGTAAGACCGTATGATGCAATGTACGATATGTATTACGACGAGTTTGAAGATGCGGAGGTGGCTCGATGATAGGAAAAGCATATTGGGCTATTTTTAAATACTACGATAATTCCGCTCATAGGATGGCATTTAAAAAGCGCCCGGTGCTTATTATAGGACAGGCTGATGAAAGCGATTATGTGGTCCTTCCAATATCACGGGTAACACGCCGAGAGAATATCAATCAAAGGTATGATTTTGAAATACAGGTTACTGCTTATCCGATGCTTTCGTTAAAAACCACATCTTATATCCGCACTCATAAACAGTCCGTTGCTAATATAGGGGAACTTGCAGATCAAATCGCCGATTTCAAAAATGTATATCCTGATGCATATGTTGAAGTAATCGCATTAGTAGAAGAATTTCAGAAGAAACTGATTGATGACGCGCTTTAACCAAAGAAATAAGGGGCTGTCGCACTGATTGATTTCAAAATGTAAGTGTGACAGCCCCCTTCTTGTTCAGATTCTCTTTTTCAAAAATCCAATCAATTTCTCAAATTTCATGGGCTTTCCCTGAATCTCCTGGACCTTCAGCCGGTTCGCCTCGCTGAATCCCACCAAAATATTGTGATTGGCCTCCGCCAGATAATCGATGATACCGTCAATATCCGATTTCCGGTTCTTGGGGCACTGCAGATACAGATGCCGGTTGGCCGTAATGTGCAGGGTATAGGAAATATTAAAGTGATACCAGAAAAGCTTGTGCAGGGTAGAATACTTGTAAATCCAGATCATCTCCCCGATGGGCACCACCGCAATTCCGGAGTCCGCAATCTCAATGAAAAAGTGCTCCGTGATAAACATATCCTCCGTGGCCAGCTGGGGCAGGGTAGCCAGCTCCTCCTCCGCTTGTGCCAGAAGCTCTTTGGCCTTTCCGAAGCGGCCCAGCTGCCGGCAGGGCGGCGAGAGCACGGGAAACAGAATGTAGAGGAAGCAAATAATAATCCCTGCCAGGGCATAGAGGCCCGTGGCGAAGAAGAGCGCAAGCAGCAGGAAGGAAAGCGCGGAATAAAAGGCCGGTTCACTGACGATATAGGGAGAAACCTTTCCCGCCATACCCGAAGCCGTCCAGGACAAATCCTCGGAGAGGGACTGGGTCAGCTGTTTAAAGGCCCTGCCCTGATAGAGAATTTTACCGCGAACCTGTGCTTTTTCAATATAAGGGAGCCCCTCCTCGCTGGCGCGGGGGGACAGCAACACGAACATGCACTTTCCGTCCAGAACCGTATAATAGTAGTAGCCGTTGTTCCGGCCGAAATAGGTGCTGGTATATCCGGTAAAATACAAATCCGACAGGGTCGTCTCAATATAAGTATTTCCTCTGTCGTACCGCTCTGTAATTCCCGCATAGCCCTCGGCCTTCGATGGGAACAGAAGGCTGGAGAAGGGCGTCAGAAACCACAGCGCGGCCAGCAGAAGGATGTAGAGGAAAGGAGCAATCAATTTTCGCCGGTAGACGGATTTGATGCTCCGTGAAATGTAGTGGTCGTAATTGTTTATCATAAAGGCTCCTGGTTTCATTATTATTCTTGTATTTTCT
>CALWLN010000177.1 GCA_944381535.1 uncultured Lachnospiraceae bacterium
CTTGAATACGCTCGGATCCTGATTCGGATCGTATGTTCCGATCTCCTCAATGAATCTTCCGTCTCTCGGGGACCTTGAATCAGCTACAACGATTCTATAAAAAGGAGCCTTCTTCTGTCCCATTCTTTTCAATCTGATCTTTACCACTTTGTTTCACCTCCTTGAAAATTCATGAAATAAATTTATGATGAAAAGTGTACTATCCCCCCGGAGGGGCTATAGGAAACGGCAAATTTATTTTTCATTTCCTATAGTACTCTTTACATACCGCTGTCATTTGGCGCATCCGGTCCTAAAAGCCGTTCCGGCTTCATGGTCTGCACCTAAAAGGGCATTTTGAATCTTCCCCGCTTCATGCCTTTGCCCCCCATCAGGCCCGGCATCTGCTTCATCATCTTCTTGGACTGCTCAAACTGCTTCACCAGGCGGTTGACCTCGCTGATGTCCACCCCGGCGCCCTTTGCGATTCTGCGCTTGCGGCTGGGGTTCAGAAGGGAGGGGTTCGCCCGCTCCTTGGGGGTCATGGAATAGATGATTCCCTCAATGCGGGCCATCTTCTTCTCATCCATGGCGTTCTCTATCTCCGCGATCTGGGAGCCTCCAATGCCCGGCATCATGCTTAAGATACTGGACAGTCCGCCCAATTTCTTCATCTGGTTCATGGATTCCAGATAGTCGTCAAAGCCAAACTCAGCCTTTCGCATTTTCTGCTCCAGAGCCCTGGCCTTATCCTCGTCAATCTCCTCCTGGGCCTTCTCAATCAGGGACAGCACGTCCCCCATGCCCAGAATCCGGGAGGCCATACGGTCTGGATAAAACTGCTCCAGATCGGAAAGCTTCTCGCCCATACCCACATACAAAATGGGCTTGCCGGTGACGGCCCGGATGGAAAGGGCGGCGCCGCCTCTGGTATCGCCGTCCAATTTGGTGAGAATCACGCCGTCAATGGAAATCTTCTCGTTAAAGGTGGTCGCCACATTGACTGCGTCCTGTCCCGTCATGGCGTCCACCACCAGCACGGTTTGGGTCACATCCACATTGGATTTAATCTCGGACAGCTCATTCATCATATCCTCATCAATATGGAGACGGCCTGCGGTATCTAAAATAACCACATTAAATCCATGCTTCGCGGCATGCTCTATGGCTGCCTTGGCAATGTTCACGGGCTTGTGATTATCTCCCATAGAAAATACTTCCACACCCTGCTTCTCACCGTTGACCTTAAGCTGCTGAATGGCAGCCGGGCGGTAGATGTCACAGGCCACAAGAAGTGGCTTTCTGCCCTTCTGCTTCAGCTTTCCGGCAATCTTGGCCGCAGTGGTGGTCTTACCTGCGCCCTGGAGACCGGCCATCATAATGATGGTGATCTCATTGGAGGGCTTTAAGGACAACTCCGTGGTCTCGGAGCCCATCAGGCTTATCAGCTCTTCATTTACAATCTTGATCACCATCTGGCCGGGATTCAGGCCGGTCATCACATCCTGCCCCACGGCCCGCTCCTGCACAGACTTAATGAACTGTTTTACTACCTTGAAATTTACATCCGCTTCCAGGAGCGCCAGTTTTACTTCCTTCAAGGCGGCTTTTACATCAGCTTCTGTGAGGAGACCCTTGCTCCGCAGGGCTTTGAATACGTTTTGCAGTTTTTCCGATAAGCTGTCGAATGCCATACTATAACTCCTCTAATATCTCGTCGGACAGCTGCCGGATGGTGCTTTGGACGGCTATCCTGTCGGCCGTGTCCTCCATAAGAGTCAGCCGGTGAATCTGTTCTATTTTTTCCTTTATCCGCTGGAAGCGTTCCAGGAGATGAAGCTTTTCCTCGTAGCCGGAAAGTAGTTTGTCGCAACGCTTAATTAAATCATGAACGCCCTGCCGGCTGATTCCACGCTCCTCGGCAATCTCTCCCAGGGACAAATCGTTTAATACAAAATCCTCGTAGATGGTTCTCTGGTGTTCGTTCAGCAGTTCTCCGTAAAAATCGTAGAGATAGGTCTGCAGCACTTTCTTTTCCATTTGCATCACCTTGGGTATTATACGACAGAAACCAAGAGGTGTCAAGTGTTTTTTCTTGACACCTCTCTTTACTATGTAAAAAGCGTGCATCCCATCTCCCGGAAGCGAAGGATTTTCTTCTGAAGCAACTCCTCACTACAGTCAAAAAAACGTGCCAGGCAGGTCATACACATGTACTCGGAGGCTCCCCGGTGAATCAACTTCTTGTGGAGCCCAATCTCATCCGGCACAAGCTCCCTGCCGCATTTCACGCACCGGCTCATTTCCGGTCCACGACCTTCGCCCGGTACATCTGGCAGCCGTGAGCCTCACAGGCTTTTCCACGAATGATGCCGTTATCGGTATGCAGTACCTCTCCGGTCCAGAGATCTGTCAATACAACGGTCTTGCCGCTGCTTAATGGAAGTCCGATCATATCCGGGGTGATGGCCATATCCCTGGCATACCTGAAGACGCTGTCCGTAAAGTTAAAGAAACCGATGGCGATATCTCCATTGTCCAGAAACTTTGCCAGCTTTACCATCGTCAACGGATATTCCAGGAAAAAGGGCTCATCCGGTTTACGCGCCTCGTTGGGCGTGTAGTAATTGGAATTTACGTAAAAGGGCTGATTTCCTGCGCTGTCCTGATTGATTGCAAGCACATCCTTATTCAGCAGAATCTTTTTGGTATCCTCGTCCATATTCCGGATATCACAGCCAATCATCAAGGGCGAGTTCATCATGGCCCAGAGGGAAAAATGGAACCGGTACTCCTCTGTGGTACAGCCGGTAAGCCCCACATGGCCGTTGCCGTTCATGCCCACAACGAGCATGTCCATATCGTTGAAGCAGTTTGGAGCATTGTACTCCTGCACCGGAAGCTGGGACTGGGCAATGAGTTTAATGGATGCCCAGGAATCGTTGATATCTCCGGTGGAGCGCCACATGTTTGCCCCCGTTTCCTTAATCCACTGGCGGGTATGGTCCGAGCCCCAGGAGCAGGCGCTGAACAGAATATCCCGGCCGCAATTGGCAAGAGCCAGCCCCATCCGCTTATAGAGGATGTCTGACTTTTCGGAAACAGGGTGATAGCAAAAGTCATATTTCAGAAAATCCACTCCCCACTCGGCAAAGGTTTTCGCGTCAATCCACTCATAGTTATAGCTTGCCGGATAGCCGGCGCAAGTCAGATATGCGGCGCAGGAATACATACCGAATTTCAAGCCCTTGCTGTGAATGTAGTCCGCCAGGTATTTCATACCGTGGGGAAATTTTTCCGGGTCGGGCACCAGACGTCCGTTCTCATCCCGCTCATGCAGGGCCCAGCAGTCGTCAATGACCACATACTCATAACCGGCGTCGGCAAGACCGCTTTCGATCATGGCGTCCGCCGATTCCATCACAAGCTTCTCATTGATTTTCTCCCCGTAGGTGTTCCAGGTGTTCCAGCCGAGGGGCGGTTTTTGTACAAACATATTGTATCCTCCATTCTTCTTTTTTGTAGAAATGCATAAACCATTCACGGCTTCTTCTGTGAAATGATTTATTTTCGCTATTCGCCACGGAAGGAACCGTAATTATGTTTCCTCCACATTGTAGTAGGGTGTTCCAATAAAGCCGACCTGTTTGAAATCCTCCATATGGTGCCGGATAATATAATCGATGTAGGAAATCACCATTTTCGATGTCAGAAGATACCCCGCCGGGCTCATATGCCCGCCCAGGAAAAACAGCTTTTTGAAATCCTCGTCATATTCCACTGCGTATTTTCTGAAATCCAGAACGTACGTATTTTCAAAGAGTTCCGCCATCTCATACATCAGCTCCGCCTGTCTGTCATAGGCCTTATTCCGGGTTTCCTTTGTGTCATAGGGCGCAGTCAGCGGCATGGTCATAAGGAAAAACTTTGCCCTGGGCTGAATTTCTTTCATCCGTTGGATAATCTGTCCGTAATATCCGGCGAAAGTCTTTTTGTTATTTTTATAATTCTTTGGGTCGATATCGGAAATCTCCCCCAGGTATCCCCCGTCCAGATTCACGTCATTGGCGCCCAGGGCGATAATATACGCCTGGCATTTCTTCTCCGGGTTCCAGAAATCATTCTCCTCCGCAAAGGATTCACAGTATTCCTTCGCAGTCATGCCGCCCCGGGAAAAATTGTATACCTTTAAGCATGCTGTTCTGGTCATATACTGTCCCCAGGAATATTCGTAATAGTCGTGGTAGCCTTTTTCCCCCGCCTCATTCATGGACTCAAACTCCCCGGAGGACAGGCTGTCCCCGATACAGCCGATGGTCCGGAAGATTCCGCATAATCCCCCGTCGTTTAAGATTCTGTCCAGGGGTTTTTCGTCGGAAATATCAAAGATGTCGCTCAGTTTCATGGTATCCCTCCTGTTTTTTCTAAAATTTTTCGTCTTTTGTCTGCTCATTGGCGGCTGCCCGGCTTCCATTCCCATACCGGAGCGCTATCCTATCAGCACCCTTTTCCCTTCAAAGGCAAAGCCGTATTTTTTGATTCGCTCCTTTGGCACTCCCTTTTGCAGCAATACCATCTCGTATTGCTTCTCCTCTATCTGGCCCAGTGCCGCCTGTACCGTATCCTGAAGGGTCTCTTCCTCCTCCGGATCATGGACCTTGAATTCCAGGATGATGCCGTCCTCACCGCTCTTTTTCGGCTCCAGCAATACGTCATATCTTCCAAATCCGCTCTCCCGGTTGGAGGTAACGGTATATCTCTCCCGCAAATCCACCAACAGTCCCAGCACAAAACCATGGTAAAAGCGTTCCGGGTCTGCCTCGGAAGGCTTTTTGCCAGTATCGAAAAAGCTGAATGTACTCAGTGCGACACGGTTCATATAGGCGTTCATTGCCTTCACGTCTCCCAGAAGGAGTGCCTTGATAAACTCATTGTATGGGACGGCATCTCCCGCGAACCAGTCTCCTATCATGTCCTCAAACATAAGACGGACCTCTTTATTCGTCAATGCCAGTTCATACTCCGGTCTTCCCTTATGCGGATCCAGTTCGT
>CALWLN010000178.1 GCA_944381535.1 uncultured Lachnospiraceae bacterium
TGGTGGCCCCCTCGTCGTAACGCTGAAATGCCTCCCGGACAAAGGGTGCGGTAAGCGGGTCAAGCTGGAAGCACTGGTCGCTGTCAATCAGATAGCCAATAGGGCGGGTGCCGCCGTTATACTTGGACTCTCTCCCCGGTGTCTACGCTGCCGGTGATATTCGGGTCAAGCAGGTTCGCCAGGTAGCTACCGCAGTAGCCGACGGTGCCATTGCCGCTATCAATGCTTCCATGTGATAAAAAAAGCAACGCAGGTGACAGATCACCTGCGTTGTTTTTTCCTGTTTACAATCGCAAAAAGACGGATCCGTGCGGTTTATAACAGCACGAACGATGCGAGCATAATCAGCCCGGCAAAAGAGAAAAGTCCAAAATGAAAGCGCTTAGATAAAGCGAAATTGCGGGGATTGCCCGGATCCAGATAGATGGAGTAGTAGTTGCCCGCTGTAAATTTCTTCAGAAACGGAGAAGTCAGGAACCCCGGCCAACAGCGCTTATCCAAGCTTGCCTGCTGGTAGGAAACGCCATCTACCCAGTAATGGAAGATGGCCGCCCCATAACTGAGTCCGCTTTTTCTCCTCCCATAAGTAGAAACCTCCTGAAATTCTCCCTGCCAGGGGACCGTGCATTTAAGTCGTTTGTAATAATTAACCAGATCAATCGACACCAATACAACTCCTCCCAGCAACAGGCCGAGGCGGCTGAGAAATTCCCGATTGATACTGAGCCGTGGCAGCAGCCACATAAGCCCCCCGAAGATCAGCATAAGGATACCGTAAAAGAAACTTGCCTTCGGCGAATAAGCACGGCGGGTCAGCGCTAATAAAATACATACCAGTCCGCATACAACCAGAAGGATGCCCAGCTCTGTAATACCGAAATTAAAAAGTCTATTCATGGAAAACTCCTTTCTAAACCTATACCGGCTGTTTGGTTTGTGGTTTTATCATGTTCTTGACAGGTCGCGGGTTATATCTTAATAAAATGTTCTGTCTTTAATATTCTTGTTTTCTCAATTCCTGCACCTCATTCATGTGGTATAATACACTGTCCAGCAGATAACGGACCGACAATTGCTTCTCTTCCTCCTTCAATGCCTCCATCGTCTGAAGCAACGAAATATGCAAAATAGAGGTTTCTGGAGTCACCTCCGTTACCGCAAAAGCATATTCGCTGGTTTTTCCAAGCACGTTCACCTTTGCCTTGATATCGCCAGCGATGACCTGCTCATATTCACCGCCCATTTTGTCAATGATGTCAAACACAGCGAACACCACCATACGGCGCGGGCAATTTACATTCTCCTTTAATCCTGGCATTTTTCTTCTCCTTGTTTCCAAAAATCATGCTGCCGGACGAATAGACCCCATAATATCCGCCTTTAGCCCATTATCCTCCAACTGTTCCTCCTGACTGGAAGTAAAAATAATGAGATATGCCTGATCTTGCCATATAGAAACGGAATATGACATATAAACGGCAATTCCTTCGCTGTCATTGACGTAGTTTCTCACTGCCCATTCCATTCCTCCACTCTCCTGTGTCTTCTGTTCACCAAGCTGTCCTATACCCGGATACATCTCCTCCAGCCCTTCGGTTACCTGTCCGAGAACCTCGTTTGCCGTCTCCATACCGGCTAATGGAACTACACCGACGGTAAGAATGACATAATCGATACCTTCCATGGAGGTGGCAGTCAAAATATCATCCTCCATCTTAAAGTCCAAGGCCGGCTCCTTTTCTGCATACATAAACTGAAAGGAAAGATTTTCATCGCAGAGCAACTTGTAGTCTGTCTCTGCAGGTCCCAGACATTGAAACGATCCCAGTGACGACAGGAGTTTTTCTTCTACGGATTTGTTTTCCCGGGGATAAGAGGCAATCACGTTGTAACATCCAAAGCCGTTTTGTCCGTCAATAAACGCTGCCAGAAATGCCATCGTCGAGCCGCCGCTTTCTGTAGCCTCAAACTGTATCTGATACGAATTCTGCTCTCCAATCTTGCAGTAGTCTTTGCTCAGAATTTTGTAATCTGTAATGTCCGTGCTCTCCAGAATTTCAACAAAATGCCGGACATATTTCTCTGCATTTGATTCTACATCTGCCAGAGAATATACCGGAAAGCCGGACCAGTAGGTATAAAATCCGATTTGAAGTGAACAGCTTTCGTCCGACGAAATAAATACGGCACTCCCGGGATCGGTCTCTTTAAAATCATCCGGTATTTTCATGGAAAGATTCAGATGCTCATTGGAATAATCAGTCAAAGGCGACTGTTCGCTTTCGCGCTGTTCCGGTGCGCTTTCGCTTTGTTCTCGTGTCCAGGCCGGCAGTTCGGAGGGTTTCCTGTCCGGCTGGTCGCTGGATCCCAATAAAAGTTTCCAAACGCCCATCCCGGTTAATACAGCACATATTATCAGTACCGTCATTTTAAGGACTAAAGATTTCTTTGGAAACTTCGTCTGCGTTCCGACGATGCCAGGCTCCGGTCTTTTACGCAGATTCCCAATGTTCGGCGAAGCTGCCCCGCTGTTCCTGCCAGTGACCGCCTGCAGAAAATCTTCCATGGAAGAGAACCGGTCTTCCGCTTTTACCGCCATAGCTTTCATCATGGCCGCTTCCATGCCCGCCGGTGAGGAAATTCCCAACTCCGACGGCTTTTTTATAGTGTCGTGATAAATCCTTGTGATGGAATCCGGCGGCAATTCCCCGGTAATGCAGCGGTACAGCGTGGCACCCATGGCATAGACATCCGTCCAGGGTCCCTGGATGCCGCGACTGGAATACTGCTCCTCCGGCGCAAAACCATGTTTCAAAATCACCGAAACACTTTTTTCGTTTCCTGAGGAAAACCGTGCCGCCCCAAAGTCCAGCAGCTTACTGTCTCCACCTGTAGTGATAAAGATGTTGTCGGGACTGATATCCCGGTGAGTAAGTCCCATCCCATGAACGCGGATAAGCGCTTCCATAATAGGCTGCAGGATGGTCAATGCCTGGTCATATGGAATTTTCCCTCCGTGTGATGCAAGATAGGACTTCAGGCTCATACCGTCCACATACTCCATCACAAAGTACGCCGTGTTGTTTTCTTTAAAGTAATCCTGTACCGAAACAATATTAGGCGTTCCCTGAAGTTTGGCCAGGATCCTTGCTTCCTCCAGGAAACGGTCCAGTCCGTTTTTGTAGTCCTCTTCCCTGCGCCCCGTCAGTACTACCTGGTAGCGGTCAGCATGGCGCATGACAAGACCGGAAGGCATATATTCCTTGACCGCGACCTCAATTTCCAGTACCAGATCATACCCGAGATAGGTAATGCCAAAGCCTCCCACACCCAACACCTTACCCGTAAGGTATCGTCCGGTGAGTACTGTCCCCATAGGGAGAGCCAAAAAAGGTTGTTCCTCCTCTTCATTGAATCCGCAGTAGGGGCAGACGGAAGAATTATCTGGTCTTCCCCGAAAACAGCCGTAACAAACTTTTTTTAAATCCATCTCTGCTTTCTCCTTCCGCCCACCCCTTACACAGACGGTATGAAATCCCTGTTGGATTTCTTGCTCATAAAGCAGCTATGATCCGTCTTTATTCTTAGCTGAGCGCGGGCATATCCTGGCTGCCAGCTAAGTGTTACTCTTCCCAGGGGCGAACGCTTGCCAGTATCTGGTTGCTCAGTGCCGTCACCGTCTCTTGATTTGAAGCATTGTACATAGCGCTTAAATAGAAACACTGCCCGTCAATGACAGCTGCGCCGCTGCTGAAATTGCCGGAACCTATCGTGTAGTCCTGACAGAGCCACTTTATTCCGCCCACATCCGCAGTGTATCTCTCTCCGACGGTTCCGTTTGCGGCTTCTGCCGAATCCGCGTGTGCGTCCAGCAGTTCTTCCTGCGTTTGATAGCCATATTCCGAGACATATCCCACTTCCACCCATCCGGAGTCCGGAGAGTCAATGTTGCCCAGTCCGGCTTCCATGGCTGCTTCTGTCGGATATACTACAAGCACCTCAGCCACGCCATCTGCCAGCGGGATCTCTGTCTCCCACACGCTTCCCTGCGCGGCAGCATCGTCAATGATAATCTTTATACCGATATTTTCACTGTACCACATACTGTAAGTTGTATCCGGTACTCCCTTACTTTGAAAAGTTTGAATAATTCCATTCACCTCTTCCCTGCCCGCCTCGTCTCCTTTCGGATAAGCTCCTAACACACTATAGCATCCAAATGGATTGTCTCCCTGCATCGCCATGTAAATCAGATCCATGGAAACGCCGTTATCATCTGTTCCCTCAAAATAAATTTGATATGCTTCCTGGTTCCCTATACTGTCAGGTCCGGCATCCAGGATCGTATAATCTGTCACTTCCAATCCTGCTAACACAGAAGATACTATTGCTTCCCGATTTGCTTCCACATCGGAAAGAGAATAAATCGGAAATCCGATATTCCAGATAAAACTGGTCGTGATCGCACAGCCCCTGTCCTCATTTACAAAGCTGAATCCATCTGCGCTTACCACGTAATCCGAAGGAATATCAATGCTGGCATTTAATATGCCAAGATCCCTTGTTTCCATTTCCCCGGAAAAAGCGGATGGTTCTGCCGTAGTGTCCGGCGTTTCGCTTGGCACACTGGCAACAGGCGCATTTCCGGCGTCTGAGTTACCCCCGCCGGCCGGAGTGATGGTTTCCCGGCCGGAGAAGGCGATGGGTAAAATTATACACAGTGCGATGACAACCAGCACTCCACCTCCAAAGACCCCGGCAAGCACGGGATTATCCTTAAAACAGGCAATGAGTTTTGGAATCACATTGGGGGGCCGTATCCCTGTGCGGTTCTCCCCATACACCGTTTGGCTAAAGGCAGATGCCTGGGTCCGTTCGCTTACACTGGCGACAACCTGCTCCTGTATCGAGCCCCGGCCTGTCAAAGCGCGCAGAAAAGAACCCATATTAGAGAAACGGTTTTCCGTTTTTACGGCCAACGCCTTTAAAATTGCCTGTTCAATATTCTGAGGAATATGGATTCCCAGTTCTGACGGTGCCTTCAGCGTATCTGCGTGAATCCGCTCCACAGAATCCGGCGGCAGACTTCCGGTGATACAGCGGTACAAAGTTGCTCCCATGGCGTACACATCCGTCCATGGCCCCTGGTTACCGTGGCTGGAATACTGTTCTTCCGGCGCGTAACCGTGCTTCAGAATGACCGATACGCTTTTCCCATCTCCCAATGCAAATCTTGCGGCCCCGAAATCCAGCAGCCGGCTTTCTCCCCGGGAAGTAATGTAAATATTATCCGGGCTGATATCCCGATGAAGAAGGTTGCGCGCATGTACCTGGATCAATGCTTCCATAATAGGCTGAAGAATCGTCAGCGCCTGATCATATGGAATTTTATCTCCCTGATCAGCCAGATACGCCTTAAGGCTCATCCCTTCAATATATTCCATCACGAAATAGGCGGTGTTATTTTCTTTAAAATAATTCTGTACAGAAACGATATTCGGCGTGTTTTGCAGCTTAGCCAGAATTTTTGCTTCATCCAGGAAACGATCCATGCCGTACTGATAATCCTCTTCTACCTTACCCGTGAATGTGACATTGTACCGGTCTGCATCCCGAGTAGCAATGGAGGAAGGCATATATTCCTTGATGGCGACCTTGATCTCCAGCGTCAGATCATAGCTCAGATAGGTAATTCCAAAGCCGCCGACTCCCAGCACCTTGCCCAGCATATAACGCCCATTCAGCAGTGTCCCCAGCGGAAGGGCAAGATAAGGCTGTTCTTCATTCTCATTAAATCCGCAATGCGGACAAAAACTGCCCGGCTCTTTTTCCTGAAAACAACCATAGCAAATATGTTCCGGATTCATGCGTTCACCTCCTCCATTTCCGTCTGCACCCAAAGATTCTCTCCGATCTGACGCACTCGGTCCGTGTGCCGCAGAATCAGCGCTTCCAACCACTTTTGCGCACTGTCGGCCTTTAAATACTCAATCAGGATTTCCAGAGGCTCCACATAAAAATCCCCGGTATACATCACAGAACCCTCGCCTTCTTTTAAAGGCGGCAGTTCTGAAACTTCCCTCAGCTCGCCGTCTGCAGTGAAATGAAAAATAGCCTTCGGCCTCCGCCTGTCGGCATCTTCTTCAGACACTTTTTGAAGCCTTCCGTATTTTAAACAATATCTATCTGTCATAGTGGTTACTCCTTTGTTACAACAAACCTGTTGGTATTGTCGCACAGGTAGAAGCTGTCTCCCGCAGACAACTTTTCTGAAACGTTAGCCGTCAGCTTTTTCCCGTTACCCAGAAAGGTGCCATAAGATGACCCCAGATCCGTAATCAGGAAACAGTCTTCATTTATATCGTAGACAACCTGACAATGCTGCCCGCTGATGCCCGGCGTATTTTTATCAAACACAATATTGCAACCTGACGGATCCCGGCCAATGACGATTTTCCCTTTCAGCAGGTCAAACCTTTGCCCGGCGTATTTTCCCGTCACACCACGCAGCACTGCATATTTACCGACCGGGCCACGGCCTTTTCCCGCAGATTTTCTCCTGCCTGTTATTCTCACGGCAGAAAGAGCTTTTCGGATCTTCTGTACGGATATCCCCTGCAGCAGGATTCCGCCTGCCAGCGCCAGAATGCCCACGGGCAGAAATACATAGGCAAACCAGTTCGGTACCCAGCTCAGAGCACCTGCCATAGTGTACGCAATTCTTTCCTGATCCAGGATTTTCGTCAGCTCATTGATGATAATGGAATAGTTCATTCCCAGCAAAAGTCCTGTCTCCGGATCGGTCGCCCCGGAGGCATTAATTCCTATTACCCGGCCATCCTCATCTACCAGGGGACCGCCGGAATTTCCTGCCGCAATAGACACATCTATCTGGAATGCCTCGTAAGTAGCCCAGTTGGTTGTCACACGGTTGCTGATAATCCCTTTGGTGATGGTCACGTCATCCAGATCATAGGCCGGAAGCGATTGCCTTGCAGAGGAATCCCCCGGATAGCCTAAAGCGTAAGCGGTCTCGCTCATTTTTACAGAATCCGATTCCCGCAGCGTAAGGGGAACCCGTTTGTTTGTAGGGGTTGGCAGCTTAAGGATAGCAATATCTTTTTCTGTCTGAGGGGAGTAGTACACCACCTCCGCCTGGACAAAATCATTCTCTGCGGCAGAGTAATACACCTGGACCACTCCTGCCACGTTGTTGTACATTCTGGGGTAGGCATATGCAGCTTCCACTACATGCCCGTTGGTAACAATGTACTGTACCGGCTCTCCCGGCTTTCCGATCGCCCAGCCAGTCCCTGACCCCCCCATTTGCTCGACGCTGCCGTCTTCATTGTATACGGTTGCAGTTGCATAAACCAAAACGACGCCCTGGCGGGCCTCGTAAGGTTCGATGCTGCCGCCTCCCACAATTCCGAATACGCCGAACACAACTCCTGCAAGCCCGACCACAAGCAGCACAATGGCGGCAATTTGTTTTCTGGTTGACTTTTTATCCATTTATTTTTCCTCCCCTTTACCATGGTATTTCAAAACGATTGCCGTATAATTATCTTGATTCGGTTTTCCTGCCGCCAAAATATCTTCCTCTAGTTTGTCGCAACATGCCTGCGGTGACAGAGCCGTCGCTTCACGGATTTGTTTCAGAGTCAATGTATCACTCACGCCATCCGAACAGAGCAACAGGACATCTTCGGGCTGCAGAGAAAGCGGCATATAGGTATAGTCGCACTTGACATCCTCCTTCCCAATATATTCCGAAAGAGCGCCCGCCTGTGGATCCGTAAAGGCTTCTTCCACCCGGAACGTACCCTCCAGGGCGCGCAGAATCAGATCGTTTTTGAACTCCTGCCGGATATTTAATGCATAAACCTTTCCCTCCCGCGCCAAAAACAGATCGCTGTCGCCTACACTCCAGAAGGAAAGCATCTTCCCTCTTAACAACGCAGCCACCAGCATGGTGCCGCCATGTCCTCGGAACTGCTGGTAGACCCGGCTGCTTCGCTGCCGCACCCATTCCGGTACGTCGCTGTCTTCTTTCCATGGAAACATGCCGATCATCTCGGCTGCCGTCTCCGCAGCGATCATGCCGCCCTCGGCCATGCCGCCCATCCCGTCGCAAAGTACCGTCAACAAACCATCCTCCTCAAAGCACTCCATGCGCGAGATTCCAAAGGCATCTTGCTGCTCTTCCCGATTGCCAAGGCCCTGAAGATTGGCAAGCTCCAGAACAGGCAAGGGGGCCGGTTTCTCGGTGAGAGATGTCCCTTCATCAGCCTCTTCTTTCTTCCTTTTTCTTCTCCCGGTCAGGACAAACATAAACCAAATCGCCAATACAAGCCCTGCGCCAGCCATAATAACCATCCATACCCGAATAGAGCCGGCCGGAAGCAGTGACTGATTTAGCCATGAAAATACACCTTCCATCCATCATTCCTCATTCCATTGAAATTTTTCACCACACAATGGCAGGAACAAAAGCCGGCTTTTCCCCACCTCAATCACATCGTATTCGTTCAGCGGACGAACCATCTCCACCTGTTCATCGTTGCAGTAGGTGATCCCCCGTCCCTGCCCGGGAGAAAGAGAAAATCTGTTATGCTTTACATCATATGTAACCAACGCATGACTCTCTCTGGAGACCGTGTCGTCATCCACCAGCGCCACATCCATAGCTGCTGCCCGGCCGATAAAGTTGCGTCCGGCCACCAGCTTGTAATCTGCCCCGCGATGCGGGCCGCTGATACACACCAAAAACCCTACGGCCGGATCAATTCCGATTTTCTTCTTTATGATTCCCACCGTCTTACCCCGATCCGCCTCGGGCGCCGCTGCCCCCGGAACAGCAGCAACCGTTTTTCCTACAAAACTCGCTGCCACTGTCTTGCCAATCCCTGCACCTTCCTGGCAGTAAGGGCAGCTGTCAAATCGCTTCTCATCGTAAAAATGGCCATTATCACACTGTTTCATTTTTCTCCTCCTAACAATATCGTTAAACTTTCCTGCACAGGGCGATGTTATATCTCTTGGCACAGCCCATGCTAATGTTTTATTTCTATTGTTTGTTATTACAAGTGCCGCAATGTTCCGCTTATTTTCCGGCAGCTGCTCCACTATCCTGTGATCCGCCGTGAACTATCTTCCCTGCATCCGCAGAATCTGTTTAATTGGGTGTCAGCTCTTCCCAACCGTATGGCGCGGAGCCCTCCGGGCCGAAATAAAATTCGTCCCCGTTCTGATATACCGAATCAACATCGGTATCCACCTTAATGGTGCCGCCGTCAGAGGTTGTATATTCGTTGCGGTCATAGATATAGTCGCTCCAATCATTTGCCCAGTCATCCGAGGTATAGCCGGAAGAATCATAATCGCTCATATAGGACTGCGCCTGGGCTTCCGTCATAGCGGCAATGGAATTTGCCTGCTGCTGCATAACCATATTGCGGATATAGCTTCCGTACACATGCTTCATATAGTTGAACTCGTTGCGCACCAAAGCGTTATCACAGATCATCTCATACTGCTCGCGGTATTTTTCCAGCGTTTCCTCATCCTGCGCGGTAAACACCATCACTGCCGACACCGTCCATGGGATGTTTACAAAATTCGTTCCATAGGAAGGGCTGACATACTCCGCCGCTACGCAAAGGGCCGTGGCATCTGCCAGATAGCTTTGTCCGTCGCTTCCTGTATAACTGTACCGGCGCACAGAGACCGTCCCTTCGCTTCCGGACGCCTGTGCGGTGACCCCGTATCCTCCGGCAACCTCGTTAATGCCATTTACCAGTGTGGTAAGATAGGTCTGTGCTACCTGGTCAAGTATCGACTGCACCTCGTCCGGCACCGAAGTTTCGCTTACTACTGTACCATTGGTGCCTAAAACGCCGTTAAAGCACATATCCAGCACCTCCCCGGCATTTTTATAGGCCAAGTGAACAATGTAAGTCTCCCTGTCGATATAGTCCTGGTGAGGGAACAGCCCTGAAGTATCATAGGCTTCCAGATAATCGTGGGGAGTTTGAATCAGAATCATTGCCTTTTGGTCGGGACTTGTGAACAGGACACTTGCGATGCATGGATTGGTGGTAGAGACAAAACTCCAGTCGCTCTGCACCTGCACTGACCAACCGTAAGGCAACACCGCATCCATGACCGGGACACCGGTGGTAGGGTCGGTCAGCGTGGTATAGGTTCCGAAATATCCGCTGTACTCGGAAGTGTCAATCTGAGATATCTCCTGTTTCGCCTGCTCTAAAGTGTCCGGTTGAAATATCTCCTGCTCGGTCCGCTCCAAAACGCCAGGTTGAGACAGTTCCTGTCCGGCCTGCTCATAAACGTCAGCAGATGCCTCGTCAGGATTTTCACCGGCTGCACGGGAACAGCCGGTAAGCAACAAAACTACCGCAAAACACAGACAAGTTGATTTCTTGATATTGTTCATCTTTTTCCTCCTTAACTTTACTTTCCCATTCCGCCCTTTCTGTTTTCTCCATATTTACATTGATATAGTTATGATACATGCAAAGCATATCTTTTTGCAGTTCACATATACGCCATTCTTTTAAAATCGGGGGTTCGTATGTGCGCCATTTTGCAAAACGCGCAAAAAAATACCGCCTCCCCGGGGGAAAGCGGTGCTTTTCTCAAATAAATTTCAATCTATTGTAAAATTCATATAGCGTTGGAATAAACCGAGCCGTGTTTTTGCTTCTGTCTTTTCATAAATGGAGGTAACATACCGCTGAACCATCCGCCGCGAAATATACAGGCTATCGGCAATGCCCTGCAAATCGTCTTCCGTGGTCAATAGCATTTCCAATACTTCTGTTTCACGGGGAGTCAGCGAGTAGTGATTGGCATACAACTTCAGCCGTTCCGACGATGACATTGCCGGCTCACCGGCAGCTCCCAGATCATTTCCCCATTGCTCCGCTTTGTGTCCAATCAACAGATACCCTCCGGTCGCCAGCGAAACAACCAACACGATGAACATCAGAATATCGATTCCGATAATAACATTTAGCGGAAGATCTGCAATAGCTACGGCAGCCAGGGTCCCGTCCGCCAATCCGCTTATCACACGGCCCATACCGGCCCAAAGTTCCGGTTGTTTGGTTTCCTGAGCAATATTCCAAAACATCAGGTTGAAATAGGCGATATTTGCTCCAAGGCAGATATAATAAAGACACATATTAAAATGATAATCTTCAAGCTCACCAAACAAAATCGGGTTAAATACCGCAAACATAGCCATACACAATGTCGCAATCGGAACATATTTCTGTTTTTTCACGTCACCTATGAATCCGATCAAAACATATCCTGCTATAACAAACAGTCGCGGCCATGAATAATAATTAAACTCCTGATAACTTGTCTGTACATTCAGGCGCATCATCTGCGTGTCATAAAAAGTTCCGATGATACAAAGAGCGACGACAGTCAGCGACAGTATAAGCAGCCTTTTACGAATATCATTTCTGGATTTCGAAAACTCCTTATCATAAGGCAGGCAATCTTCCCCCAGCCATGTCCACGGTTTATTTACAGCCAGCCACAACGTTGCGGAAAACCCCAAACCCAATACTATCGGAATCCCCCACATCATATTCAGATACTCCTGCAACAGATATTGAAGCAAAACTGCCGCAGATGCACCAACTGCCATAACTTTTCCGATATAAGGAGTCTGAGACAACGCCAGCGACATACAAAAATAGACGATTCCGCCAAGCACGCCCAAGGAAAAAGCGGCCAGCATCGCTATAACAGAATACACAATCACCGATTGTATAAAGTAAAGTGCAATCACACAGATGAAATACACCAGATTCGGCATTACCAATAATCTTATCCGCGCCTTTTCCTCCTTAAATATCTTGCGCAACAATGCAAAAGATACAAATCCCGCTGCTACAAGTACATAATTAATATAATGCAGCCCAAGCTGCCAGGAGTACTCGGAGACGCCGGTATT
The DNA here is from genome assembly GCA_944381535.1 of uncultured Lachnospiraceae bacterium. Lineage (GTDB taxonomy): Bacteria > Bacillota > Clostridia > Lachnospirales > Lachnospiraceae > 14-2. The sequence goes on from CALWLN010000178.1 coordinate 11,993, forward strand.
TCTCTGATCAATAAAGGTAAGCGTCACCATATACTCAAACATGTAGATTGAAAAAAAGACACTCAGAAAAATAATTCTCTGCGTTTTTACTTTTTGCCTGACGAAATCGAAATCCATTCTCGTTTTCCCCCCTCGGTGCAAAACATACGGATATGCTGTTCACTGCATCGTTATTTTAATATAGTAAAACACAAAATTTCTCTAAACACAATAATATTGCGAACATTCATAAGTTCTTCATTATATACACAACTATGCAACAGAACACTCTTGTACCTGCTGTCTGGAAGAACTATAACAGGATAAGCGGATCTCGATTTGCATACTACTATATAATCATACCACCCTTTTGTCTTATCCTTCAATATAAAATCGCTGCAGCCTTCTGGCTGGAGAATATTTGTCCTTTTGCCGGTCCTGTAGAAGGGAACCGTTAGATCTGCTTATTCTCCTTTATTCAGAATTATCCGCGTTCAATGACAGCCCCTTCCTCTCAAGTCCCTTCCCGCCTGTTTAGCTGTTCAATCATTACCCTTGTATTTCCTGAAGCTTCTCAATATAATAAAATATGTTTTAATCACATAGCCAAAGCCAAACTGCTTTTCCCTGTTTTGACCGGCTGTCCGATTGAATATCCATTGAGATAAAAGGAGGAACCCTATTGCGCAGCGAAACTGAAAGTTAGTATTACAGTCACAAGAATAGACAATGGTGCGATAAAACCAAACCGCAAATAAAGTGTCCCTGCCTTCATGTTGTTTAGAGTTAGCAGAAATAATTTTAAGATATGTTTTCCAAAAAATCTTGCTGTTTCACAAACCATACCCTTGCCTTCTTTCAGTCTGTAAATTCAAATAACTCCTCCACCGTCGTATGAAAAACTTTTGCAATAGCCATTGCCATTTTCAGAGATGGATTATATCGCCCGTTTTCTAAATGGACGATTGTTTCTCTACGAACACCGATCAAAGCAGCTAACTCACTTTGTTTCATATTTTCTTTTTCCCTGTATTCTTTAATCTTTGTTTTCAACATCGTTATTCCATCCCATTTTTATCAATCCAGTAAAAGACAATGGCTCAAATTAGCACTAAAACAAAAATGCCGCCTGTTAAAAGATAGCCTGTTAAATATGGAGAAGTGCCGTCTAACAGTAAAAAGGGAAAGATGATAATTCCCATAAAGACGATGGCAACCTTGAAGCAGATAGCATCTGCGATTTGTACGGTCTTTTTCGCGTATTCGTCCATGACATCAGAATTTTTCTTCAGCCAACTTACGACAGCCAATAGAATAATCGCAACTCATACCGGCGCATTGGAATTTAACTTATAAACCACCATCAGATGGTAGTATGCCGGAATACAAAAGGCAACAATGGCTTGAACAAACATAAGCATTCTTAAACTGATTTTTTTCATAGTAGCCTCCGGGTGATATATTTTTAACTTTTTAACACGGAACAGAGGGCTGCTGTCTATCAAATTCTTATGTGCTACTTTACGGTACATGAGCATCATCCCCGGGAAGTACCGAGCCGATAAAATATTATCGAGATGAACGATTATGAAGGTTGATGATTTGGACAAATCAGGAAAGAGAATGCGCGTTGCCCGAAATAATGCTAACACAGCACGTTCATTTCAACGCTTATAATACAGGAGATCCCATGGGTGCCGGATGAAATCTTAATGACCTGATTGATAAATATCTTCACAGCAGCAATCCGGTCATAAACGGAACTGGGTATTCAAATCCTGTTCCATCTTTTATTGAGGATCCATTTATTTAATCACATCACAACAGGCACAGTAAAACCACTGCGCCTGTAATACTTTAATTATTCTTTTTTTGCCCGTCCCTACGGAAGAATCCCCCTTTAAATTTGAGGTTTGCATTTCCCCTCTCGACTGTCCATTTTCAAAAATATTATGGTTTCTCAGCTGTTATAATGTTTTCTCCGCTTCAGAAAAACTATCAGAATCATACTCAGCACAGACATGGTCAATACAGTTCCCCACCAAGCGATATTACTCTCATCACCTGTTTTGACGATTTGATCGATATCTTCAGCCTTATCCGTAATCTGACTGTCAGTCTGATCTGACTTTACAGACGGATTAACGGCCGTCCCTGCCTTAAACTCCCATGTTCCTATAAACTTAAGATTTTCCTCGGATTTTTTGCTGTCGGCATCATATCCTTTAAATATCCATTCACCGTCTTTTACTGTAACCGTGGTTTTTGCCGGCTGTATAGCATTTACGGTCACCCCCACGGCATAGGTCTTTTCATCCGCAGGCAGCAGACTTCTCACCTCTTCCGGCAGTTCAACCGCGGCATCTGCACTTACAAACTCGTATTTTGCCCCAAAACTCTTCTGATAAAGGATCTCAAATGGTCCAAACTGTTTTGATGGTACATCAAACAGAATCCCTTCTTCCGTTTTTTTCACTTTAACAAAATGAGCTCCACTTTGTTCAATCTCCGCATCCAGATCTGCTTGTTCCATATCAACCGTATAATCTCTTGTCAACCCATCAAAATAGATTACTGCAATATGATCACTTTGCTCCATCCCTTCAAACTCCGTATATGGCACATATACGGTAACAGGTTCAGACGCTGTTCCAAATAGTACGCAAAGTCCCTCATATCATAGGGCGTTACCATTGACTATCTTACGCAGGAGAACAAGGGCTTGAAGGAAAAGGTCAACAGCGAAAAGATCATACAGAAGCAGATGGAAGTGTTGACACTGAAAAAGGAAAACGAGCGGCTGCGGCGGTTTGTGGACAGTATTCCCCCTGAGGTGCGTCGGATACTCAGAGAGCAGCAGCGCCAGCAGCGACCCAAA
>CALWLN010000179.1 GCA_944381535.1 uncultured Lachnospiraceae bacterium
GAAAAACAGGACGAGACCATCTACGATGTGGAGCCGGAAAAGAAGGACTCGGAGAAGGTGGTGACATCCCTGCCAAAACAGCTGTATGGAGGAACCGCAGATGTCTTATGATGACGGGACAAAAACCCTGTTTCTCTACACGAGGGGTACCGCCGGGAATCCGCCGGAGGACTTGCGGCAGCTGCTTCTGTATTTTGAAGATACCACAGAGGCCAACGCCAGCAATGAGGCTTTAAAAGAAATACAATCCATGGTTGAGACCGTAAAACGGGACAAGGAGGTGTCAATAGGCTATATGAAGACATTTGAGATGGAACAACTGCTTCTTGACCAGGGCCGGGAAGAAGGTCGTAAGGAGGGCAGAAAAGAGGAACGAGCCAATACGGAAAGAGAACGGAGGCGCGCGGAAGCTGCAGAGCGGGAAAACCGTCGTCTGAAGGAAGAAATCCGCAGATTACAGGGGAAGTAGTTTTATTTGCTTTTATTTGCGCTTAATGGTTGCAAAATATGATATTATGGTATATAATCCGTTACAGGCGGGACAGAATGGTGCTGTTTCGCAGGTAAAGTTATTCTCTTATGTTCGTATAAGTCATAACTTTTCAGAATTTACTATTTTTACATCGTTATACGAAAGTTTTCACAGAATTCCCAAGAAATTTTAATGTATGTTTATTTTTTGCGCAAAAGTTCAGGTCTGAATTTTTGTTTCCCCTTGAATTTTGAACTATGACAACTGAATGACCGTTCTCAGAACGATACGAGGCTGCCCCAGATAACAGGTGGATGGTGCCACAGGGGCAGTCCGGGAAATACACGCCTGTGGAAGGTATCATGTAGCGAATAAAGCGAGGGCGCAGGAAGCATATGAGGGGAGACGGCGGGCAGAGCAAGCGAATCTGGCTGAAAAAGTAAAAGTAGATATATAGGGCTCTGGTAACCGGCAAATTAATTTGTTGTCTACCAGAGAATCGGAAGAGAGAATTTGGGAGGGTGTTGCCATGAAGAAAAAAGTTGTTGTGGCTCTATGCGGAGGTATGGTGCTGGTTTTAGCGCTACTCATTTGGCGTAAAGTGGATTCACCGGTAGCAGAGCAGATTTCAAGGGAAGAGACTGCCGGTGAAAATGAAATAGGGACAGAGAGGGAAAAGAATTTGTCTTCGAAGGAGTCGGGGACAGAGGATCGTGAATTTTCCGGAACCGGAGACACCGGGGAAAAAGCTTCGTCTGAGCAAAAAACAGAAGGGAGTAAGCCTGCCGATACAAGCGCGGAAGATCATCAGTCTGTCGGTACGACCGCCAGTGAAAAAAGCAGCGGCGGCTCCGGTGACAGCTCCGAAGGTGGGAACCAAAACGTAGTTCCAAGCAACGGAAGTGGCGGCTCTGGAGGAAACGGTACCGGAAACAGCGATACCGGAAACGCTGGAGACCAGAAGCCAGAAAGTGGTTCCGGAAACTTCGGCGGTTCCGGCAGCACCGATGATGGTAACGCCAACGGAAATACTTCTGGCATGATAGAACCCGGACCGCCGGAGCATGTACATAACTGGGTGGAGCAGACCACAACGGTCACCCATGAAGCTACCGGGCATTATGAAACGAGGGTGGTGAAGGAGGCATGGGATGAGCCGGTGTATGAAGAAAAAGTGTTGAGTATATGTAACATATGTAATGAGGATATAACAGGCCATGCGGGAGAACATGCGAAAGAGCATGCGTTGGCAGGCGAAGGAGCAGGACATCATACAGAAGTAATATTAGTTCAGACCGGAATTATCCAACATGAAGCAGAGACAGAACAGATTTGGGTGGAAGATACACCGGCGTATACGGAGACCGTAGGCGCGGGGACATATAAGTGTAGTGGGTGTGGTGCCACCAAGTGACGATCCGCAAACAAAAATGTATCGAAAACTGGAATGCGGAAAATTAATAGAGACAGTAAGAAAAGAATCCAACTATAAGAACGTCGGATTCTTTTTTTGTTACGAAACAATGAAGAGAGGAGAAAAACGATGAAACAAATATGGAGAAGAATTTTATCTATGGTCCTGGTTGTCATGATGTTGTCATCCTTTGGATTCACAGTCAACGCGGACGATATGAGTATGACACCCAGGGAACAGGCGCGGCAGAATGAGGTAACTGGCACGGCATATCTGGGACACGGGATTATGCTGATGTCGGCGGATGGAACCAATGCAGTCATTACGATTGTTCGGGATATTCTTTATGCGGATTATCACACCGGAGTATTCAACGTACAGACGGAGAGTGGAACATACACCGGATATTGTGCGGAGCCCAGGAAAAAGTCGCAGGCAGGAACCTATGCCATAGCAACTTTGGAGAATGACATCATCAAACGTCTGCTGTTGTCCGGACCGGGAGGACCTTATTATGAGACACTAAAGGATTCCCTGTTTGCGTATCTTGATTGGGATACGGCTTTTGCGGATACGCATGCGTGTATCGGATATGTCTATTCCGAGGATACATCCGGGATGGATGATTATTACCTGGATGGGATTTTAAACCAGATAAACGCGGTGGCCGGAGACCATCCAATCGCGAGAGTGTTGGATGGCGGAGTCAATAACTATACCGTAAAGATTGCTTACAATGATTCGGGACAGGACATTGTTTGGCTGGAGGAAATTCCAAAGGGAAATGTGGAGATTCGAAAATCTTCCGCTAATCCATCTATCACAAATGGAAACGCCTGCTATTCCCTTGAGGGGGCCGTATATCAGTTGCTGGATGAAAATCAGAGGGTAGCAGCAACACTGACTACGGACACAAACGGCTATGCCCGTGCGGAGGGAATCGTGCCGGGAAGTTATACGCTGAAGGAAGTGATGGCACCGAAAGGCTATGCGTTGGACTTAAATAGTTATGGAGTGATTATATGCGGTGGTCAGACAGCTTCTGTGAAGGTAACGGATATTCCACAGAGCGACCCGGTAGGAGTGTTATTAGCGAAAGTAGATGCTATTACAAATACCAATAAATCTCAGGGGAATGCTTTCCTTGAGGGTGCGGAGTTCACGGTTAAGTATTATAGTGGAATGTATGATTCTGACCCGGCAGCACTGGGGCAGACTGCGGTGCGAACATGGGTATTTAAAACCGATGAGAAGGGATTTGTTTATTATGGTGATGAATGGAAGGTATCCGGTGATGACTTTTACTATATAGAAGATAATCCAGACCCTGCAATTCCATTGGGAACTATCACCATCCAAGAAACTAAAGCTCCTGTAGGATATTTAATGAATCCGGAAATTTTTGTTCGAAAGATAACTGGTGAAGGAGATACCGAATGGGTAAATACATATAATCCGCCGACCATATCAGAGCAAGTCATCCGGGGCGGCGTAAAAATCCGGAAGTTCGACAGCGATACCGGCGCAGCCATACCCCAGGGAGACGCCACCCTGGCTGGAGCCGGGTTTGATATCATCAACCTCAATGAAAACCCGGTATATGTAAATGGCAAAACCTACGCTTATGGCGAAACAGTTCTGACTCTTGCCACTGATGCGGCAGGTTTGGCCCAGACAGCTGCGGACGCCCTGCCTGCGGGACATTATAAAATCATAGAAACCACACCGCCAAACGGATACCTACAGGAAGGCGTTTTAGAGCAGGAGTTTGACATTACCCAAAATGGTGTTGTTGTGGATTTAACCGCCTTTGCAAACGGCATACAAAACGAGGTTATCAAAGGAAGTATTCTGATAGTGAAACACACCGATAACGGGGAAACCGGAATCGAGACCCCAGAAGCGGGCGCGGAGTTTCAAGTCTATTTAAAATCGGCCGGGAGCTACGAAGCAGCCAAAGAAACGGAGCGGGATACCATTATCTGTGATGAAGATGGATTTGCCCAGACCAAGGACCTTCCTTACGGTACCTATATCGTCCACCAGACCAAGAGCTGGGACGGTCGGGACCTGGTGGAGGATTTTCAGGTTTACATCAACAGCGACGGCCAGGTATACCGTTACATCATCAACAATCAGAATTTTGAAAGCTATCTGAAAGTCGTAAAAACCGACGCCGAAACCAGCCAAAACATTGCCTATGCCGGTGCAGGGTTTCGGATTTATGACCCGGACGGAAATCTGGTGACCATGGAATATACTTATCCCACCGTCACCGAGGTGGACACCTTCTATACCGCAGAGGACGGCTCCCTCATGACCCCGGAACGTCTGCCCTACGGCAGAGGCTACACTCTGGTGGAGGTGCAGGCTCCTTACGGATACGTGCTGGACAGCACGCCGGTGAAATTTGATATTGCCCCGGAGAGCGCAGGCAAGGAGGATGGTTACACGGTTATCCGCCTCACCAAGAGCGACCAGCCCCAGAAAGGAACAATTACTGTAACGAAAACAGGGGAAATGCTTGCCAGCGTTGTAGCCGGCGAGGAAAACGGAGAGATGATTTATCAGCCAGTATGGGCGAAGGACAATCTGCCCGGAGCTGTTTTTGAGATCCGTGCCGCCGAGGATATTAAAACTTTGGACGGCACTCTGCGCTATGTAAAGGACGAATTGGTGGATACCATTACCACAGGCACAGACGGGACGGCAACCTCCAAAGCGTTGTATCTTGGAAAATACACTGCGCAGGAAGTCAAAGCCCCGGATGGCATGGTGCTAAACAAAGAACCCCGGGAAGTGGAGCTGACCTATGCAGGCCAGAACGTATCTCTTACGGAAGCCGGCGCGGCTTTTGAGAACGACCGCCAGAAAGTGGAAGTGACCCTTACAAAGAGTATGGAAGATGATGAGCGATTTGGCTTTGACGGATTGGAAGAGCGGAAGGACGTCCTCTTTGGCTTGTGCGCATCAGAAGAGATACCGGCGGCGGACGGAACCGTGATACCGGCGGACGGCCTTCTGGAGATACTGGCTCTGACCGAGGACGGAACTGCAAAGGCTCTCACGGACCTTCCTCTGGGAAACTTCTACCTGCAGGAGATTGCCACCAATGAAGCGTATATTCTTGGGGATAACAAATACCCTATAAATTTTGCTTATGCGGGACAGGATACCGCTTTGGTGAAGATTGCGGCCAATGATGGCGAACCCATTGAAAACGAATTGATTCGGGGAACCATTGTGGGCAGTAAGCGGGACTATGATAACCTGGGTGTCCCTGGGGCGCTTATCGGTCTGTTTGCGTTGGATGCCGGGTATTTCACCGAAGAAGCCGCGCTTATGACAACCGTATCCGGAGAGAAGGGTATTTTCTGTTTTGACGAAGTGCCTTTTGGAACCTATCTTATCCGGGAACTGGAGGCTCCGGAGGGTTATCTCTTAAACGAGAACGTGTATGAGGTGACGGTAACCGAGGATGGAGCAGAGGTGCCGGCGGTTATTGTGGATTGGGAGATTCCATCTATCCACACCACTCTCATTGACGCCAAAACCGGGACCAAAAATGTGCTGGCGGAAACGGGTATGGAGCTCATCGATGAGGTGCATTATGAAAACCTTATTCCGGGCCAGACTTACCTTATCAGGGGAATTCTGATGGACAGGGCAGATGAAACCGGCAACACTCCCATTCTGATAAATGGCGAGACGGCCGTTTCCAAGCTTATTTTTACCCCGGAAGAGCGGGAAGGAACCATAGAAGTGTCCTACCGGTTTGACGGCTCCGGGCTGGCAGGGAAAACCATAGTGGCCTACGAACAGCTCTGCCTGCCCCGGTACGGAGTAGAGAATCCGGACCCGGAGAAAACGGATGACTGGATGATGGTAACGGCTCATGAGGATATTGAGGATGGAGATCAAACCGTGTACGTGCCAAAGATAGGGACGACTCTGACGGAGACTACAACCGGTGAACATTATGTGGAGGCTGGAGAGGAGATTATCCTGTCCGACCGGGTACGTTATGAAAATCTGATACCGGGAAAAACCTACCTGATGAAAGGTATTCTGGTGGATCGGGAAACCGGAGAAGCGCTGATGAAGGACGGAGAACCGGTGGAAAACAGCCGGGTATTTAGTCCTACAGAGCCGGATGGTTATCTTGACATGTCTTTTGTTTTTGACGGAAGCCAGTTGGGAGGCAAGAATCTGGTAGCTTTTGAAAAACTGTATATAGCAATAACAGAAAATCCAAACCCGGAGGAACCGGGAGACTGGCAGGTGACCGCCAGCCATGAAGATATAAAGGATGAGGGCCAAACCGTCTATGTTAAAAGACCAATAGAGCCTGCAAAAACAGGGGATGACAGAAAAATGGCAGTTCCGGTCGGAGGCTGCCTGGTTGGCATGGGAGGCGCGCTATATCTCTTTTCCGCAAGCCGGAACAAAAGCAGAAAGAGAAAGAGGAAGGGATAAAGATTGTCTGCGTACCAATCCGTAATATATTCTCATCTGGAGAGAAGAATGCCAAAAAGAGCCCTTAAAGATATTGAGAAAACCGAAAAAATCCATTATAATGAGAAAAAGATACGAAAAACAGACACACAGGAGAAGAAAAAATGGATACGGTTAGATTAGGAAAGACAGGAATTGTTACAAGCAAAAATGGGTTCGGAGCTCTGCCGATTCAGCGTGTTTCCGATGAGGAGGCAGTAAAAATCATCCGCAGGGCCTATGACGGCGGAATCACCTTCTTTGATACCGCACGGGCGTATACGGACAGCGAGCACAAGCTGGGGCTGGCTTTGAAGGAAGCGCGCGGGAAAGTATTTCTGGCCTCCAAGACCATGTCCCTGACAAGGGAGGGATTCTGGAAGGACCTTAAGACCACCCTTTCGGAACTTCAGACAGACTATCTGGATCTCTATCAGTTTCACAATCCGGCTGTCTGTCCCAAGCCGGGAGATGAGAGCGGTATTTATGAATGCATGCTGGAGGCAAAAGCCCAGGGAAAAATCCGCCATATCGGAATCACCAATCATCGGTTGAAGGTGGCGGAGGAAGCCATTGCTTCCGGGCTGTATGATACCCTGCAGTTTCCCTTCAGCTATCTGGCTACGGAACAGGATATCGCGCTGGTGGAGGCATGTCGGGAAGCGGATATGGGTTTTCTTGCCATGAAAGCCATGTCCGGTGGGCTCATCAACAACTCTGCCGCAGCCTATGCGTATCTGGCCCGGTACGACAATGTGCTGCCAATCTGGGGCGTTCAGAGGATGAATGAACTGGAGGAATTTTTGTCCTACATGGACTGTCCGCCGGTTTTGACAGAGGAGCTGCAGGCGTTGATTGACAAGGATCGGGAGGAACTGCAGGGAGATTTTTGCCGCGGGTGTGGCTATTGTATGCCCTGTCCCATGGGAATCGAGATTAATAACTGTGCCCGGATGTCCCTGATGATCCGCCGGGCTCCGGCGCAGCTTCAGCTGACCCCGGCCATGCAGGAAAAAATGAGGAAGATCAAGGACTGTATTCACTGCAACCAGTGCATGAATAAGTGTCCCTATCATCTAAATACGCCGGAACTCCTGGCGAAAAATCTTAAGGATTATGAGGAGATATTGGCCGGGAAGGCGCGCGTCACTCCATAGGAAAGTTCTCGGATGCAAAAATACAAGGAAGCTATGGCAAAAAAGTACGGAATATGGTATGATTATTTTTGTTGACAAAAGTACGAGAGAATGTGAGTGAGGCTGAATATGAAAAATGATTTGTTTTCAATAGGAAATTTTACCATCCATGGCTATGGATTGATGATAGCGATTGGATTTTTGTTGTGTGTGATCATGGGAATGTACCGGGCGAAGAAGCTGAAGCTCAGTTCGGAAGCGATTTTAGACATTGCGCTGATCGGACTGGTGGCAGGCTTTATAGGCGCAAAGCTGTTGTATATCATTGTGGAATTTCCGGATTTTTTGGAGGATCCGCTGCGAGTCATCGGCTCCGAGGGATTTGTGGTGTACGGTGGAATTGCCGCAGGCGTGCTTGTCGTTGTAATATACTGCTATGTGAAAAATCTGGTGTTCTGGGATTACTTTGACCTGGCGGCGCCCTCCATCGCGCTGGCCCAGGGAGTGGGCCGTATCGGCTGTTTCCTGGCCGGCTGCTGTTATGGCCGGGAGACGGACAGCTGGTGCGGCGTGGTGTTCCCGGAGGGCAGCCTGGCCCCGGCCGGGGTGAAGCTGATCCCTACTCAGTTGATATCCTCCGCAGGAGATTTGTTGATCATGGTGATTCTCCTTTGGTTCCACAAGCGGGCAAAGCGCCGGGGAGATGTGGGTGCTCTGTACATGCTGCTGTATGGAATCGGAAGATTTATCATTGAATTTTTCCGCTGGGACGACCGGGGAACCATCGGCGCTCTGTCCACTTCCCAGGCCATTTCCATCGTTATCGTGATTGGAGCCGTGGTGCTGTTCATAAGCAACCGTAAGCGGGTGAAACCTGTAGTGGGAGAAGATGTGGCGGAAGAAGCCGCCGCAGAGGAAGAAGCGGCTGAAAAAGAAGCCACCGCAGAAAGGGCCTCTACAGAAGAAGCCCCCACAGAAAAAGCTTCTACAGAAGAAGCCGAAGAAGAGACTAAGGAAGAACCGGAAATAGCAGATAAAGAGAAGAACTGACACCTTATTGGCAGGAACAGGAGGACAACATGGGATTGAGGATATTGGGATTTTTCCTTGGCGGACTGAGCCTGATTTATTTTGTTGTCTATGCGGCTCTGGCGGGGCTGACCAATAAATTCACGTATTTCTGGCTGTTCTTTGGAATATGCTGTATCCTGCTGGCGGCAGGACAGAGAAGAATAAGCAGTGGCCTCAAGGCAATCCCTGTTCCGGTAAAGGCAATCGCGGCTGTCCTTTTGGGGCTGTGCCTTCTGGCACTTGTGGCAGCGGAAGTTATGATTATCAGCTACGGCAGCCGAGCGCCGCAGCCGGGAGCCGATTACGTCGTTGTTCTGGGAGCCCAGGTCCGGGGGCGGACGCCCTCCTACAATCTGGCCCGGCGTCTGGATGAGGCTTACCGGTATCTTGTGGAAAACGCGGATACCCGGGTGATTCTCTCCGGTGGGCAGGGGCAGGGAGAGGATATCACCGAGGCAGAGGCCATGGCGGAATACTTGCGGGAGAGAGGAATTTCCAGCGAGCGGATGATTCTGGAGGACGCCTCCGTGAATACTTTTGAAAATATCAAATACAGCCGGGAAAAAATGGAATCCGATAACCCCAGGGTAGTGCTGGTCACCAACAATTTCCATGTGTTTCGCAGCGTGGGGATCGCAAAGAAGCAGGGGCTGACCCGGGTGGAAGGCCTCGGGGCTCCGGTGATGTGGTATACCGTGCCGAATCTGTATCTGCGGGAGGCCTTTGCTGTCATAAAGTACAAGCTGTTGGGACAAATATAGGAGCAGGGAGTGAGTGTGCCAATGAAGTATTATCTTGCCCCTATGGAGGGAATCACAGGATATCTGTACCGCAATGCTTTAAAAGAATTTTTTACATTTCCGGATAAATGTTTCACCCCTTTTATCGCTCCCAATCAGAACCGCTGTCTCAGCGGACGGGAGAAGAAGGATGTTGCCCCGGAACACAACCAGGGGATGTACACCGTTCCACAGATATTGACCAACCGGGCGGAGGATTTTATCCGGACCTGCCGGGAGTTGAAGGAGCTGGGCTATCGGGAGGTAAATCTGAATCTGGGCTGTCCCTCGGGGACAGTGGCAGCCAAGAAGCGGGGCGCCGGGTTTCTGGCGGAGCCCAGGGAGCTTGACGCCTTTCTGGAACAGATTTTTGAGAAAGCCCAGCTTCCGATTTCCATCAAAACCCGTCTGGGCATTGAGGAGCCGGAGGAATTTTACCCGATTCTGGAGATTTATAACAAATATCCGCTGCGCGAGCTGATCATTCACCCCAGAGTGCAGAAGGATTTTTATAAAAATAAACCTCACATGGAAGTGTTTCGGGAAGCTCTTATGAAAAGTCCCCATGAAATCTGCTATAACGGGGATTTGTTTACCCACAAAGATCTGGAGGAATTTAAGAGTGCATATCCCGAAGTGAAAAAGGTTATGATCGGGCGGGGATTTCTTGTAAATCCCGGCTTTTTGGATGTAATAGAGGGCAGAGAGGTGACGGCCGGTCAGCTTTTTGCCTTTCACGAGCGCTTACTATCCGATTATGAGAGAGAATTGTCCGGGGATACCCAGGTGCTTTTTAAGATGAAGGAATTGTGGTTTTACATGATTCGCCTCTTTGCGGACAGCGACAGGGAGACAAAGAAGATCCGCAAGGCCCAGAAGCTTTGGGAATACCGGGAGATTGTGGAACGGTTATTTCGGGAAAAGGAGCTTGTGATACCGGAGCGGTTATATTTTTAGAAAAGGAGAATCAGTGATATGGCAAAAGAATTACCAAAAAGAAGTGAAGTTAAAAAGGAAGATACCTGGGCCCTGGAGGATATGTACCCGACCCTGGCGGATTGGGAGACTGATGTGAAAAAGGCCCAGGAGTTGGCAGGCAAGGTGGAGGAGAGAAAAAGCGCCTTCACAGGTAGCGCCGGGGAGCTTTATGAGATATTAAAGCTTTATGAGGAGTGTGTGAAGACCTACCATCTGACGGCCAATTACGCCAGCCGCGCCTCTGATGTGGATAAAAAGAACAGCCAGAACCAGGCAAATTACCAGCGGATGATGAGCATTGTGGTGGATATCGAGAGCCGTCTGGCTTTCCTGGAACCGGCCATTTTAGAGCTCTCCCAGGAGATCTTGGAGGACTATATCAGACAGGAGCCGGGCCTTGCCCAATACCGTCTCTTATTTGAGGAGATCCAGAGAACCAAGGCTCATACTCTGTCCGCGGAGATGGAGGAACTGCTGGCTTCCACCGGGGAAATGCAGGAAACGCCGTCGGAGGTATTTTCTCTGTTCTCCAATGCGGATTTGGAATTCCCGGAGATTACCGATGAGAACGGCGAGCGGGTACGGATTACCCATGGACGTTACATTTCCCTGCTTTCCAGCAAGGACAGGAGAGTGCGGAAAGATGCTTTCGAGGGACTTTATTCCACTTATAAAAAATTTGAAAATACCCTGGCGGCTCTCTACAACGGTCAGGTGCGCCAGCTGAAGTTCCAGACCAAAGCGAGACACTACAATTCCAATTTGGAAGCCGCCGTGGACGCCAACAATGTATCTCCCAGGGTCTATGAGAACCTGGTGGAGGCCGTCAACGAAAATATGGACAAAATGTACCGCTACGTGCGTCTTCGCAAGAAATGTCTGGGTGTGGAGGAGCTTCACATGTATGACGTTTATACGCCTATGATTGCCGACGCGGACAAGAAGGTGCCCTTTGCCAAGGCCAAGGAGACAGTGCTTAAGGCCCTTGCGCCCCTGGGAGAACGGTATGTGAGCCTGGTAAAGCACGGCTTTGAGCATCGCTGGATTGATGTGTATGAAAATGAGGGGAAGCGGAGCGGAGCCTATTCCGCAGGCGCATACGGGGTACATCCCTATGTATTGCTGAACTACGACGATACTCTGGACAATATGTTTACGCTGGCCCATGAGATGGGGCATGCCATGCACTCCTATTTCTCCAACGAGACCCAGCCCTTCCTCTACTCCCGTTATAAAATTTTTGTGGCGGAGGTGGCTTCCACCTGCAATGAGGTTCTGCTGATGGAGTATCTGCTTTCCCGCACCACCGACAAACGAGAACGGGCCTATTTGATCAATCACTTCCTTGATAGCTTCAAGGGGACCGTGTACCGTCAGACCATGTTTGCGGAGTATGAAAAAATCACCAATGCCATGGCCGAGGCCGGGGAGAGCCTGACTGCGGAGGCACTGAAAAAGGTGTACTACGATCTGAACTGTAAATATTTCGGACCGGATATGGTGTCCGATGAGGAGATTGCTCTGGAGTGGTGCAGAATTCCTCATTTTTATATGAATTTCTATGTGTACCAGTATGCAACCGGCTTCTCCGCGGCGGTGGCGATTGCCCGCCGTATCTTGAAGGAGGGGCAGCCTGCAGTGGAGGATTACATGAAATTCCTGTCCGGCGGATGTTCCAAGGCTCCGGTAGAGCTTCTGAAGATTGCCGGCGTGGATATGACCACAAAGGCGCCCATCCAGGCCGCCCTGGATGTATTCGGGGAGCTGCTGGATGAGATGGAGACATTGATTTAAAGGGAGTCATTTATGGCGCTGCAATTTATTTTCGGAGGCTCCGGAAGCGGAAAATCCAATTACATATATGAACATATCTTAAAGCAGTCCGGGAAGGACCCCAATCAGATTTTCTTTGTGGTGGTGCCGGAGCAGTTCACCATGCAGACCCAGCGGGAGCTGGTGCGCCGCCAGGAGAATCACTGTATTTTGAATATTGATGTGGTCAGCTTTCAGCGGCTGGCCTATCGTATCTTTGATGAACTGGGCCTTACCGGACTGAAGGTGCTGGAGGAGACCGGCAAAAATTTTGTGCTTCGTAAAGTGGCGGGGGAGAAGCAGGAGGAGCTAAAGCTTCTCAAGGGAAACATGAAGAAGCCCGGCTACATCAACGAACTGAAATCTGTCATCTCGGAGCTTAGCCAGTACCGGATTGGCACGGAGGAGCTTACAAGTCTTGCGGAGGATGAGAGCCTCCCGGTACCCTTCCGGTACCGGATGGCCGACATCCGCGCTATGTACCAGGGATTTTTGGATTATTTACAGGGAAATTATATCACGGCTGAGGAAATTTTGGAGGTGCTGGCCCGAGAAGCAAGAAATTCCGCCCTTCTTCGGGACAGCGTCCTTGTGCTGGACGGCTTTACCGGCTTTACCCCCATTCAGTATGAACTGCTGGAGCGGCTGTTCTCCTGCGCAAAGGATGTGTATGTGACGGTGACCCTGGATGAGCGGGAGAATCCCTATCGCTTAACGGGTATGCAGGAGCTGTTTTATATGAGCAAAAAGACCGTCCGGACCCTGTCGGAGCTGGCCAGCCGCCAGCACATGGAGCTTGCAGAGCCTGTGCGGCTTATCCACGGCCGGAAGGGACGGTTCTGCCAGGCCAGACCACTGGAATGGCTGGAACAAAATCTGTTCCGGGACGAAGTAAGGAAGTATCCGTTTTTGAAAAAGGAAGGAAACCAAAGGGATACCGGCGCGTCCGGTGGATGCAGCCAGGCCTGTGAGAAACTTCCGGACCCGGCGGACTACCTCTTTCTCTACAGCCTTCCGGACCCCAGAAGGGAACTTCTGTTCATTGCCGGACAGATCAAGCGTCTCATCCGGGAGGAGGGGTACCGCTACCAGGATATCGCATTTGTCTGCGGAGACGTGGAGCTTTACGGCAATTATGTGCCGGAGATTTTTGACAGCTTCGAGATACCCTATTTTTTAGACAAGAAAAATACCATCTCCTTTCAGCCTCTCACAGAGATGATAAGAGCCCTGCTGCTGACGGTGGAGCAGGATTTTTCCTATGAAAGTATCATGGATTATCTGCGCTGCGGTTTAAGCGGGGTCAGCCGTGAGGAAGCGGACCTTTTGGAAAATTATCTGCTGGCTAACCGGATTCGCGGATTTTCCCGATGGAAGAGCAAGTGGGTCCGGTTAAACGGCGTGCGGAATACCCATGAACTTGACCTCATCAATGAACTGCGGGAGCGCATTCTGGCACAGTTTGAGGAAGCGCGCCCCGTTCTTCGGAAAAAGGACACCACCGTGCTGGACAAAACGAAGGCCCTGTATGGGATGATTGCTGCCCAGAGGGTGCAGGAACAGCTGGAGGAGCGGCGCATGGGGTTGGAGCAGGAGGGAAGGCTGGCCCTTGCCAGGGAGTATGCCCAGATTTATAAGCTGGTGATGGATCTGCTTGATAAGCTGGCCCGGTTATTGGCGGAGGAGACCATGGAGCTGTCCGAGTACCGGCAGATTCTGGAGGCGGGCTTTGCGGCTTCCTCGGTGGGAACGATTCCGCCGGGGTATGACCAGGTGCTGATCGGGGACATTGAGCGAACCCGGCTGCCGGATGTCCGTATTTTGTTTTTTGCAGGAGTCAACGACGGCCTTATCCCCAAGACGGACAAAGGGGGCGGCCTCATTTCCCAGCGGGAGCGGGAATATTTTGCGGAGCGGCATATGGAGCTGGCGCCTGGAGCCAGAGAGAAAGCCTTTATGCAGAAATTTTATCTGTACTTGAATCTGACCAAGCCCTCCCGGAAGCTGTATCTGACCTGGTTTAAGGTGGACGGAGAGGGAAAGGAGGCGCGGAAATCCTATCTGGTGGGAAGGATACTAAGCCTGTTTCCCTCCCTGTCGCCGGTGAAAATAGAAAACGGCGGAGCTTTCGGGGAAACAGTAATGGCAGAGGCCGGCGGAACGTCCGGTGAGCCCGCAATGGCAGAAATCGGAACGCTAAGCGCCCTTGTGACGCCCGGAAGCGGTCTGCGTCTGTTGGCAGAGGGCTTTTCTCAAGTCCGGGAAGGAAAGATGCGCCCGACCTTTCTGGCGCTGCTTTCGTGGTATCTGAACCATCCCGACTGGAGCAGACAGGCATTGGAGCTTTTAAATGCGGCCTTCTACACTTATGAGAGCCGGCCCATGAGCAGGGAGGTCACAAGAGCCCTTTACGGGGAGGTGCTTACAAACAGCGTGACCCGGCTGGAACAGTTCGCGGCCTGCGCCTACGCCCATTTTATAGCTTACGGTCTGGGAGTGAAGGAGCGGCAGCTGGGAGAGTTCGCCCCGGTGGATATGGGAAGTCTCTTCCACGAAGCGCTGGAGCGCTATTCGGTAAAGATGGAAGAGGCGGGCTACCACTGGCAGGATGTGCCAAAGGAGATACAGGAGGCCCTGGCAAAAGAGGCGGCAGCGGAGACTGTGGAGGAGGCCGGATATATTCTGTACCAGGACGCCCGGACGGCCTACACCATCCGGCGGATGGAACGGATTTTATTAAAAACCATCGAGACCATCAGCACCCAGATTGCCCAAAGCAGCTTTAAGCCCGAGGGTTACGAGGTGTCCTTTTCCTTTGTCCAGGACCTTGAGGCGGTGAATTTTACCCTGAGCGATAAGGAGAAAATGCGGCTCCAGGGCAGAATCGACAGGATGGACGCCCGCAGGGAGGGGAATCAGATCTACGTGAAGGTGGTGGATTATAAATCCGGAAATCACCAGTTCCAGTTGGTGTCTTTGTATCACGGACTGCAACTACAGCTGGTGGTTTATCTAAACGCAGCTGTGGAAATTATGAAGCGCGAGAACCCGGACAAGGAGGTGCTGGGGGCAGGTATGTTCTACTACCACATCGACGATCCGGTCATTGAGGTGAAAGGGCAGGCCGCTGAGGAGGAGATCCGAGAAAAGGTTCTGGAGCAGTTGAAGCTTACCGGTATCGGCTGTGACAGCCAGGATGAGAGCGTCAGCAGAAAATCCAGGGAGGCCAGCCGGGAGGAGATTGAGATTCTGTCCCGGTTTGTCAACAAAAAAATCAAGGATATCGGCAGGGAGATTTACCAGGGAGATATCAAGGTGAGTCCCTACCGGATGAAGGAGAAAACCGGCTGCGATCACTGTCCTTATCACAGTATTTGCGGCTTCGACGGAAAAGTGCCGGGGTATTCCTACCGGCGTCTTAAGGAAGAAAAGGATTCGGAAGTACTTTTGGAACAGATGAGAGAGGAGGTTTCCCATGGGGATGACGTTTACGGCGGAACAACAGAAGGTCATTGATCTGCGGGACAGGAATCTCCTGGTATCCGCAGCGGCAGGCTCCGGCAAGACGGCTGTTCTGGTGGAGCGGATCTTGAAGCGCATTACCGATGAGAGCCATCCTGTGGACATTGACGAGCTTTTGATCGTGACCTTCACCAAGGCGGCGGCTGCGGAAATGCGGGAGCGTATCGGGGAGGCTATTGAGAAACGTCTGGCAGCAGAGCCGGAGAACAGCCATCTGAAACGGCAGCAGACCCTTTTGTACAACGCCCAGATCACCACCATCGACAGTTTCTGTCTCTATGTGATACGGAACTATTTTCATCGGATCGATCTGGAACCGGATTTCAGAGTGGCCGAGGAGGGAGAGTTAGAACTTCTTAAGGAGGACGTGCTGGGGGAGGTGCTGGAGGCGTATTATCAGCAGGATACACCGGAATTTACACGGCTGGCGGAGACCATGGCCACAGGAAAGAATGATGAGTGGTTAAAGGAAAACATTCTGACCTTGCATAAGTTTGCCATGAGTGACCCCTGGCCCGGGGAATGGCTTAAGGGGTGCGTCACGCCCTACCGGTGTAACTCCTTGGAGGAATTTGACGCGCTTCCTCTGTCGAAAGCGCTGGTTTCCTATCTTAAAGCCGTTACCGGTCAGTGGAGCCATATGCTGGAAATCTGCGTGGAAATCTGTCAGGAGCCGGACGGGCCGGCCAGCTACGAGAAAGTGCTTTTAGCAGATGCCGGGATGGTGAAGGACCTTCCAGCCCTTGACAGTTATTCCGCCTTCGGGGAGGCCATTTCGGCCCTTACCTTCGGACGGCTTCCAAAGTATACGGGAGATGTGGGTAAGAAGGATTATGTCATAGGGCTGAGAAATCAGGTGAAGGAGTCCTGTAAAACGCTGCGAAAGCAGTTTTTCTTCCTGCCGCCGGAGGAGATGGTAGGGCAGCTTAAGGAGAACCGGGAGATCATTACCACGTTGGTACAGGTGACTCTGGATTTTATGGAGGCCTACAGCCGCAAAAAGCGGGAGAAAAATATACTGGATTTCGGCGATATGGAACATTTTGCCCTGGAGATCCTGGTGGACAGGGAGACAAAAGAGCCCACCCAGACCGCCCGGGAACTAAGAAGCCAGTTTGCGGAGATCATGGTGGATGAATACCAGGACAGCAATTATGTCCAGGAAACCATTTTAGAGGCGGTGGCAAAAGAGAACAACCGGTTTATGGTGGGGGACGTAAAACAGAGCATATACCGGTTCCGCATGGCCCGGCCGGAGCTTTTTATGGAAAAATATGAAACCTACACCCGGGAGGACAGCCCCTGTCAGAAAATTGACCTTCACAAGAATTTTCGAAGCAGAGGTCAGGTGCTTACGGCAGTCAACGATATCTTTTATGCCATCATGGGCAAGGACCTGGGAAATGTGGAGTATGACGAAGCGGCGGCTTTGTATCAGGGAATGACCTTTCCGGAGCCGGAGGAAACGGATATGGTTCAGCCGGAGGAAGCGGAGCAGCTTCAGCAGAAGGAAGGGAAGCAGTTGCAGCCGGAGAAAGGTGATATGTTTCGAATGGAAGTGCTTCTGGCAGATCCCGGCCAGTGGGAGGGCACAGAGGAGGCAGAGGAAGGGGGGGCTTTGGAAGCGGCTATTATCGCCGGCAAGATAAAGAAACTTCTCGCCATCCAGCAGGTGACAGATAAGGAGACCGGGAAGCTGCGTCCCATGGAGTACCGGGACGTGGTGATTCTCATGCGCGGAATCGGCAGCTACGGCCAGCAGCTTCTGGAGGTGCTGAAAAATCACGGAATTCCCGCCGTGACAGCCTCGGGAACGGGATATTTTGACGCTGTGGAGGTGCAGACGGTCTTAAATCTTTTAAGGCTCCTGGACAATCCCCGGCAGGATATTCCCATGACCTGCGTGCTGCAATCTTATATCGGAGGACTGACCCCGGAGGAGCTGGCAAAAATCCGGGTCCAGTTTCCGGAAGGACCCTTTTATCAGAGCGTCTTTGCCTACGGGGAAGCGGGAGAAGAACTGCCTTTGCGGGAAAAAGTACGGTGCTTTCTGGAAAAACTGGAAAGGTTCCGGGACCATATCAGCGATATCCCCATCCATGAGCTGTTATATCAGGTGATGGAGGAAACCGGGTATCTGAATTATGTACATGCCCTGCCGGCGGGAGGTGTGCGCCGGGCCAATCTGGAAATGCTGCTGGAAAAGGCCATCGCCTACGAGAAAACCAGCTATCACGGCCTGTCGCAATTTGTCCGCTATATCAACCAGCTTCAGAAGTACGAAGTGGATTACGGAGAGGCGGAGGAGATAAGCGGCCAGAACGCGGTCCGCATCATGACCATCCATAAGAGCAAGGGTCTGGAATTTCCGGTGGTTTTTGTGGCGGGCATGGGCCGGCAGTTTAACCGACAGGATGTGAGAAACCGGATGGTTTTACATCCCCAGTATGGGATTGGCCTGGACGTTACGGATTTGCAGCGGCGGGTACGGACGCCCTCTTTAAGCCGCCAGATTCTGGCCCGTCAGATTCAGATGGAAAATGCCGGGGAGGAACTCCGGGTGCTGTACGTGGCCCTGACCCGGGCAAGGGAAAAACTGATTCTCACCGGCACCTTGAAGAAGGCGGAGGAAAAGCTTGCTTCCTATGAATATCAGCGGTGGGATAGGCAGGGACATATGGGATTTCTGACCCGGCTTTCGGCAGGCTGCTATTTTGACTGGGTGTTGCCGGTCCTTGTAGAAAAGGAATATGAGATTCAAGTGATTGCCCCCACAGAGCTTCAGGCGGAACAGACCGGGGAGGCCCTGTATCAGATGCTGGACCGGGAGAGGATTTTAAAGGCCGCCGGGAAGGTGAGTCCCGACCTGCTCCGTAAGGTGGAGGAACGGTTAAGCTACCGGTACCCTTACGAGAAGGAGCGGGAACTTAAGGGAAAAATGTCTGTCTCGGAGTTAAAACACCGGGCCATAGATCAGCTGAGGCAGGAGGAGCAGGATACCGTCTACACCTTTGAAGAGCCGCCAATCATTCCCTATGTGCCGGAGTTTATGGCGGTGGAGGATACCGTGCCGGAGGAAAATGTGGCGGCCCTGCGGGGAACCGCCATGCACCGGGTGCTGGAGTGCTTTGACTTTTCCAGGGGGCCGGCGTCGTTGGAAGAGCAGCTTGAGGAAATGAAGGGGGAGGGGCGTATGGAAGAACGGCTTTCGGAACTTATCTCCCTGTCCCATCTCAGGCAGTTTTTGACCTCCGGGCTGGCGCGCCGCATGGGCCGGGCGGCCAGGACAGGAAAGCTCTACCGTGAGAAGCCCTTTGTCATGGGCAAGGAGGCGAAAGCGGTCCAGCCGGAGACCGAAAGCTCCGCTCTGGTGCTGGTGCAGGGAATCATCGACGCCTTTTTTGAGGAGGACGGAGCGCTGGTGCTGGTGGATTATAAGACCGATGCGGTAAAGACGGGCCAGGAACTGGTCAAGCGGTACCAGGCCCAGATGGATCTGTATGAGGAGGCTTTAAAGCGGGCCACCGGAAAGCCGGTGAAGGAGAAGCTGTTGTATTCCTTTAAATTGCGGGAGGTGATTCCTGTCTGAGAGACAGGGCGTATCATTGCGTAGGAATCCGGCGTAGACATGAAATGAAAGCGAAGGGAAAGAATGGAAAATGCTGAAAGTGATATTGGCCTCGGCCTCACCCAGAAGAAGAGAACTGCTGACCCAGATGGGGGTGGCCTTTGAGGTGCTGCCAGCCCTAGGGGAAGAGATTATGACAAAGGACAATCCCGCCGAGGTGGTGCAGGAACTGGCCCTTCGGAAGGCGAAAGAGGTGGCGGACCGGCTGGAAGTTCCTGGAAGGACGATAGAGCAGGGACTGAAAACGGCAGAGCGCCAGGAGATTCTGATATTGGGGGCCGACACTGTAGTGGTTTACAACGGCGTCATTTTGGGTAAGCCAAAGGATGAAGCTGAAGCTGTTTCCATGCTTTCCATGTTAAGCGGCAGGACCCACAGCGTGTTCACCGGAGTGGCTCTGATCTATGTGAAGGGCGATGTCGCGACGGCCCATCATTTTTACGAGGAGACAAATGTCACCATGTATCCTTTAAGTGAGGCGGAGATTGCGGCCTATGTGGCAACAGGAGAGCCTATGGACAAGGCGGGGGCCTATGGTATCCAGGGAAAGGGCGCCATTTATATCGAAAAGATTCAGGGGGACTACAATAATGTGGTGGGTCTGCCCATTGCTCGAATTTATCAAGAAATGAAAAAGTTGGGCATTGCCATTTTATAAAATATATACTATGATAGAAAGAAAAAAGCAGGAGGGACATCCGATGAACGAATATGATGAGATTGTGATAAATACATTTTTGAAACGGCAGTCACAGCTTTTTGATGAGGAGGTGGCTTCCAACCCCGAGGAGGCAGAGGTGTTTTTGGAGGACTGCATGGCGGTGGTTTTAAAGGACCTTAAGGAGGTTCGGGACTATTTCGAGGAAATTGGTACGGATATTGCCAGTATGAGTGACAATGACCTTTTGGAGGCTTCGGAGGTGTTTCCTCTGCCGGACGGAAGATTTCTGGTGGTGGAGGCGTAAGAAGGATGAGGGCACGAAGGAAAAGGGGAGCGGGAAGAAAGCTGGCATTTTTGTTGACACTCACGGCTTTTACGGGAGTGATATCCGCTTGTCAGGTGGGAGACACCGAGGTGGTGCTGACTTCTGAGTTTTCCAAGAATGAGGTATTCCGTATCGGGGACGAGAGTTGTACGTTGTCGGAGGCAAAGGTGTTTTTGGCTAATTATCAGAACATTTACGGGACAGCCTACGGGGTGGACCTGTGGGCCCAGGATTTCGGGAAAAACAGTCTGGAACAGTACGTGAAGGATCTGGCAATTTCACAGCTGGCCCAGATGATTAGCATGGATTTACTGGCGAAGGAGCAGGAAATCAGTTTAACGGAGGAGGAAAGGGCACAGATTGAGGCAGCGGCCAAGGCTTACTATGATTCCTTAAGCGAGGCGGAAATTTCCTATATGGATGTGGATGAAGACTGCATTCGGGAGTTGTACCGTCAGTATGGAATGGCCAATAAGCTGTATGCCAGTCTGACCCAGGGAATCAGCGGAGAGGTCAGTGATGATGAGGCCCGGGTCATGGAGGCGCAGCAGATTTTTGTTACCTCCAGCGAGAGCGCCCAGGCGGTTTCGGCGGGCCTGGAGAATGAAACTGATTTCCTATCCCTTGCGGGTACATACAATGAAGCCTCTGAGACGGAGGTTACCTTTGGTCGTGGAGAACTGCCGGCGGAGGTGGAGGAGGTGGCCTTTGCCCTACAGCCGGAGGAAGTCAGCGGTGAGATTGTGACGGATGAGGGCACCTATTTTATCAAATGTATCAATAATTACAATCAGGAGTTGACGGACGCCAACAAACAGCAGATTCTGGAGCAGCGCAGAAAGGAAGCCTTCAATGATGTGTACGACGCCTTTGTGGCCACCTTGTCCTCCAGGTTCAATGAGGAATTGTGGGACAGCGTGCGTGTGGAGGCGTCGGAGGAAATTCAGACCGACAGCTTTTTTGAAGTGTATGAGGAATATTGTAAGTTTTAAACCCGCCGGAGGGAAGTATCGTCTGTAAAAGGGAAGCGTGCTACAAGCAAAAAAGAGGAGATTGCGTTGAATGCGCAGCCTCCTCTTTCCTTATACAGGAGAACATTGAAGGAAAAACCTGTTATAGCTCCCCAGTTACGTCTGTGACCGTCTATTTTGTCAGCAGTAGCATAATTTCGTTGCTTCTGGCAATGAATTTGCTCATCTCATCCGGAGTCAGGGGATGATTGGAAATCATGGCCAGATCATAGAGCTGTTCGCAGAACATGGGAACATGCTCGGAATCCTTGTGATCCAGGATGTATTTTACTAAATCGTTGTTGGCGTTTAAGATGAGGGTGGTATCCCCGCCGAACATGGAGGGATCCATGCCGGCCATGCCATACATCTTCATCATATCCTGCATTCTGCGGCCTTCTTCGGAAAGGGTGATGACCGAGGAGACAGACGCGTTTTTCAGCTTCTCCACCTTCACATTTAAGTTGTCGCGTCCAAGGGCCTTCTTAAAGGTCTCGGTGAGGGTTTCGGTGGCTTCCTTCAATTCCTCCTGGTCGCCTTCCTCCTTCATAGACTCGTTGACATCAGAGTCAATGCGGCGGAAGCGGAATTTCTCATTTCTGCGCTCCAGCTGGGTGATGAAGGAGGAATCGATGTTGTGGTCGAGGATCACCGCATCCATACCCTGTTCCTTGAACATGTTAATGTACTGGCTCTGCTGCTGTAAGTCGGTGACGTAGTAGATGGTCTTTCTGGTGTCCTTCTCCTCGCCATCGGCCGCTTCCTCTTCAGTGCTGTCTGCTTTTTCATCCTGGTCAACAACTTCTGCTTCCGTCTTATCGCCGTTTCCACCGGCTTCTTCCTCGCTCTTTGGCTCCTCGTCCGCCTTGAGGCATTCGGGCAGGGTCAGATATTTGTTGTCCAGATTCTTGAACAGGATGTAGTCGTTCATCTTGTCGCAGAATTTCTCATCCTTTAAGCAGCCGAATTTGATGAAGGGGCTGATGTCGTCCCAGTATTTCTCGTAGCTCTCCTTATCGGTTTTGCACATGCCGATCAGTTTGTCGGCCACCTTCTTGGTGATGTAGTCGGAGATCTTTTTCACAAAACCGTCGTTCTGCAGGGCGCTTCTGGAGACGTTCAAGGGCAGGTCCGGGCAGTCGATAACACCTTTTAATAGCATTAAGAACTCCGGAATTACCTCTTTGATATTGTCGGCGATAAACACCTGGTTGTTATAAAGCTTGATGACGCCTTCAATGGAATCGTACTCGGTGTTGATTTTGGGGAAGTACAGGATTCCTTTTAAATTGAAGGGGTAATCCATGTTCAGGTGAATCCAGAACAGAGGCTCCTTGTAGTCCATAAATACCTTGCGGTAGAAGGCCTTGTAATCCTCGTCGCTGCACTCGTTGGGGTGCTTGTTCCACAGGGGATTGGTGTCGTTGATGGGCACGGGACGCTTCACGATCTTGGCCTTTTCCCGGCGGGGAGAAACCTCCACCTGCTCCTTGGTGCCGTCCTCCTTCTCTTTTTCCTCGTATTTTGCTTCCTCCACGATGGTCTCCACCACGGTATCCTTCTCAGTTACCTCGTCGGCGGGGATGGTCTCGTACTGGGGCTCGGCGTTGGCCTTGCTTAAGTAGATGGGAACGGGCATGAAGGAGCAGTATTTCTCCAGCACCTCCCTGGCCCGGTACTCGTTGGCAAATTCCACACAGTCCTCATTTAAAAACAGGGTGATCTCGGTGCCGACAGTATCTCTGGTTCCGTCGGACATGTCGAACTCCGTACCGCCGTCACATTCCCAGTGAACGGGGGTAGCGCCCTCCTGGTAGGACAAGGTGTCGATGTGTACTTCGTCAGCCACCATGAAGGCGGAGTAGAAGCCCAGACCGAAGTGGCCGATGATCTGCTCCTCGCTGGCTTTGTCTTTGTATTTTTCCAAAAAGTCGGTGGCGCCGGAAAACGCGATCTGGTTGATATATTCCTCCACCTCCTGGGCCGTCATGCCAAGGCCGTTGTCGATGAATTTGATGGTTTTCTCATCCGGGTTGACGATAACGGAAATCTTGGGCTCGTAGTCCTCCGGCAGTGTGTATTCGCCCATCATATCCAGCTTTTTCAGCTTGGTAATGGCGTCGCAGCCGTTGGAGATCAGCTCACGATAGAAAATGTCGTGGTCGGAATACAGCCATTTTTTTATGATCGGAAAAATGTTGTCGCTGTTGATGGAAAGGCTTCCATGCTTGTTGCTCATATAAAACACTCCTTTTTCTTATTATTTCCTCTGGTTAGAATTTTAATACCGGGACGGAAAAAAGTCAACAAAAATTTAGCACTCTTTTCGGAAGAGTGCTAACAAAGTGCAAAAAACCTTGAATTTATACGGGGTTGAGGAATTCTTAAAAGATTATAAACAAAAGCCCGGGGATTCTGCTTACAAAACGAATAGAAAAGGAACAAAGAAAAATCACAATTTCTTCCTTTTTTTATCACAGATCGTTTCTAAAATAAGAGATGATAAAAAGGAAGTTTTTTTGATCGGGCAAGAAGTGGAAAGACGTCTGGCGGTGGGCGGTTTTATAACAGTGATCGGGTGAGAAGGAGGCGAAAATATAGAATGGAGAGACAAACACGGCCCTTTTTGATTTTATGCGCAGCCTTGGTGGCCTTCTGTGGCGCGTTTTTTGGTCTGAAATTTTACAACTGGCATTTGGAGGCCCGGGCTGCCGTTTGGGAAGAGACAGAGAAAATCACGGTGGCTGGGATACCGGCAGATGACGTTCTGCAGTTCTCCTACCAATATGACGGGGAAGAACTTACCTTCGTAAAGGAGGGGGATACATGGTATTATCAGGGGGACAAAACCATATCCGTGAGTCAGAGTGGAATCAGCGATATGCTCTTAAGTCTGGAGGAAATTACCGCGGAGGGGGAAATTACCGAAGCGGAGGATTTAAGCCGCTATGGTTTGGATGAGCCGGCCAATACGATTTGGCTGAAACTGCCGGAGGGGGACATCACCATAACACTTGGCAGGTATGACGATACCACCGGCCAATGCTATCTTATGATCAGCGGGGACGACAGCATCTATCTGGTGGACAGTGCTATTTCTTCCACATTTCAGAAGAGTGTGGGGGATCTGACGGAAGAAGCGTGATCACGGATGAGTTTCAAGATAAATTTGCCATCACATCTGAAAGGGTTATTTGTCCTCCTCAGACTTACCCTTTATCAATCGGTAAATAAACCCGTAGGCCCAGATCAGCACCGGCACCATAATGGTGGCAACCACCGCCGCCATCAGCCAATTCATAAAAGACTCGCCCAGCATGGCGAACACCAGCGTGGAAAGATATAACAACATTAATACCACGACGCCGATCATGGCCAGAATCCGTTTCCCTTTTTTCATAAATATCCTCTTTTCAACCGGAGCAGTCGCCGGAATTTTTATTCATGTACAACAGTCACCTTCATTTTACTGGAAAAAGATGTGTACTGTCAACCGAAATGGCGGACTTTTTGCTGAGAAAATGTATAAAAAAGCTAAACTCCGCCATTGACGGCGGTTTTGTGCTATGATAAGATAAAAATAACCACATACCATACTCAGATAGGAGGAAAGTACCTTGCTTTCAAATCATAAATTACAGACCGCATTGACGGAAATCAAAGAAATAGCAAGAATTGACCTGGCGCTTTACAATGATAAAGGAAAAATGGTGGTGACCACCTTCGAGCCCGAGGACGATATGAGCGGTGTGGTGCGGCAGTTCGCGGAGTCCATGGCGGAGAGCCAGACTATCGGCCATTACCACTTTTTTAAGGTGATGGCGGACAGCCAGCTGGAATATGTGATGCTGGCAAAGGCCATCGGCGAGGAGGCCTACGTCATCGGAAAGCTGGCGGTGTGCCAGATACGGAATCTGATCCTGGCCTACCGGGAGCAGTTTGATAGGAACAATTTTATGCAAAATGTGGTTCTCGGAAATATGCTGGTAGTGGATATGTACAATAAGGCCAAGAAGCTGCGGATTGAGCAGGCCCAGCGGGTGGTCTATATCATTGACGTGGGTGGAAAGAAGGATGGCGTGGTCATGGAGACTGTGAAGAATCTTTTTGCCGCCCAGAACCGGGACTTCATCACGGAGGTGGATGAGAGAAGTATTATCCTGGTCAAGGATGTGCGGGACCTTCAGACCGAGGAGGAGTTGTCGGAGCTTGCGGACATGATCGTGGACAATCTCCATATGGAAGCCATGATACCGGCCCGGGTCAGCTACGGTAACCGGGTGGAACTATTACAGGACATCAGCCGTTCCTACCAGGAGGCCAAGATGGCCCTGGAGGTGGGCAGCATTTTCTATGCGGACAAGGAGAATCTCTCCTATGGCAGACTGGGCATCGGACGGTTGATCTACCAGCTTCCCATCAGTCTGTGCGAGATGTTTTTGAAAGAGGTGTTTGGGGAACAGATTCCGGATATTTTTGATGAGGAGACCACGGTCACCATTCAGAAATTCTTTGAGAATAACCTGAATATTTCTGAGACGGCAAGACAGCTTTATGTACACCGGAATACGCTGGTGTACCGTCTGGAGCGGATTGAGAAGGCCATCGGCCTTGACATCCGCGCTTTTGAGGACGCCATGCTCTTTAAGATTGCCATGATGGTGATGGCTCATATGAAATACCAGAAGAACCGCGAGGAGTTGGAGAAGGAAGAAGGGCACCGCTGATTGAAAGCTGGCCGGGTTTTGCGCGCAAATTGCGGGAGGCTGTTGCACGAGATGCAACAGCCTCCTTTTGTCTGGAAAAAGAGATATCAGTACACAAGACTGACGATGGTCTTGGTTTCTGTTTCTTCATCGATGTCCAGAGCCAGGGTGACCTGGGCGTCTTCTTTCAGCTGGGACAGCAGAGAGAGAATCTCCCTGTCGTATACCTGGAAGGCCATGAGATTTTCGTCAATGAGAAATTCTGCCGTATGTCCGTCTGAGAAGTCCTGAAAGCTGCCGGTCAGAACCGGAAGTTCCGTGCTGGTGGTGACCGCCTGGGAAGGTACCATGGTGGAAACGGTATAGGGGAACAGAGGGTCCGCAATTCCATCAGCAAAGGAGTTTTGCTCGATGATAAAGACAGAGCAGGCAAGGGGGCTGTCTGTTTCGGAATTATACAAAACAGCGGCGGCCCGAATGCTTCCGTTCCCATTTTCATAGGCGTTCAGCAGCTTGGTGTAGGTTTGTCCCCTGTCGCTTAAGGCGAAGAGATAGGCGTCCCAGCCCTCGTCATAACGGATGTTTGTCACCTCTGCCGGAATTTCGGGCAAATCGGAATAGTCCGCAAAGAGGCCGGTGGCAAATTCCTGCACTGCCATGCGGGGGACGCGGACCTCCGACTCTACGGTCTCCGCCAGCGGAATGTCATCCATATGATTTACGATTCCATAATAGAGGGCAGTCCAGAAAAAAACAGGGTCCTGGCTGTCGTATGTAAGGCCGTTCTCCAGGCAGGAAAGAAGCAGCGTATCGAAGGCCTTTTCCATTGGTTCAAGCTGGGAAAGCTCCACCTCTATAACGAAGGAATCATCGTCCTGTAAATCGCCGCTCTCCTGGGAATCTCCGCTCTCTTCTGTGGGCTGTTGCCATTCCGGGGTGTTGGAATCCTCATTTTCCCCGTCTTCGGTTTCCGTTTCTTTTGCTTCTTCCGTCTCGTCTTCCGTATTGCTCTGGTTTTCGTTAGAAGGGGTGCCGGAACCGTCAGAACCGCAGCCGACGAAGGCGGCGGATATGGTCAAGATAAGCAGGGCGCAAATCAATTTTATCTTCATACTTTTATACCTCCCGAATCATATATTTATTAGTATATCACTTTTTCTTTAGAAGAAAAGAGAGAGATTATTAGAATTTCTTTAATTTTTAGCTTGACAATCATCTAACGTGATAGTAGAATATAATAATGCTAGATATATATCTAACATATAATCAAAAAACTATGAAGCTAAATAATAGCGAGAAAAAAAGAATCAAAACGAAGAAGGAGTGGAACCAGGCATGAAAAAAATCATCCATGCAAAGGAAGAGATGCCCAAAACCGGTTACCGGGAGCTGGCCAGCCAGAGGGATTATTTAAAAGTGACCGTTGCCAACATGATAAACCGGTTTGGGGATTCGGTGGACAGCATTGCCTTTACCTGGCTGGTGTACGCCATCACCGGCAATGCGGCCTGGTCGGCGGTGATTTTCGGGGCAAACCAGCTTCCCACCATATTGCTCATGCCCTTTGCCGGTGTTCTGGTGGAACGCTGGAACAAGAAGTGGCTGATTGGTCTCTTCGGAATGGAAGCCGCCATTTTGACAGACGCCGTCACATACTTCCTGTCGGCAGGAATTTTACTGTTGGTCAGCAATCGTGAGAGAGGGGCGGAACGGGAAAAAGCCGTGGCAGGGTCTTTCCGGTATTTTTGCGGTTTTTGTGTCCGTTTCAATGATTTTCATTGCCTGCGGCGCCTTAAGTGTGGTATTATTTATAGGAATGGCATTGACGAAAATGAAGTTTGAGGCACCGAAAGAAGCGTGAGAATATGGAAACAATTATTTACAACGGGGTTGATCTGTTTGGGGAGGCTATCACACTGCTGGAATATCTGGCAGCGGATGAGTCCCCGGCGGAAAGCAGAAAACAATTGATTCATAAATACGGGGTTTCTCCGGAGGTTCTGGAGAAACCTTTTGGTGTGTGTACGAAAATCTATGAGGAGGGAAAAAAGCGGCTGAAATCTCAGATGGAGAAAATACGGGAATATTTTACCCCTTATTTTGAGGATGGGATGCTCTGTAAAGCCAGCTTTGCTTTATTGCGGGAATTTTCCGACTATGAAAGCTCCCTTGAAAAGCGGAAGGAGACCTGTCTTGGCTACAGCCCCAGCCGGCGCAGCTATGAATTTTATCTTCGCCTTCAGAGCGGCTATCAGATCCATATAGAGGTGGAGGCGCGGCCAAAGGACTGTAAGAATCTTCCGGAACTGCTGGACTGTCTGGACAGGACGGAGCTGACAGCGGAGCAGAAATGGCAGATTCAGTGGGTGTTTAACCACCCGAACCAGGCCTTTGAGGAGCTGGAACCCTGTATCAGAACCGCAATGGGGATTCTGGAGGAATACGAGGAGTTATGGAGACCTTTGGTGGAGCAGTTCTGCCGAAGTTGGGAAAAGCGTCTCGCCGATACCAGTCTCCAGGCCTATTTTGCGGAGCAGACAAAAATTTCCATAGAGGAAAACCCAAAAGGAGCGGTGCTTCTGCCCGCTGTCCTGGCAATGGGAACCATCAGCATGTGCATGGACGACGGGGAAAATTGGGAGCAGGAGCCCCGGGCGGATGTATTCCGCATGGGAGTGCTGGTGGAAAAAATCGGCGTCAGGCTTCTGCTGGGTGAAGGCACGGCGCTGAAGAAAAAGGAACTGGCCGAATTATTGAAGATTTTATCGGATGAAAGTAAGCTGGAGATTTTATCTCTGCTGAAGGAACGCCGTTATTACGGGGGAGAGCTGGCGAAAAAATTAAAGCTGACCACAGCCACCATCTCCCATCATATGAGTATTTTGGTAAATAACGGGCTGGTTACCATCAGCAAGGAGCAAAACCGGGGCTATTATGCCCTCAACGAGGAAACAATACGAAAACTTCTTGACCAGACAAAGGAGCTTTTGTTGAAGGAATAAGAGGTGACATCATGGAACAGAAATTGGAGCACAGCCAGGAGGGACTTCTGGAGAAGCAGCTGGAACAAATGGAGGAGGCCCTGGACAGGGAAGATATTGCGGAGATTGATGAACTTTATGAACGCATGCACCCCATCGATCTGGCGGAAGCCATGGAGGAGTGGGATGAGGAACAGCTGGAACAGTTCTGTCATCTCGCGGACGACGAGAAGCTGGCGGAGCTTCTGACTGAAGCCGATGAGGAACTCCAGGTGGAGCTTGCAAAATTTCTCTCCAACAGCAGACTGCTCACTATATTTTCCCATATGCAGAAGGACGATATCGTAGATATGCTGGGGAATCTCCGTATTAACAGAAGAAAGCAGCTTGTGGATTTAATGCGGGCCGGGGACCGGAAAGTGATCACGGAGCTTTTAGGATATGATGAGGATTCGGCCGGGGGAATCATGAGTACGGCCTACATTGCGTTGGACGGCCGGCTGACCATTGCGGACGCGCTGCGCAAAATTAAGGAAATTGGCCCCAAGACGGAACTGATCGAGACTATTTTCGTGCTGAATAACCATAGACAGCTTGTGGGCACTGCAGATTTAAGGGACATTCTCATCGCCCAGGATGGGGACACCTTAAGCAGTATTGCCGATGAAAATGTCATCAGCGTGGAGCCGGAGACGGACCAGGAGGAGGTTTCCCTTCTGGTATCCAAGTACGACTTGAACGCTATCCCGGTGGTGAACAAGCGCAAGGTGCTTTTGGGGATCATCACCGTGGATGACATCATCGACGTTATTTTGGAGGAGCACACCGAGGATATCCTGCAGATGGCCGGCGTCAGCAAGGAGGAGACCATCGACAGTACCATTCCCCAGTCGGTGCGGCGGCGTCTGCCCTGGCTTTGTGTGAATCTGGTGACGGCCTTTTTGTCCTCTTTTGCCATCCGGAGCTTTGAGAGCGTCATCGCCCAAGTGGTGGCTTTGTCGGCCACCATGACCATCGTTACCGGTATGGGAGGCAACGCCGGAAATCAGACGCTGTCCATCATGATCCGCAGCATTGCCCTGGGGGAAGTGGAACTTAAGAAAAGCTGGAGGCTTGTGTTGAAGGAGGCGGTCATAGGCTTTACGGATGGTATTTTTATGGGTATCGCCACAGGGCTTATCGTATACTTTATTTACCATAATTTCTATCTTGGTATCATTATCTTTATCGCAATGATTGCCAACCAGATGATTGCCGGATTTTGCGGGGCGGTGATACCGCTGATCTTTAAGGCCTTAAAGCAAGACCCGGCCCTGGCCTCCTCCATCTTTCTGACGGCGGCCACGGATATTCTGGGCTTCTTTATCTTTTTGAGCCTGGCCAGTCTCTTTCTGCCGTTTTTGGTGTAGAGGACAGCTTTTACATGTGCTTGAGAGAGAAGGAGAGTGCCATGGATGATAGATTGGATGGCTCGGAACCGTATAGAAAAAGGAGGTTGCTATGAGAATCGGAATCGGTATCGACACCGGCGGAACCTGCACGGACGGCGTCATTTATGATCTGCAGGAAAAAAAGATACTGGCGGCGGCCAAGACCCCTACGACCCGGGAGGATTTAACGGAGGGAATTGGCAAAGTGCTGGATTTGCTTCCGGCAGGGCAGCTTGCGCAGGCGGAGATGATTGCCCTGTCCACCACGCTGGCTACCAACGCCTGCGTGGAGAATAAGGGCGGACGGGGCAAACTGATTTTTCTTGGGATAGACCGCAAAACAGTGGAGTGGTCCGGCAAAAAATTCGGACTGCCCATGGATGATACCCTGATCTTTATTGAATGTAAGGAAACGCTGCAGGGCAGAGTGATAGAGGAGCCCAACTGGAATATGGTGGAGGCCCGGCTGAGAGAAGAGTTAAAAGACTGTCAGGCGGCGGGAATCGTGGAACTGTTTGCGGGCGGCACAGGCGCGGCCCTGGAAAAAAAGACCCGTCAGATCGTGGAGAAGCTGGGGATTCCCACAGTCTGCGGCTATGAATTGTTTCAGGAGAAAAATGTGGTTGGCCGGGGAGCGGGGGCGCTCTTAAATGCCCGGTTGATTTTTGTGATTGCGGAATTTCTCCAGGCGGTGAAGGGAGCCATGGCCAGGCGGGGGCTTCAGGCACCGGTGGTGATCGTCCGAAGCGACGGCAGTCTGATGAATGAGGAAATCTCCGCCAAGCGGCCCATTGAGACGCTGCTCTGCGGACCGGTGGCCAGCGTCATGGGCGCGGCGGAGCTTCACCAGGTGAAGGATGGCGTAGTGATCGACATGGGCGGAACCACCACGGATATCTCTTTGATTCGGAACGGCGCGCCCCTCCGCTCCGAAGGTGGAATCACCGTGGGAGACTGGCGTATCTATGTGAAGGGGATGTATGTGGATACTTTTGGACTGGGCGGGGACAGCGAGGTTCTTTTGTCGGAGGGGAAACTCCGGCTTGGCAGCCGGCGGGTAATGCCCTACTGTATGGCGGCGGTCCGTTATCCCAAGATTCTTGAAATTCTCAAAAAAGAAAAGATGGCCGGAGGGAAGGTATATAGCTGGCGGAAAAATGTTTATGTGGGGCTTAAGGATATTTCCGGGCTTTCTACCTACACGGAGTTTGAACGCAGGGTGGCAAAGGCATTTTTGGACAATCCCATGAATCTGGTGGAACTGGAGGAGGAACATCAAATCTCCCTGGCGCCGGGCAGCTTAAAGCGCCTCATTAACGAAGGGGTGCTGATGCCCTGCGGAATCACGCCCACCGACGCCATGCATGTGCTGGGAGACTACAACGGTTACGAGGCGGCAGCCTCCCGGGACGCCATAGAGGCGCTGGGGACAATCCTTGACATGGGGGTGGAAGAAGCCAGCCAGGCCATCTATGAGAGGGTCCGGCGGAAACTTTACTGTAACGTTGCGCGGATTCTCCTTTGGGATAAGTATCCGGGCCTGCAAAAGGAGAGCGCCCATGACGCCACGGAGATTTTGGTGGAGGGGTTGTATGAGCAGGCGGTATGGAAACGGAATACTGCAAAGAAATTTCTGGAACTTGACCTGCGCTGTGACGTGCCGCTGATTGGGGTAGGCGGACCCATCGGCGTATTTTTGGGTGATGTGGCGGAGCTGTTTGGCACCACTGCCCTTATTGGGCCTTATTCCAACGTGGCTAACGCGCTGGGGGCCATTGTGGGAAATGTGGAGGTTGGCATATCCATGGAGATTCGCCCAAATGGGGAGACCGACATCTTCGGGGTGACCGGAAACGGAGAGAGTTTTGCGGCGGAGAG
This sequence comes from uncultured Lachnospiraceae bacterium, assembly GCA_944381535.1. GTDB lineage: Bacteria > Bacillota > Clostridia > Lachnospirales > Lachnospiraceae > 14-2. The sequence continues at coordinate 32,298 of CALWLN010000179.1, forward strand.
TCTGGAAGAGGCGGAGGAGCAGGCGGCTGATGTTGCCCGGCGGCTGGCGGAGGCGGAAGCCCTGCGCCGGGGAGCTGTCCGGGACAAGCTTGTCTTCCGGGTGGAGAAGGAGCCGGTGGAGGCCTCCACCACCTACGGAAGTGGCATTTTCATCTCGGAGAGGGTGACGGTGTACGCCAGCAGCGTGATGGAACTGTAGAAGCGCCGGCACAGGCCGCCAATCCACTGAAGGATAGCGGTGCGCACGTTGCCCGTTGGATATTACAACAATGCTTGTGCCAGGGCAATCTGTAGCCGTATTCCCAGGGCGAGACAGTCTTCGTTCAGGGAAAATTCCCGGCTGTGGAGGGGGGCGGAAGTTTTTCTTTTTTCATCGCCGCAGCCCAGATGGTAGAACACGCCGGGGGCTTTCTTCAAGAATGCGGAAAAATCCTCCACCCCCATGCCCGGCGCGGCTTTCCAGCGGACGTGTTCCCGGCCCAGGATGGGGATGGCGGTTTCCCGCAGCGTGTCCACCAGGGCGTTGGTATTGATGAGGGCGTCATAGCCGGGGGCAAAGGTGGCGCGTCCGCTTCCGCCGTAGGCCGCGGCAATCTGTGTGACCTGTTTTTCAATGTACTCTTTGGCAAGTTTCCGGGTGGCCGGATCTGTGGTCCGCAGAGCCCCGGTCAGAATTACCCGGTCCGCAAGGATGTTGTGGGCGCTTCCGCCCTGGATGGTACCCAGGGTCAAAACACACTGATCCAGGGGGGAAATTCTGCGGCTTACCAGGGTCTGGAGAGAAGAGATGACTGCGGCCGCAAGGACGATGGCGTCCACGCCGGCTTCCGGGTAAGCGCCGTGACTGTTCTGACCCAGAAGGACCACGGACAATTCGTCCGAGGCGGCATACATTTTGTCATACTTTACCTCAATGTCTCCGGTGGGAAGGGAGGGAGCCACATGAAGCCCGATAACAAAATCCACGGGCGGCTGCTCCATGCACCCTTCCTCCGTCATACGGGCGGCTCCGCCTATGGTTTCCTCGGCCGGTTGAAAAAAGATACGGATACAGCCGGAAAAAGAGTCTTCATTTTCCTTGAAATACCGGGCGGCTCCCAATGCGATGGCCATATGGGCATCGTGTCCGCAGGCGTGCATAACGCCGGGATTTTCGGAGCGCCAGGGAGCGTGCTCTGCCTCGAAAATGGGAAGGGCGTCCATGTCGGCCCTGAGGGCTACTGTACTGCCGGGGCCGGGCTTTTGACCGTGGATGGTGGCGGTAAGCCCGGTGTCGGCCACCGGGTATTCATATGGGATGTGCCAGCGGTCCAGAAGGGCTCGAATATAGCTGCCTGTGGCCAATTCCAGGGTGGAAAGCTCAGCCAGCTGGTGGAGCCGGCGTCGGATGGCAAGGAGCTCCGGAAGGTGTCGGGAGAGATATGGTGTTATGAAGTCATCCGTTGGGAAATCATCTGTAGGTTGGGAAAGGACGTGGGTTGTTAAGGGGGTTGCGGATTGGGACAAGAAGGCGCGTTGTGTCATGGGACCTCCGTTTTCCTTTTGCTGGCTGTGGCTTTGCGCGTGCGGGTATACTATCCACAGGGTAGCGTCCAGGATTTTATATAGTAAATTGTATGCGTGGGAATGGGGATTATACCATGTGCTTCGCGCATAGTCCCTCCGGGGGATGGCCATTCGGCCAGTATAATATCTGACGATATTATACCATGTCCGCTGGCATAGGAGTGAAAAAGGGTTCGTATACTGATAAAAGGAAGTTTGAGAGGTGAGATTGTGAACATTCCGAAACCATTACGTCAGGGAGCCTGCGTGGGCCTGATCGGTCCCGGCTCTCCAATCACCCAGGAGCAACGGCTGCGCTGCCGGCAAAAGCTGGAAGAGATGGGCTTTTCCGTAGTCTTTGGGGAACATCTTCAGAAGGACGAAAATCTCTACGGCTATCTGGCGGGGAGCGCTATGGACAGGGCGTCCGACTTGAACAACATGTTTGCCGACAGCCGGATTGAGGCTGTTTTCTGTACAAGAGGCGGATATGGGAGTACGCAGCTTCTGCCTTATCTGGATTATGAATGTATACGCGAAAACCCCAAGGTGTTTGTGGGCTACAGCGATATCACCGCCCTGCACACGGTTTTTCAGCGGTACTGTCAGATGGTGACCTATCACGGGCCTATGGTGAAGTCGGATTTTCTGTGGGAAGGGAAGAACGGTAGCGCGGAAGCATATGTATGGAAAAGCCTGTGGGCTGCCTGCGGTATGAGGGACACTCTGCGCTTTCAGAATCCCGCCGGGGAGAAGCTTACGGTTATCAGAGAGGGCTGCGCCCGGGGAAAGCTTTTGGGAGGAAATTTGTCCGTTCTGGCCCGCTCCCTGGGAACCGTTTATGGTCCGGCGCGGGAGGAATGCATTTTATTTTTGGAGGACGTGGGAGAGAGTCTTCCACGAATCCATATGTATCTGACCCAGATGAAATATGCCGGTATTTTTGACGGGGCAAAAGGGGTGCTCTTGGGTGATTTTACCGGGTGTGACAACCGGGACTATGACGAAAGTCTGACGACGGAAGCCTTTTTGAGGGACTGGTTTTCGGAATCGCGGGTGCCGGTCATCGGCAACGTCTGTTCCGATCACAGAATTCCCATGGGGACATTGCCGCTGGGGGCCCATTGCCGGATGGAAGCGGAGGGGGATACGGCGGAAATCCGTTTTTTTATTTAAGCGAACCGTTTCGCTTTTGAATAGATTATCTAGGTTGGAAAATATGTGAAAATGTCATGAAATTTCTCTGAAAAATCATAAGAAACTATTGACTTTATTCAGAGAAATATGGTATTAATTAAGAGAAGCGTAGATATAGTTTTGAGCGAACCGTTTCGCAATTTTGGAGAAAGGGGAGTGTGCCGGAAGTTTCGGCACGGAAGAATATATGCCTGCTACGATACGTGATATAAAAAATAAAACAGGATTATCTCTGGCCACGATTTCCAAATATTTGAACGGCGGAAACGTGCTTCCCAGAAATCGCCAGCTGATCGAGGCGGCCATTGAGGAGCTCCATTATGAGGTGAATGAAATCGCCCGGGGACTGGTGACCAATCAGACGAAGCTGGTTGGCGTCATGGTCTACGATATCGAGAGCCTTTTTGTGGGAAATATGCTGCACTACATCGGCGCGGAGCTGCGCAGGCATGGGTATGGATTCCTTATCTGCGACTCCTTCAACGACGAGGAGGTGGAGACCCAGAATCTTCAGTTCCTGTTAAAAAAGAAGGTGGACGGGCTGTTGGTGATTCCGGTGAATCGAAGCGGAAAATTCATGGAGCCCGCCAAAAAAGTCGGCGTGCCGGTGGTGCTTCTGGATCGGGCCTTTTATGATGAGGAATTTGATTTTGTGGGAATTGACAACCGGATGGCCGCCTATCGCGCGGTGAAGGTTTTGATTGAAAACGGACATGAGAGGATTGCGGTTATCACCTCGAATGTGGAGTATTCGGGAATTTACCGTCTGGAAGGGTATCTGGAGGCCATGAAGGAAGCGGGGCTTTCCGTGCCAGAGGAATACCGGCGTCTGGGCAAGCATTCCTTTGAACTGGGATATAAGAATATGAAGGAACTTCTGGCTCTGCAGGAGCGCCCCACCGCTGTGTTCCTGGGCAATTATGAGACGACCCTGGGGGGCATAATGGCGGTAAACGAGTCGGAGCTTTCCTGGCCTAAGGATATCTCTATTTTCGGATTCGACGATTTGATCATGTCAAGGGTGGTGCGGCCCAAGATTTGGATTGCCAGGCAGCCCATGGAGCAGATGTGCGCAAAGGCCGTGGATATTTTGATGGAACGGATCGGCAGTAAGCAGACGCCGGAAGAACAGATTATGAAGGTGACCTTTGGCATACAGCTTCGGGAGGGAGAGTCTATCCGTAGACTAAACGGGAGAGAGAATCCGTCCGGAGATTAAAATAGAAGTTTTCCGGTGTGGAAACAGGACTATGGCGGGAGAAATACTGCCTGAAAGTCACGAGGAGAAGACCTTTTGCGCGCCGGGGGAAAGGAGACTTGCAAATGGAAGAAAAGAAAGGACGGGTGCTGGCCTTCGATTTCGGGGGCGGGAGCGGGAGAGCCATTCTCGGCGCCTTAAAGAATGGGAAAATTCATATGCAGGAGGCCTACCGCTTTTCCAACGACCCGGTTCTGTTAAACGGGACCATGTACTGGGACACCCTGCGGCATTTTTATGAAATCAAGCAGGGAATGTTAAAGGCAAAGCAGATGGGAGGATTTGAAAGTATCGGGATTGATACCTGGGGCGTGGATTTCGGGCTTCTGGATGAGCACGGCGCGCTTTTGGAGAGCGCGGTCCATTACCGGGACGACAGGACCCTGGGCATGCAGGAGGAAGTATTTAAGGTAATCCCCAGGGAAGAGGTCTATGAGATTACGGGAAATCAGTTTGAGAATTTCAATACGATCTTTCAGCTGTATTCCCTGGTGAAGCAGCGGCCCTGGCTGCTGGAACGGGCGGATACGCTGCTCTTAATGCCGGATCTGTTCAACTATTTCCTTACCGGCGTGAAGGCGGCGGAATATACCATGGCCACCACTACCCAGCTTCTGGATGCCAATCGGAAGGTCTGGTCCAAACGGATCCTGGAGGCTTTGCGTATACCCGAAGAAATTATGCCGGAAATCATAAAAAGCGGCACTGTCCTGGGAGAACTTAAACCGGAAATCTGTCAGGAACTTGGAGTGGAACCGGCCAAGGTGATCGCCATCGCCGGACACGATACCCAGAGCGCGGTGGTGTCCGTGCCCACCCGGGAGAAGGATTTTATTTTTGTAAGCTGCGGGACCTGGAGTCTCTTTGGCACGGAGCTTGAAGCACCCGTCATCGGGGAGAGATCCTTTGCCTGCAACATCAGCAATGAAGGGGGATACGGCAATACCACCACCCTTCTTAAGAATATTATCGGCCTGTGGCTGGCCCAGGAGAGCCGGCGGCAGTGGATGCGGGAGGGGAAGGAGTATTCCTTCGGAGAGCTGGAGCAGATGGCCCTCACGGCGGAGCCCTTCCAAAGCTTTATTGACCCGGACGCTCCGGAATTTGTGGCGGCGGGGGATATTCCCGGCCGTATCCGGGAATTTTGTCAAAGGACCGGACAGAAGGTACCGGAAACTGTCAGCGAGATTATGTGCTGTATCAATCAGAGCCTGGCTCTGAAATACCGGTACGCCTTAGAGCAGATTGAGGCCTGCACCGGCAGGCATTACCCGGTGATCCACATGATAGGCGGAGGCATCCAGAGTAAGCTGCTGTGTCAGATGACTGCGGGAGCCAGCGGCCGCAAGGTCCTTGCGGGACCGGTGGAGGCCACGGCCCTTGGAAATATCGCCGTGCAGCTCATGGCGTTGGGAGAAATCCGGGATGTGAAAGAAGCAAGACAGATCATTGCGAATTCAGAAACAACATATGAGTATCTGCCTCAGGATACTGGGAAGTGGGATGCTGCATATGAAAAATTTAAATCATTTATTCAAGAGTAAGGAGGAATGCTATTATGGCAAAATCAAGATTGATCGGAGATTACCCCGTCATTGGGATCAGACCCACCATTGACGGCAGAAGAGGACCTCTTAAGGTGCGGGAGAGCCTGGAGGAGCAGACCATGGGAATGGCTAAGGCTGCGGC
>CALWLN010000180.1 GCA_944381535.1 uncultured Lachnospiraceae bacterium
TTTTGTGGTATCAAGAGCATTATACCAGAATAGGCTGTAAATGTAAGACTAAATGCAACTAGAAATTCCAGTAAGACTGGATTCAATATTTTGCCCTTCAGAGTGGAATTTAACTTTTCACTTCACCATGAATAATTTAGAGTAGAAAATCCTTGCAAAACTGTCCTGTTTGTGCTATAGTATAGTAGACAACTGAATAGACTTAGACTAGAGAGTGGGCAGCGGTCCACTCTCAATTTTATGTAGGGCCTTTTTGCCCGGTCTGAGCGGTAAGGGAAGAAGGTGGAAACATGACACAGAGAGAACAATATGAACAGCGCACCGAGGAGCTTATGCTCCCTGTTTTGGAGGAACTGAATTTCGAGCTGGTTGACGTGGAGTATGTGAAGGAAGGCGGCAACTGGTATTTGAGAGCTTACATCGACAAGGAGGGCGGTATTACGGTGGACGACTGCGAGGCGGTGAGCCGTAGAATCAGCGACTTGCTGGATGAGAAGGATTTTATAAAAGATTCTTATATTTTTGAGGTGAGTTCGCCGGGGCTTGGTCGTCCCCTGAAAAAGGAGAAGGACTATGTAAGAAGCATGGGCAAGGAGCTGGAGATTCGTACCTATCGGGCCATCAACAGGGAAAAAGAATTTTACGGTATTTTGACGGCCTATGATGGGGATACCGTCACCATCGAGACGGAGGAGGGAACGTCGCTGACCTTTCAAAAAGGTGATATTGCGCTGATTCGCCTGGCATTTGATTTTTAAAAACACTTTCGCGTAACAGGAACGAACACGAATAAGGAGGATAAACAAAAATGAACAATGAGTTATTGGAAGCGTTAAATATACTGGAGAGGGAAAAGGACATCAGCAAGGAAACCTTGCTGGAGGCCATCGAGAATTCGCTGATTACCGCCTGTAAGAATCACTTTGGCAAATCCGAGAACGTCAAGGTGAATATCGACCCGGAGACCTGTGAATTTCACGTGTACCAGGAAAAAACCGTGGTGGAGGAGGTGACGGACAACGCCCTGGAAATCAGTCTTGCCAATGCCAAAATGATCGACTCCGTGTATGAGCTTGGGGACATTGTCAACATTGAAGTGAAATCCAAGGAATTCGGGCGAATTGCTACCCAGAATGCCAAGAACGTGATTTTGCAGAAAATCCGCGAGGAAGAACGGAAGGTACTGTTCAACCAGTACTATAGCAAGGAGAAGGATGTGGTGACCGGTATCGTGCAGCGCAATGTGGGTCGCAATATCAGTATTAACCTGGGCAAAGCCGACGCCATTTTGAGTGAGAATGAGCAGGTGAAGGGGGAGGTCTACCGTCCTACCGAACGTATCAAGGTATACATTCTGGAAGTAAAATCCACCTCCAAGGGACCCAAGATCCTGGTTTCCAGGACCCACCCCGAATTGGTGAAGCGTCTCTTTGAATCCGAGGTGACCGAAGTGAAGGATGGGATTGTGGAAATTAAGAGTATCTCCAGAGAGGCCGGCAGCCGTACCAAGATTGCCGTGTGGAGCAACGATCCGGATGTGGATCCGGTGGGTGCCTGCGTAGGCTTAAACGGTGCCAGAGTCAATGCCATCGTAAACGAGCTTCGAGGGGAGAAAATCGATATCATCAACTGGAATGAGAATCCGGCCATGCTGATTGAGAATGCTTTAAGTCCGGCCAAGGTGATTTCCGTTATCGCGGACGCGGACGAGAAGACCGCCAAGGTGGTAGTTCCCGATTACCAGCTGTCCTTAGCCATCGGCAAGGAGGGACAGAACGCCCGGCTGGCGGCCCGTCTTACCGGCTTTAAGATCGACATCAAGAGTGAGACCCAGGCCAGAGAGTCCGGTGACTTCATGGATTATGAGAATGAATATGAGGATTATGACGAGGAATATGAAGATGACTACTATGATGATTCCGAGTATTCCCAGGAAGGGTATGATAATGAGTAAAAAAATTCCCATGCGTCAATGTGTCGGTTGTGGAGAGATGAAAGCAAAGAAGGAAATGCTTCGCGTTATCAAAACAGCGGAGGAAGAAATCCTTCTGGACACAACCGGGAAGAAAAACGGCAGAGGCGCGTACATTTGCCCCAATCCGGAATGCCTGCAAAAGGCAGCCAGAAACCGGGGTCTGGAGCGTTCCCTAAAAACTGCCGTACCAAAGGATATCTTGGATACCCTGATGAAGGAGATGGAAAATCGTTGAAGCAGGACAAAATATTGTCAATGCTTGGATTGGCCGAGAAGGCCGGGAAAATCGCCAGCGGTGAATTTTCCACGGAGAAGGCGGTCAAATCACATCAGGCATTTTTAGTGGTTGTTGCAGAAGACGCCTCCGACAATACGAAGAAAATGTTTCGCAATATGTGTGAGTTTTATAAGGTTCCCATGTATCTCTACGGAACCAAAGAGGAACTGGGACACCATATCGGGAAGCAGTACCGGGCTTCACTTGCGGTGACAGACCAAGGATTTTCCAGGTCTCTGGAATCGAAACTGAAAATGTTGGAAGAAACGGAAATCAGGAGGTAGTAAGTATGGCAAAAGTCAGAATACATGCGTTAGCAAAAGAGTTAGACATTCAGTCAAAGGACATTTTAGGTTTTTTGGCAGAAAAGAATATAAACGATAAAACCGCGTCAAGCTCCATCGAGGATGATGTGATCAATATGGTAAAGGCCAGGTTTGGAAAAGAAAAAGCCGCGCCGAAAGCGGAAGAAAAAACCGCGCCGAAAGCAGAACCGAAGGCGGAGGAAAAAGCCGCGCCGAAGGCAGTGCCGAAAGCCGAAGAAAAAACGAAACCAAAGACAGAAACAAAGACCGAAGCGAAGGCAGAGTCAGGAACGAAAGCAGACAAAGAGCAGAAACAGGAAGGGAAGGCCGAATTGAACAAAGCAGAACAGACAGAACCCAAGATAGAAGGAAAGGCCGAGACAAAGCCGGAGGATAGGCCTAAGAAGAAATCCAGCATCACGGCAGTGTTTAATCCCCAGAACAGTAAGATGGGAAACCGCAGGTCTCAGGGACAGGGCAGAGGCTCCCGGGACCGTGGAGCGCGGTCTGACGGGAGAAGAACCCCAGGGACCGTACAGGGCAAGCGCCCTATGCCCCAGGATTCAAGAACCGCTTCCGAGCGCGCGGAGGCTGTAAAGGCTAAATTCGATAAAATTCTCGGGATAGAGAAGCCCGCCGTAGTCAAACAGGAGGCAGAGCGCAAACCGGTGCAGACAGAGCGTCCCGCCGCTCAGGAGAGACCCGTGCGCAGCGAGCAGCCGGCCAGCCAGGATAGACCTATACAGAGCGAGCAGCCCACCGTCCAGGATAGACCTGCGCGCAGTGAACAGCCCACTGTCCAGGATAGGCTTGCGCGCAGCGAGCGTCCGACAAATCAAGACAGGCCTGCGCGCAGTGAGCGCCCGGCCGGCCAGGATAGGCCGGCAGGTCAGAATCGTCCCGTGGACCGGAACCGTCCTGCCGGCCAGGATAGGCCGGCAGGTCAGAACCGCCCCGTGGACCGGAACCGCCCGGGCCAGGATAGGCCGGCAGGTCAGAACCGTCCCGCAGACCGAAATCGCCCGGGGCAGGATAGGCCGGCAGGTCAGAACCGCCCGGCAGGTCAGAATCGTCCCGCAGGCCAGGGACGGGTTGGAAACGAGAGAGGACCAAGAAATGAAAGTGAAAAAACTGGCAGCCGCAATTTCCAAAACAACCGCCCGGGTGGCAATCGCCCGCAAGGTGATAAAAACAGCGCGAGAGTCGGTGGCAATCGCCCTGGCGAACAGAGAAACCGATTCGAGCAGGAAATCAGCAAAATGAATCAGAGCGCTCCCGTGGTAGCGGATGAGCCCAGAAAAGAATCCAGAGAACGCCGGGGCGGACAGAACCAGAAGCAGGCGAAGGTGAAGGAGAAGGGCATCGGACCCAGGAAGCCGGAACGTCTGGTGAATCTGGAGAAGAACGCCGGAAAGCACAAGAAACCCCAGCAGGCGCCTGCGCCGGTACAGAAAGAGGAAGAGGTTATTAGGACCATCGTGCTTCCCGAAAAGCTGACCATCAAGGAGCTGGCGGAAAAGATGAAGGTGCAGGCCTCCGCCATTGTAAAGAAGCTGTTTTTGCAGGGCATTATGGTGACGGTAAACCAGGAAATCGACTTCGAGAAGGCAGAAGAAATTGCGCTGGAATTCAACTGTATCTGCGAGATGGAGGAGAAGGTAGACGTCATCGAGGAGCTTCTGAAGGAGGATGAGGAGGACGAGAGCAAGATGGTGAAGCGTCCGCCGGTAGTCTGCGTGATGGGTCACGTTGACCACGGGAAAACCTCCCTTCTGGACGCCATCCGCAACACCCATGTCATTGACCGTGAGGCCGGTGGAATCACCCAGCATATCGGCGCTTACATGGTGACCTGCAACGGCGAGAAGATCACCTTCCTGGATACGCCGGGCCACGAGGCCTTTACCGCTATGCGTATGCGAGGCGCCAACGCCACCGATATCGCAATCCTGGTGGTGGCGGCCGATGATGGCGTGATGCCCCAGACTGTGGAAGCTATCAGCCATGCCAAGGCGGCGGGAGTGGAAATCATTGTTGCCATCAATAAAATTGATAAGCCAAGCGCCAATATTGAAAGAGTAAAGCAGGAACTTTCCGAATACGATCTGATTCCCGAGGACTGGGGCGGAAGTACCGTGTTCTGCCCGGTGTCCGCGCACACCCATGAGGGAATTGACAACTTGTTGGAGATGATTCTTCTGACTGCGGAGGTAATGGAACTGAAGGCCAATCCCAAGCGTCAGGCCAGAGGTCTTGTCATTGAGGCCCAGCTGGATAAGGGCCGCGGCGCCGTGGCCACCGTGCTGGTGCAGAAGGGTACGCTGAAGGTGGGCCAGCCCATTGCCGCCGGAAGCTGCAGCGGTAAGGTCCGGGCTATGATTGATGATAAGGGGCGCCGGGTCAAGGAGGCAGGACCATCCACACCGGTGGAGATTCTGGGGCTCAACAACGTACCAAACGCAGGAGATGTGTTTGTGTCCACGGATTCGGAAAAAGAAGCCAAAAACTTTGCCGATACATTTATTTCCCAGGGAAGGGAAAAGCTATTGGAAGACACCAAGGCCAAGATGTCTCTGGATGACCTGTTTTCGCAGATTCAGTCCGGCAGCGTAAAGGAATTAAATATCATCGTCAAGGCCGATGTGCAGGGCTCCGTGGAGGCCGTGAAGCAGAGCCTTGTGAAGCTGTCCAATGAGGAAGTGGTGGTGAAAGTTATCCATGGCGGCGTAGGCGCCATCAATGAGTCCGATGTAAGCCTGGCCTCCGCCTCCAACGCCATCATCATCGGCTTCAATGTCCGGCCCGACGCGCAGGCCAAGGCCAGTGCCGAGCGGGAGGGCGTGGATCTGCGGCTGTACAAGGTTATCTATAACGCCATTGAGGATGTGCAGGCAGCCATGAAGGGTATGCTGGACCCCATTTTCGAGGAAAAGATACTGGGCCATGGGGAAGTGCGTCAGATTTTCAAGGCCTCCGGCGTGGGAAATATCGCCGGCTCCTATGTGCTGGACGGTGTGTTCCAGAGAGGCTGCAAGGTGCGTATCTCAAGAGAGGGCAAGCAGATCTTCGAGGGCAACCTGGCTTCCTTAAAGCGGTTTAAGGATGATGTGAAGGAAGTGAGAGCCGGCTATGAGTGCGGCCTTGTGTTCGAGGGATTCAATGATATCGAGGAGCTGGACCAGGTAGAAGCTTATACCATGGTAGAGGTTCCCCGTTAAGAGCAGAGGAAGTGAAAAGAATGAGAAAAAACAGTATAAAAAATACCCGAGTCAACGGCGAGGTACAGCGGGAGCTGAGCAATATCATCCGGGGGGACATCAAAGACCCCCGGATCAATCCTCTGACTTCCGTGGTGGCTGTGGAGGTGGCTCCTGATTTAAAGACCTGCAAGGCCTTTATCAGCGTGCTGGGGGATGAGCAGTCTCAGAAGGACACCCTGGCAGGCCTTAAAAGCGCCGAGGGCTATATTCGCACCCAGCTGGCCAAAAGCATTAATCTGCGCAATACCCCGGAAATCCGGTTTGTTCTGGACCAGTCCATTGCCTACGGCGTGCATATGTCGAAGTTGATTGATGATGTGAACCGGAAGCAGGAGGAGCAGGAGTAGTGTCCTTCTTATTTTACGCATGAAGAGTGACATAAAGCGCGATCTTTGATGGATAAGGAGTTATTATGGAGAAGTTAGCGTCATATTTAGAGCAGGTGTCCACGGTGGCTATTCTGGGGCATATTCGTCCCGACGGCGATTGTGTGGGCTCCTGCCTGGCTACCTGGAATTACATCCACACCTGGTTCCCAAGGATAAAAGCGGATGTGTATCTGGAGCCCATTCCAAATATTTTCAAATTCCTTCAGGGGGCGGAGCATATCAAGAACTGCTGCGACTCGGAGGAAGCTTACGATTTGTGTATCGTCCAGGATTGCAGCGACAGAGAACGGCTTGGGGCGGCGGTGAAATATTATGAGACGGCCGGCACAACCATCTGCGTTGACCACCATATCAGCAATAACGGATTTGCCCGGATAAATCACGTATTCCCGGAGGTGAGTTCCACCAGTGAGCTGATTTTCGGGCTTTTGGAGGAAGATAAAATCACGAAGGAGATTGCCGAGTGTATCTATGTGGGTATGGTCCACGACACAGGCGTCTTTCAGTACAGTTCCACCACCGCCAGAACCATGAATATCGCCGGAAAGCTGATGGAGAAGGGAATCAATTTCACTAAAATCGTGGATGAGACCTTCTGTACCAATACCTACAACCAGAACCGGATCATGGGAAAGGCCCTTTTAGAGAGCAGGCTCTATCTGGACGGAGCCTTGATCGTGGGCGTGATCTCACAGGAAGATATGAAAGCCTTTGACGTGCTGCCAAAGCACCTGGACGGAATTGTCAATCAGCTTAGGGTGACCCGGGACGTGGAGGTGGCGGCGTTTCTCTATGAAATTGCCGGCGGCTACAAGCTGAGTCTCCGCTCCAACGGAAAGGTAAACGTCTCAACAATTGCCGTAGCCTTCGGGGGCGGCGGCCATGTGATGGCGGCGGGAGCTGACATGAAGGAATCTCCGGAGGAGATCGTCCGGCTTCTCTGCGACAGCGTTCGGGAGCAGCTTGAAACTCCCGGTCAGTGAGAAGGAAAAAATCGGGAAAGCTGTCGTATCTGGACAGAT
>CALWLN010000181.1 GCA_944381535.1 uncultured Lachnospiraceae bacterium
GCGTGATGAAAGAGTCGATCCTACTGCATTTTTGTGTATTCAACCCTTAAAAATCCAGTCTTTGCATGAGTGATTTCTACTCTTCCCGAGAACCTTTTCAGAGTGGAATTTAACTTTTCACTTCACCCTAAATTATTCATTGCGTCCATATCAAAGAGCGACAGCTCCAGATTCAGCAGATCCTCCTGATTGGGCGAATAGGTATTATCGGAAATTTCCACATGCACGATCATGCTTTCTTCCTCATCGTACTCCGCATCGGGCAACGCATCCTTTATGCAATCCTTAAGCAGTGTGTAAATCGCTTCATACATCTCATCATCCGAAGGCACTTCCGCAGACCACTGGTCCTGCAAATCGGTAAGCCCTTCCGTATACGCAGCCATCGCCGGCTCAAAAACCTTCATCGTCTGATAATTTACCGTCACCTCATAAGAACCGTCGTCCTGCTCCGTAGCCTCCCCTACGGTGTATTTTGCCTGGGCAAACATGTCGGCAAAAACAGAACGGTATTCCGCTTTCAGCTCATCGGAAATTGTGATTCCGGAGGTCAGACTGTCCATCTCAGTATCCAGTCCCTGCTCATACAGCGCATTGGCCTCTTCCTCGGTACCCATGTTCTGTTCCACAATACCGGTGGGATCGTTCTTGTAAGAGTTGTCCAACAGGGCCTTAACATACGCGCTTGCGTCAAATCTGGTTCCGCAGCCTGTCAACATTCCCAAAATCATCACTGCGACCAGCAGTATGGAAACAATTCTCAGTTTCTTCATTATTATTACTTCCTCCTAGATTGTTTATTATGGCTTTCATCAAACCACTTGCTTTTCTTCCGCGCTATCACTAATATTAAAACCACAAACCATATATTACAAAAAAAACACATAAATGTCAAGATAATTCCAATTTTCGAAATAAATTGTAACAATCCTGCCGCAAGGGTCAAATATCCGCGCAAGCGCGGCTGCTTGGCTCATTGCTTGCGGGAATATATGAAATAAAAAAACTGTAACTTTTTACAAGCTACAGTTTCTTTCGGGTTGGGCTATTCTTAATAGCAACAGCTCGTAGGGGAATCGAACCCCTGTTTCCGCCGTGAGAGGGCGGCGTCTTAACCGCTTGACCAACGAGCCATGTTCGAACTCAACAAAACATACTATACACTACTATTTCAAAAAAAGCAAGTACTTTTTTAAATTTTTTCTGTTTTTTTCTGTTTTTTGTATTATTTTTACAGCTGTTACTGTCCACATGCCTGTCAGCTTGTGAACAGTAACTATATTCCAGACGTCTATGCCACCTTGGACTTAGCCAGCTCCGCTAAGGTCGCAAAGCCTTCCGCATCGTTGATCGCCATCTCGGAAAGCATCTTACGGTTCACCTCTACGCCGGCCAGCTTTAAGCCGTGCATGAACTGGCTGTAGGAGATGCCGTTGATTCTGGCTGCCGCGTTGATTCTCGCGATCCAGAGCTGACGGAACTGTCTCTTTCTCTCTTTTCTACCTGCATAAGAACTGGCTAAGGCTCTCATAACAGACTGCTTTGCTACACGATACTGCTTGGAACGGGCACCTCTGTAGCCTTTCGCCAACTTCAAGGTTCTATTATGTTTTTTCTTAGCGTTTAATCCGCCTTTGATTCTTGCCATGACTTTGTTTCCTCCTTAACTCATTCTTACAGATACGGTAAAATTTTCTTCATATTCTTAACGTTGGTGCTGTCTGTGATCGCGGACTTGCGAAGATTTCTCTTCCTCTTGGCGCTCTTCTTCGTTAAGATATGGCTCTTGTAGGCCTTATTTCTCTTCAACTTACCGGTTCCTGTCGCTTTGAAGCGTTTTGCTGCTGATCTGCTTGTTTTCATTTTTGGCATTGTAAATTTCCTCCTTAAGAATCAATTATTGAATGACAACAGCGACGGGCAAATACCCGCTACTGCTTCTTCTCAGTCAGTACCATGCTGATGCTGCGCCCTTCCACTTTGGATGGCTTCTCCACTACCGCAATGTCAGCCAACTCTTTCGCAAAGTCATCTAAAATGTGTCTGCTGCTGTTCATATGGGCCATCTCTCTTCCCCGGAACCGAAGAGTGATCTTCACCTTGTTGCCCTTGGTAAGGAACTTCCGGGCGGCTCCAATCTTGGTATTCAAGTCGTTGGTGTCGATGTTGGGGGAGAGACGAATCTCCTTCAGCTCGATGATCCTCTGCTTCTTCTTGGCTTCCTTTTCCTTTCTGACCTGTTCATACCTGAACTTGCCATAGTCAATGATCTTGCACACCGGCGGCTTTGCCGTGGGGGCAATCTTTACCAAATCAAGTTCTGCCTCCTGAGCCAGTCTTAAAGCCTCTCTGGATGACATGATGCCCAGCTGCTCGCCTGTCTCGCTTACAACCCGCACTTCCCTGTCTTTGATTTGTTCGTTAATCATTAATTCGCTAATGGTCTTGCACCTCCATAAAAAATAGTGGATAGGCAGACTATCCACTGTTCATTCTCAAAATACACACGCATAGGTGTGTCGGAATATAAACCGTTAGTCGCTCATTCGCGCTAAGGTGAGAGTGGATACTCTACTTTCTTTTTCTAACAACTTCCTTACTTTACCATACTCCGGGCTGTTAGTCAAGTAAAATTTTCATCCGCTCCGCTTCTTTTTCCGTTACCTGTCCCTGACTGTAGCGTGCCTTTTCATAAAGGCGCCGTACCTCTTCCGCCGCTTCCGGCTCCACGCCCTCTTCCTTCCAGAACGCAAGCTGCTCCCGGGGCGACATACAGGCCAGGGAAATCCCCCGTTCCTTCTCCAGGCGCTTCATATGTTTCTTGTAAATCTTACGGATACGCCTTGCCGGGCTGCGTGGGGGCAGTGCGGCAAACTCCTTTTGTCTTTTCTGCTTCGAAAGCTTTTCTCGCCGGGTAAGGGGCTCCGTCACCTCCCTGGCCGCTTCCTCCTCCCTCCGGTTATAAAAATGGCGATAGATTTTGACGATGACAAAAATCACCGCACCCAGCACAGCTGCCACCAGCAAAACAACTCCCACCACCTGGACGATCGCCTCCAGCAGCCTTGCAAAGGCGGAGGGCTCACTCGCCTCCCCCAGCTCCTCGAACATATCCTCCATGGGCTGATTTTCCACCGGAGCCGCCACGTTTTCCTGCTGGTTGTCGGAGACCGGAAGCAGACTGAAAAGGAAACGCAAAAAGGCCTTCAGTGCCTCCCAGATTTTTCCTCCCAGGCCCTCCGCCCGGAACAGTCCCGCCACCCCAATGGCAAGTCCGAGAACCCCCACATAGACAAGGGAAAGCCTGGCATTCTGGCGTTTCAGCCTTTTTACATCCATCCTGGTGGAACCGGACCGGCTTTCGATGATTTCCTCCGCCGCCATCAGATTGTCATTCAGCACCTTCAGCAAAAAAACCAGGCAAGCCCCCCACAGGCCGCTGTCTACGGACAGGGAAGATTTTCCCAGGAAGGTGGCTGTAAAAAAAAGAATCGCCAAAACCACAATATGAAAATAGCCCGGCTGATCCAGCTGCTCCGCTCCCGGTATCAGACGCAGAAGAAAGGATAAAACCGCAACCGCCAGAAGGAGAATCCCATAGACCGTAAATCCTCCGCCGGCCATGATCCCGGCTACGCCCCAGAGAATCAAAAGCAGATGGGCGCCCAAAAAAAGCAGCAGCTTCCTGATTTTCAGACGCAGCAGATAACAGCAGGCCCCAAGCGCCCCTGTCCACAATCCATACCAGAGGGCTTCCTCAAGCCCCAGCATTCCGGTTATGGAACTTACGATTGCTCCGTAGAATATGATATGGTTCAAACTCTTTACCACATCTTTCATGCCAACACTCCATTCTCAATCAATCGCTCTCTACTTTCTGCCGGAGCCAAGCAGCTCCTCCATCACCAGATACTCAACGCGAATCTGATTTCCGCTGCTTCCCCGGAGTTTTTCCACCCCCACATGCTCCATAAGATACCGTTCCATGGAGGCGTGGATGGGGATCAGCCAGTTGGCCTTTCCGCCCGCGCCGGCGTAGCTCAGATAGGCCTCCGCAAGCTCCGCCGACTGTTCCGGCGAGATCAGCAGGGAAATCTCCCCGTCCTGCTCCCCGTTCTGCCGCTTTATCTCCAAAATCAGTTCCTCCATCTCCCGAACCGGCGCGTGGATATCCAGCTTTGCCAGCTGCTTTAAGCAGGAATCAATATGGGAAAGCCCCGCTCCCTCCCGGATGGAAAGCTCCTCTCCGGTCAGCTTGTCCACCCCGTTGCTGAAAATCCGGATGGGGATTCCCCGCTGGATGAACCATTCCAGGAAACTTCTGGCCACCCGAATGGACTCCTCAACCAGATCATCCTGCTTCAAAATCCCCTTCTGACTCACGTTCAGAAAAATGGTGAGCAGCCGGCTGGAATTGTCATAATACTGATTGACCTTCAGGGTTCCGGTTTTCGCCGAGGCCTTCCAGTTCACCTTCCGCATGGGATCCGTCCCCGTGTAATCCCGGATTCCCTTAAAGGCAAAGGGATCCTCCTGCCGCAAGCTGTCGGTCAGCCAGTCTCCATACATACGCCGGTATATCTCGGGAAGTTTCACAAGCCTTGACCTGGCCGGATACACGTACATCCAGGTCTGATTCTTGATATCCTTGGCCAGTATCTTACGGAATAAGAGATCCGTGGCCACCAGGTTCACTTCCTCCACACTGTAGAAGCCTCTCCCGGTTCCCACCGCCGGAAAGGAACGGGTGACCCTCTGATAGGGCATGACGGAAATACAGTCGTTCCGATACTGTTTGTCCGTGACGCTGCTGTTTTCCTGGTCCAGATACCGGATGTTTCGCTCCAGGCGGAATTTCACCGACAGCATAAGCAGCGGCAGTATTTTGTTGTTTTCCACGATTTCCTTCAACACCACGCTCTGGCCTTCCTCAATCTGTTCCTTATCAAAAGCGACGCTGGCCGTAAGCCCATGATCCCAGAATTTTTCATAGACAGCAACCGTCACCGCCAGGCAGAGCAGGGCCACCACGCCTATTATGATCAGCGACATGTCCTCACCTCATTCGCGCGCCGGGGTTCGTCTCGTCTCACGAACGGCGCTCCCACACCTCGGTGGGAACCGGCGTTTCTTTTAAGACTGCCTCCACCTGCTCCTTTGCGGCGTCCTGGCGGTAAAAGTTTCCCTCCATCACCAGCCGGTGTGCCAGCACCGGCACCGCCAGCAGCTTTACGTCCTCCGGCACCGCATAGGTCCTTCCCTCCAGACAGGCATAGGCCTGGACGGCCCGCATCAGCGCCAGCGTTCCCCGGACGCTGACCCCTGCCCGGATTTCCTTGCGTTTTCTGGTGGCCATACAAAGCTTCTGGATATAATCCAAAAGCTCCGGATGGATATAAATTTCACGGTAATATCTCTGCAGCTCTCTGATTTCCTCCGCCTCGCATACCGCCCCAAGCTCCTCCAGTGGATTGTTCTGGCGGTACCGGTTTAAGATTTCTTTTTCCTGTTCCGCTTCCATGGGCCCCATGGAAAGGCGCATGAGAAAGCGGTCCAGCTGGGCCTCCGGCAGCGGGAAGGTTCCTGCCGTTTCGATGGGATTTTCCGTGGCGATCACAAAAAACGGCTCCGAAAGCTTCCTCGTCACGCCGTCCACGGTCACCTGCTTTTCCTCCATGCACTCCAGCAGACTGGCCTGGGTCCGGGGCGTGGCGCGGTTGATCTCATCCGCCAGCAGCACATTGGTAAATACCGGACCCGGATGGAATTCAAACTCTCCGCTCTTCGGATTGTAGACATTCAGCCCCGTAATGTCGGAGGGCAGCAGGTCCGGCGTCATCTGCGCTCTGGCAAAGGGCAGGTTCAGGGAACGGGCCAGTGCCTTGGCCAGCATGGTCTTTCCCGTTCCCGGCATGTCCTCTAAAAGCACATGCCCCTGGGCAATCAGCGCGGTGAGGACCAGGTCGATAACCTGGCGCTTTCCGATAATCACAGTTTCAATATTGGCTCTCAGTTTCTCTATGGTGTTCATCTGCGTCTCCCTGTAATGTATTATAGTGGCTGTACCCGCCCGGCATCACCTGCCGGACCGCCACAAATATTTTTAAATCTACCACTATTATTATAACTTTTGGCAAGACAATGTCAAGTAGCCCCATAATAGAATGACAAAAGCACCTTTCCGCAAAAAGCAGCTGAAAAAACTGCCATTTACGAAAAGGTGCCTTATGGTATGGCTCATCCGGCCATCAAATTTTTACAGTTCTCCCATAGCAAAAATCACACCAACTGCACAAGGGTTTCCTGGACCACATGACCCTCTACCTTCTGCACATCCAGAAGAAGTCCGTCCCCCTCCCACCGGAAGGTCTCTCCGTCCTCCGGCACGCGGCCAATCAGATCGCAGACATAACCACTGAAGGTCTCGTAGGTATCCGTCGGCAGGGTGCGGTTCCAGGCATGGGCCACTTCCTCTAAGTCAGCGCCGCCCTGGATTCTCCACCGTCCATCCGGCAGCAGTTCAATATCCTCCGGCTTCACCGGCTCTTCCTTTTCATCCATATCGCCCACCAGCGCCTCCATCAGGTCATGGAGCGTGATGATTCCCGCCATCCCACCGTATTCGTCTATGATAACGGCAAAATAGCTTCGATTCTGCTTCATGCGGTTAAACAGCACGTTGGCCTTCATGCCCTCCGGCACAAAAAAAGCGGGCTCCACGGCTTGTGCCATGACTGCGTTCCTGCTCTTTTCAGGCAGCCGGAAATAATCCTTGGTATCTAACACGCCGATGACATCGTCCATATCCTCGCCGCAGACCGGATAAAAGGTGTGCCGGTTCTGCGTAATGGTTTCTTCCCATTCCTCCATGGAATCAGAGGTGAACAACAGCACCGCCTCTTTGCGGTGGGTGCAGATTTCCTCTATCGAAATATCATTAAAATCGAAAACATTCTGAATCATCTCGTTTTCTTCGGTGGGAATGGTTCCCTTTTCCTTTCCCTCCGCCAGCATCATGCGGATCTCCTCCTCGGTCACCGCATCCCCCTCTTCCTCCGGGTTCATTCCAAGGATACGTAACATCAGATTGGGAGACGCTGTCAAAAGCCATACGATGGGGGCGAACGCCTTAGATACAAAATACAGCATTCCCGACATGCCAAGAGCCATGCTCTCCGCCTTCTTCATGGCGATCCGCTTCGGTACCAATTCTCCGAACACCAGATTAAAGTAGCCCAGAATCACGGTGATCACCACGATACAGATATTCTTAAGAACCCCTACCGGAATGGGAACGCCGGCCTCTATCAGTACCGTTGCCAGAGGATCCGCAAAATTATCCGCCGCGAACGCGCTCTGCAAAAGGCCTGCCAGGGTGATGGCCACCTGTATGGTTGCCAGGAAACGCGCCGGCTGATCCGTCAGAGCCACCAGCTTGGACGCCTTCTTGTTCCCCTCCGACGACAATTTCCGTAATTTTGCGTCATTGGTGGAAATTACCGCAATCTCCGCGCTTGCGAAGGTTGCGTTTAAAAAAATAAGTACAATTAGTAATAAGATTGATTGCATACACTCTTCCTTTCTTAATACCTATAGATACCATACGCCGCTTGGAAGGTCAATCATTTCCGGAAGTTCTTTACCATTTCTTTACCGTTTCTTTGCCGCTTCCTTCCAAACACTTCCGCGGCTCCTTGCAGCCGAAATACCGATGTATATGCTAGTCTAATATAAATTTCTCAATGATTTCCGTAATGGCATCATGGTCGTTGTCCCGCTCCGTCACATAGTCCGCAGCGGCCTTAGCCTCCTCCACGGCATTTCTCATGGCGATCCCCATGCCGGCCGCCCGAATCATGGGAATGTCATTCTGCTCATCCCCCACCGCATAGGTATTTTCCTGCTCTATCTTTAGATAATCTCTCACAAAACGGATTCCCGTCCCCTTGTCAGTGCCCAAAGGACCATACTCAAGATACTCCGGGCAGGAAAATACGCTAGTACTCCGCCCTCTTGCCCATTCCCGGTGGTCCCGCTCAAATTGAAGCAACCGTTCCTTGTCCTCAAGGCTTATCAAAAGCACCTTATGGGGGGCCTTGGTGAGCCCATGGCACACATCCTCACTAAGCTTGCAGGTGGTTCCTGTTCTGCTCATATAGTATTGAAGTTCCGCGCAGTCCCGCTCTGCCAGCACATGCTCCTCATCATAGGTCTGGATGTAAAGCCCGTAGCGCTTCGCCTCCGAAAAGAGGTACTCTACATCCGGGACGGCCACCGTGCGCTCCATAAGCACCCGGCCCGCTTCACAGTCATACACCACGGCCCCATTATAGGCAATGAGACAGCGGACCGGACCAGCCAGCCCCAGCTTCTCTATAATAGGAAGGCTTGACGGTACGGAGCGCCCGGTAGCGGCCACAAGCAAGTGACCTGCCCGCAGCATTCGTTCAATGGCACATTGGTTTTTCTCAGAGACGGTTTTGTCGCTCCTAAGAAGCGTTCCATCCATATCGGTAAACAATATTTTCTGCATTTTTCTAACTCCCTCAGGCGTAACATTTGCGCCTCATTTCTGTCTTCCGCAGTATTCCGGCCGCTCCGCCTTGCTGCTTCCCGCAGCTTTCCCGGCTACTCCGCCGGTTCCGCCGGAATGAACACCCGCTCCTGGTAGACAGTGGCCGGCTTAGGATTGGCCTCCTTGGCCTCCCGGCAGAATTGCTCCTGGGAATTCACAAGCTTCTTGCCCCGTTTGTCAATCTTGGCGTAGGAGCCGTCCGGCTGCAAAATGTGCGCCTTTACGTTGTCCTCAAGCTGCACCGTAAGGATATGCTTCACCTGCTCCATCAGATCCTCGTTCTCCACCGGGAAGAGAATCTCTACCCGGCGGTCCAGGTTTCTGGGCATCCAGTCGGCGCTGCCCATGTAAATCTCCTCCTGCCCGTCGTTGTGGAAGTAGAAGATACGGCTGTGCTCCAGGAAATTGCCCACAATGGAGTGGACAGAAATATGCTCGCTGACTCCAGGGATTCCCACCTTCAGGCAGCAGATTCCCCGCACCACCAGCTCGATCTCCACGCCGGCGGCAGAGGCCTCATAGAGGGCCGCAATGATCTCCTGGTCGCACAGGGAATTCATCTTGGCCTTGATAAAGGCCTTCCTGCCCTCCCTGGCAATGGCCGCCTCCCGCTGAATCAGCCGCAGAAATTTCTTCCGAAGCCACAGGGGCGCAATCACCAGCCGGTTCCAGCTTAAGGGCTCCGAGTATCCGGAGAGCATGTTAAACACTGCGGTAGCGTCCTCGCCGATGGCCTCCGAGCAGGTAAACATCCCGCAGTCCGTATACAGCTTGGCCGTGGAGTCGTTGTAGTTGCCGGTCCCCAGATGTACATACCGTCGGATTCCGTCCTCCTCCCGACGCACCACCAGGGCGATCTTGCTGTGGGTCTTTAAGCCCACCAGGCCGTAAATCACATGACAGCCCGCCTTTTCCAGCATTTTAGCCTACACAATGTTGATTTCCTCGTCAAACCGGCCCTTCAGTTCCACCAGCACCGACACGTGCTTGCCGTTCTCTGCCGCCTGGGCCAGGGAGGCAATGATGGGAGAATTACCGCTGACACGGTACAGGGTCTGCTTAATGGCAAGCACGTCCGGGTCCACGGAGGCCTGCCGGATAAAGTCCACCACCGGGTCGAAGGTCTGGTAAGGATGGTGCAGCAAAATATCCCCCCTGCGAATCTCCGCAAAAATATCCTCCCCCGGCGTGATCCGGGGTACGGGCTGAGGCTTATAGGGCTTATTCCGCAGCTTGTCAAAGCCCTCCAGCCCATACATTTTCATGAGAAAGGTCAAATCCAGCGGACCCGGAATCTTGAAAATATCCTCCTTGGCGATATGAAGCTCTTCCTCCAATACAGAAAGCAGCTGTTTGTCGATCCCGTCCTCCACCTCAAGGCGGATCACCTCGCCCCACTGGCGCTTTTTCAACTGTTTTTGAATCTCCTGCAGCAAATCCTCCGCCTCGTCCTCATCGATGGTCAGATCGGCATTGCGCATAATACGATAAGGGTAGGTGCAGAGCACATCATAATTTAAGAACAGGCGGTGGATATTCCGCTCTATGATCTGCTCCAGCAAAATGAAGGCGCTCTCGCCCTGCTTTTTGGCAGGCACCTGCACCAGCCTGGGGAGCACCGAGGGTACCTGAACGGTGGCAAACTCCGCCGCCTTCTGCTTTCCGTCCTTTTTGCTTAAGAGAGCCGCAAGATTCAAGGTCTTATTGCGAATCAGCGGAAAAGGCCTGGAGGCATCCACCGCCATAGGGGTCAGCACGGGATACACATTTTCCTGAAAATACTGGTCCACATACTCCCCCTGCTCCTTTGTCAAGTCCTCATGGGCCATGAAGAGCTTGATCCCGTTCTTTCCGAGAAGCGGCATCAGAGACCTGTTGAAGGTACTGTACTGAAGTTCCACCAAATCCCGGGTGTCCCGGTTGATGGCCGCAAGCTGCTCCAGAGCCGTCATGCCCGCAATGTCTTTTTTCTTATATTTCGCATGTACCATATCCTTCAAGGAGGCCACCCGCACCATAAAAAATTCATCCAGATTGGAGGAGGTAATACTTAAAAATTTCAGCCGTTCCAGCAGAGGAATGGTCTTGTCTCTGGCCTCGTTCAGCACCCTGGCGTTAAATTTCAGCCAGCTCAACTCCCGGTTTTCATAATATTCCGGCTGCAAAAAATCTTTTGCTTTTTCCATGTTCATACACTCCTAATCAAATACTCGTTTTTCCTTGATCACCGGCCGCACGGAAAAGATTCGCTCGAAGGCGTCCCCATAGACGGTGAACAATCCCTTTTCCAACAACATATTTTCTCTGGTCTCCACGTTTATGACCAGCTGCTTTTCCACCAGTCTTGCCCTGACATTCTTAATCTTCTGCCTATGGCTTCGATCCAGCGCGGTGGCAAGCTTTAAGATGACTGACAGCTTTGCCACGATCAGATAGCTTTGCTGGTCCATCTTATCCTTGACCTCCTCGTAGGGCGCCAGAGGGTTGCCGGTATAGCGCACGGTACTGGCAACGATCTCCCGTTCCAGATGGGTCATGCCTATGATCTCCGAGGCCATGATAATCTCATAGGAACAGTCCGCCGAATTGACCTGGCTGACATAAAGGCCGCAATCCTTTAAAATAGCTGCGGTTTTTAACAGCAGCCGCTCCCGGCGGGTCATGCCGTGGACATGCTTCATGGCGTCAAACAGAACCACCGCCATGTCCGTCACCACCTCTGTGTGACCGGTATAACCCTGGTAGCGGTTGGCCAGCGCCCTTGCCGCCGACAGGATATCTCCGTCAAAGTCATGCTCCGGCTTGAGCATCTTGCGCTTCTGGGCATAATCAATGGCAATTCCGTCATTGATGTTGGTCCCCGGAATCCACACATACTCTGCCCCGGTTTCCTCCGCAAGGCGCCTGTATAACAGCACCGAAGCAGTCAGAAGCGGATCCTGTTCGTTCATCAGATTCAGCTCCCTGGCGATTTCCTCCGAATTTTTTCTGGAAAGCCGTTTCACCGCCTTTAAGAACCGGGCGGCCTCTATGGTCCCGTCCTCCTGTTTATCCTCTTCCTTTATAATGTCGCCGATGTAATCCCCCAGCATGATCACGTATTTGGGCTTTTTCCCCTGCAGATACAGATTCCGGTAGATATCAAGCTCCTTGTCGATCAGCTCCAGAATCTGGCTCTCGTAATTAGCCACCCTGTCCTCGATGTGGCTGAGCTTTTCCCGCAGGCGCATAAGCCCCAGATCGATCTGCTGGGTGGTGGAAGCCTTTCCCTTCCAGAACAGGGTAATCTGCATGCTTCCGCCGCCCACATCCGCCACGGCAGCTCCCTCCTGGATAAGCTTTTCAAAGAAGGGATTCACCGCCAGGGATTTGTAACCAATGAACCGGTGCTCCGAGTTGCTTAATATCCCCACCTCAATGCCGGTTCGAAGCAATATCTGGTCTAAGACGAACAGCTTGTTGCTCACATCCCGAAGGACATTGCTGGAATAGGCCCGGTAATCCGCCACCTGATAGCCGTCCATCATCCGGCGGAATTCCTTTAATACCTGACACAACTCCTCCACCAGCTCATAGCCGATGATCCCCTTGGTAAAGGAGTCCTTTCCCAGTTCCACCCGGCTTCGTACATAGTCGATTTTCCGAAGCTGCTTCTTGGGGGACAATTCAAAAACTTTCAGGCTCACCTCATAGGAGCCGATATAGATTGCTGCAAATGTTTTGATGGCCACTGACAGCACCTCCTTTTCTTTTGTGACTGACCGCTTGCAGCCAGTCCGCGCGTTTCCTCTACTGCTGCCCCAGCAGGTAGTCGATAAACTGCTGGGCGCATCTTCCTGACAGACCGCCGTGGCTTAACTCCCACTTGTTGGCTTCCGCCAAAAGGGTTTCCGTGGGCATGGCAACACCGTTCTTTTCCGCCAACACCCGGACAATCTCCTTGAATTCCTTCGGCGTGGGGGAGCCGAAGTAAATCTTCACCCCGAAACGTGCCACTAAAGAGAGCTT
>CALWLN010000182.1 GCA_944381535.1 uncultured Lachnospiraceae bacterium
TCAAGAGGGAATGGAGGACATAAAAAGCGGCAATACCCGCCCATTTTCTGAGGCAATGGCGGAACTTCGAGCGCACAAACCTAGAAAATGACCTATCATGTGCACATCAACTTATCTGGAACCCGAAATAAAAACAAAAATTGTGCATTTTCCCCGGGGCTGTCACGCTTAAAATTTGGTACAACAGCCCCTTGTTATTAATTTTCTTCCGTGTCAGACTACACCCAACTTACAACGTATATGTCACATGACAGGGGAGATTTTTTATTTTAATATGACACAAGATGTCATATTATATTGTAATCCATCGCCGGGATTCCCATTTATATGACGAAAGGCAGGGACGGAGGGATTTCCCTTTTACCAGATTATGTGCTGGATAAGACAGTCCTTACCGAGCAGGAGAAAGAGGATATTCTCTCCTCCCTCTGTGCGCTTGGGGCAGTGAGCGATTCCGTCACGAAATACACTGTCAGAAAATTTGAGAGTGTCTTTGGCGGCGCTGATACGGATTGGATTGAAGTAAATTTCGGATTGTGGTCTGACGGTAAAAAGGAAGCTGCCTTATTTCAGACGATAAAGAAGAGTATTTTGCAAAAGCAGGTGGTGACTTTTCAATACATCAGTGTAAAGGGTGAAGCTCTAATGCGAGAAGTAGAACCATTAAAGCTAGTGTTTAAGGGAACCTCTTGGTATCTATATGGATTCTGCCGGTTACGGAGGGATTTCCGAATTCGTTGCGCAAAAAATGGAAGCAAAGGGGCTCGAACCCTTGACCTCCCGCTAGTCAGGCGAGCGCTCATCCCAGCTGAGCTATGCTTCCATAGGATTACTATAACACATTTGACAGGATATGGAAAGAAAATTTTGGAATTTCCCGGAATTTTTCTGCTGCTATCGTGACTGTTCACGGGGAAAATGCTTAACTGGTAAAGTTACTTTTTTCAGGTGATCTGAGTTTTTTCAGTCTTTGTCTGGAACATAGCCCTGAATGGCGCATTTGTTATAAGCAGACCATTAAAAGACACCGGCACTTGGCGAACCGACCGTTTGCGGGCGGCGAGCCTAGTACCGCTGCGTCTTGCATTGAGCGCCTTACTCCTCCAGCGGCAGATTCAACTCCTCCGTTCCCTCCACCACGAACCGTCCGTTCTCAATCACCGGAAGTCGTTTCCCATCCCCGGTGATGGCCACAATACTGTCAAGCTCATCATAGGGAATGGTGATATCCGTGTGGCAATTAAAGTAAGCTTTGCCCGGATCCTCCTTCCGCAAAATGGACACCTCGTTGTCCCGGGCCACAATCTCCTTGCCGTCCGGGTTGTATACCGGCGTGTCCTCCGCATGGCTGTAGCAGGTGTCCCCCACCGCAAAATGAGGCCCTGTTTTCTCGGCAATGAGAATCGGCAGCCTTGCGCCGATGTTGTAATCCCGGCCCATCCGGTATGCGGTAGTGTTTGTTCCAATGGCAAATTCGCCCATGGGCAGGCTGTCGTGGTGGAACAGCAGATTTTCCTTCAAAAATTTCTGATTCTCCGCCTCCGATTCAAAATTCCCGCAATGATAGGCCGTAATCATCCCGTCCGTAAAGGTCAGCTCCAGATCCACATATTTTAACTGGCCCAGATATACCTGAGTCACATGCAAAGTTCCATTGGTTCCCTTTAGCTGTGGAGACGTAAAGACCTCCCCCACCGGAATATTCACGTCCGCCACACAGTTCTCAAAGGCCGTCTCCCGCTCTGGCTGCTTTAAGGGCCGAATCGCCACCGTAAGATCCGTGCGGTTCTCCCCGCTTCCCTTGATATGCACAGATTCCGCCTGGTCCAGCACATCAATGATCTTCTGCTGCATCCGCTGATAGAGATGATAATCCAGATTGTTGAGCTCCACGGTCTTTTCAAAAATCTCCTCAAACTTGTCGCCAATCTCTGGAATTGGGTAAGCGATAATCGTAAAGCTGCGCTCTTCCCCCTTGATATACTGATTCAAAAGCTGCCCGGCCATGTTGGAGTAATACACGTTCAGTTTCTGCTGTTTTTCGCTGTATTCATAGTTGGCCGCCTTGCTCTTTGGCATGAAAGGCTCGTTTCCAAAGGTCTCGATCACCGCAGGACCGGCATACAGGGACGCCAATTCCTTATGGCTCTCCCAGCTGTTCTTTAAGCACTCCAGCTTACGCTCCACGTAGGCCTTGTCCAGATAAGCCGCAGCGTCTGCCTTGTGGTCAAAATCATACTGCTGGTTTGCCGAAGTGGAGCTCACCCCGAACCGGCCGTCTCCCCGGCGGATCACCGGCTTTAAATGCAGCTTCTCAAAATTGGCAAAGGCCGCACGTGCGATCCGCTCAAAGCCCACGGGATAGTAAATCTCCACAGTTTTCTTCTTGGACAGATCCTTTCTGGTAACCTCAAAACCGATGCGGTATCCTTCCGTATAAGTATCCGCCATAGCCTGAATCTGCTCCTGGGGCATCTGATTCAGAAACGCTGCCACCCGCAATTCATTCTCGCTGATATAATGCCCGTAACGGTAGAGATACCGCAAATCATTCAAGTCTGCCTCCCGGATGATCCGCGCGAAAAAATCATCCTCCGGGTTCACCTGTCTTGTTATGGACCGCTCCACAAATACCTCGCTGTAATCATGGAAAAACCAGTACAAAATTTTCTGAATCTCCTCCGGAGTTGTTCCAGCCGAATCCTCAAAGCAGTTATAAATTTCCACAAACAGCTCTCCGTAAATGGTCATCTCATAGACTGCATTCTCCATAGCATACCCAATCATACCACGGATATTGGCGTAAAGCATGGACAGGAGCCTGCCATACTCCTCTCCCAACCGTTCCACCGCATAGGCCGGGTTGGCATAGCTTTCCTCATAACGCTCCGGCAGGATTTCTGCATACGCATAACGATTCCACTCTTTTAGTTCCTCCAGGGACTTCTGAAAAAAGGTTCCTTCCGCAACCTCCCGCTCTGCATTATGCATTTGCGTAATAAATGCCGCAACGCTCCGGAAATAATCCAGATACGGCTGCCGCGCTGTCTCTTCCTCAAGTATCCCGGCAATTCGCTCCATCACCAGCGGATACCGCTGTGAAACCTCCTGTTTATACGGTTCATACAATTCTTTATATCCCATGGTTCTCTCCATTCTTTTTCTATTTTCACAGGGACCGCCTTAGAAGCTGCTTCTCTCCTGCGACTTTCACATCAGAAATCCCACCACATACAGCGCGATCCATCCGCCCAGAACCAGCACGGAAGCCACCGTGGCCGCCACCGGAAACAAACGGTAGCTTTTTTCCTCCCGAAGACTTGAGACCGCCACCCCAAAGGCCACAAGAGCCAACAGCATAGACAATACCCCCATGCTGCCCAGGTATACGCTCCCCGCCCCCCCAGCCCTCGCCGAAATGATACACATGGCAATTCCCAGTCCCAGAGATACCAGAGCCAGAACCAGCGCCGCAATTCCTTTTACGGAATGCTTCTTCTCGGTAAATTTATAATTATGGGTTCTACGTTGTCTTCTTTTCATCCCGTATTCTCCTGATTTTATTTAAAATCCAAAAAGCCAGATACCCCAGCATGCCGCCGATGGTATTCAGCAGCAAGTCGTCCACGTCAAAGCTTCCCACCTTCGTCACCAGCTGCAGCAATTCCACAGCCATACTGAATTCCAGGGTCAAAAGCGTCATATACAAAAAAGACCGGAATCTCCGATGAAAGACGGGCAGGAGCATACCAAAGGGTATAAAAGCAGCAATATTGCCTAACAAATTTAAGGCCACCGCCGTAGCGCCCAGACTGTGGCGATAGGCGATGAACCTTTTTATCTCCTTAAATAACACAAGATTGTAATGATAACTGCGCCCCTCGAAGGTCCGCCCGGTACTTTCCGCAAAAAACAGAAAATAAATCAACAATATAATATAGACTCCGAATATGACTTTACTGCATATTCGGAGCATTTTCTTATGCTTTTCATTCACTTTTACTGTCCTTAAAATAAAATATCCGACTTGCGGCGTATGAGACCGGCGCCGTTGATAATAGCCAGAATACCGCAGGCCAGCCCTGTAACCAGAATAATTATTCCCAGCGCAATATTCCCCGCGCCGGCGATTTTCATTGTCTTATACGTTTTTTCGTTCATATGGGCCTCCTATTCCGCGCCATACTGCTCATAATAGCAATCGATGGCTGCTTTTAAAGTATCATCAATATAGATATTTCCTTTATATGGTTTATTATACAGGTATTCCACCACTTCCGCCATTGTCACAATGGCGTTGGCGTCAAATCCGTAGGTTTCCTTTATCTCCTGCAGCGCGCTTTTTTCTCCCTTGCCCCGCTCCATGCGGTTTAAGGATACCATCAGCCCCTTGATCTCAACCTTGCCCTGGGCCTGAATGATGGGGAATGTCTCCTCGATGGATTTGCCGGAGGTGGTCACGTCCTCAATGATCACCACTCTGTCTCCGTCCCGGATGGGGCTTCCCAGAAGAATCCCGGTATCGCCGTGGTCCTTGATCTCCTTGCGGTTGGAGCAGTAGCGGATCTCCTTCCCGTAGAGCTCGCTGTAAGCGATGGTGGTGGCCACACTTAAGGGGATTCCCTTGTAGGCCGGCCCGAACAGCACGTCAAAATCATCTCCGTAGTTGTCGTGGATGGCTCTGGCATAATATTGTCCCAGACGGCGCAGCTGACTTCCCGTCACATAACCTCCGGCGTTCATGAAAAACGGGGATTTACGGCCGCTCTTTAAGGTAAATTCTCCGAAGCGCAGCACCCCGCTGTCTACCATAAATTCTATAAATTCCTGTTTGTATTGTTCCATCTATGAAAACCTCCTGGTTCCAAAGCTTTGTCTGATATTTCAAATACTGTAGAGGCGGGAGTCAATCCCCCATCTGATGTTATACTATCATAAAATCATACGGATATCAATCCGTTTCGGAATTTCCCTGTTCCATCACCGCACTGCCCCGATCAGCTCCCCAATATCGTCAATCTCGTATGCTTCCATATAACGCCGGATACCGTCCACGATCTCCACCGTGGCCATGGGATTGGCAAAATTGGCCGTACCCACGGAGACTGCCGTGGCTCCCGCCAGAATCATCTCGATGGCGTCCTCCGCCGTGGCGATTCCGCCCATGCCGATAATGGGAAGGCTCACCGCCTGGGCCACCTGATACACCATCCGCACCGCCACGGGATGAATGGCCGGACCTGACAGGCCGCCGGTCTTGTTGGCCAGGGCGAAGGTCCTTCTATGAACATCAATCTTCATGCCGGTGATGGTGTTGATGAGGGACAGCACATCCGCGCCCCCCGCTTCCGCAGCCTTGGCCATAGTGACAATATCCGTCACATTTGGGCTTAATTTCATAATAATCGGCTGCTTTGCATACTTTTTCACTTCCCGGGTAATGGCCTCCACTGCTTTGGGGTCCTGGCCGAAGGCAATGCCTCCCTCCTTGACGTTGGGGCAGGAAATATTAATCTCCAGCATATCCACCGGCTGGTCGGAAAGGCGCTCCACCACCTGGCAGTAGTCCTCCGTGGTCCTGCCGCAGACATTGACGATAATCCTTGTGTCGTACTGGGTTAAAAAGGGAATATCCCTCTGCACAAACAGGTCGATGCCGGGATTTTGCAGTCCCACCGCGTTGAGCATTCCGCCGTAGGTCTCAGCGATCCTGGGTGTGGCATTCCCCTCCCAGGGAACATTGGCAACCCCCTTGGTCACCACAGCCCCCAGCTTATTTAAATCCACGAATTCCCCATACTCCTGGCCGGAGCCGAAGGTGCCGGAGGCAGTCATCACCGGATTTTTCAATGTGACGCCCGCCAGATTTACTTTGGTATTCATCCGATGTCCACCTCCTCTGCCCGAAATACGGGCCCTTCCTTGCATATCCGCTTGTTGTTTACGTTGGTGTGCGCGTCCTTCTCTCTGGACTTGCATACACAGGCCAGACAGGCGCCGATACCGCAGGCCATTTTTTCCTCTAAGGACAGCCAGCATTCCATCTTCCGCTCCGCCGCAAACTCCTTGATGGCCCGCAGCATGGGGGTGGGGCCGCAGGCGTAGATAATATCCGCCGCAAGACCGTTTTCCCGGATGGCGTCAAGGACATTGCCCTCGGTGCCGTAACTTCCGTCCTCAGTGGCTATGTAAACTTTCCCCAGGCCCTTGAAATCCTCCTGCAAAAACAGGGTATCCCGGTATCCTAAAATAATCTGCTTCTCGCAGGTAAGCTCCCTGGCAAGCTGCAGCATGGGCGGAATCCCGATTCCTCCGCCGATGAGAAAGGCCCTCTTTTCTTTCTTGGGGAATCCGTTTCCCAAAGGACCCACAATGTCAATCTGATTTCCGGTACCTAAGGAAGAAAATTCCTCCGTGCCCTGTCCGGCCACCCGGTAGACAATACGCAGGGCCCTGTCCGCCGCGTCCACCTCACAGATACTGATAGGCCGTGGAAGCATCCGGCTCTTGTCATGGCAGTACAGTGAGATAAACTGGCCGGCCTTTGCATGGGCCGCAATCTTATCCGTTTTCAGCCACATGCTGTAAATGCCGTAGGAAAGCTCTTCCTGGCGGATGACGACCGCCTGTTCCCTGAATTTCTCAGCCATTATTTTTCACCCTCCAACGCGCCTCTGATATCTGCGATCATGGTCTCCACTGCCGCCCGGGAAGCATCCGCGAAATGCTCGGGGCCAAAGGAAGCGTATTGTTCCTGCTTGTAGGCGGCGATGATTCCCCTGGAGGAATTGACGATGGCGCCCAATCCGTCCTCATTGAAATAAGGCGCCAGATCCCTGGCGGTTCCGCCCTGGGCGCCGTAGCCCGGCACTAAAAGGAAGCTCTTTGGCATGATTTTGCGTAAGCTTTTTCCCATCTCCGGGTAAGTGGCTCCCACCACGGCTCCCACATAACTGTAGGAATCCCCCATGAAATCCGCGCCCCATTCCGCTACCTTTTCTCCCACCCACTCATACAGGGGCCGTCCGTCTACAAGGCGGTCCTGGAAATCCCCGCTGGAGGGATTGGAGGTTTTCACCAGCACAAACACGCCCTTCTTTTCCTCTTTGCAGACGTCAAGAAAAGGCTTGACGCCGTCAATCCCCATGTAGGGATTTAACGTGACAAAATCCTCATGAAAAGGCGCGTACTCCTTGGAGCCCACCTTTACCCGGCCCACATGTCCCGCGGCGTAAGCGCCGGAGGTAGAACCAATATCCCCCCGCTTGATGTCGGCGATCACCACCAAATCCTTCTCCTGACAATAGGACACGGTCTTTTCAAAGGCCTTAAGTCCCTCCACACCAAACTGCTCATACATGGCAATCTGGGGCTTGACCGCCGGAATCAGATCCCAGGTCTTGTCCACAATTTCCTTGTTAAACTGCCAGATGGCGTCGGCAGCCCCGGCAAGGGTCTCGCCGAACTCGGCGTAGGATTTTTTCAAAATATGCTCCGGCACGTAGGATAACATAGGGTCCAATCCCACCACCACAGGGGCTTTGGTCTGCTGAATCTTTTTTACTAATTTATTAATCATCCTCTTGAATTCTCCTTTTCGTATACCACTTCTCCGGCTAAGATGGTAGCCCGCACCCGGCCCTTCACCTTTCTCCCCTGGAAGGGCGTGTTCCTGCTTTTGGAATGAAATTCTGCCGTATCAATACAATATTCCTCTTCCGGGTCAAATATGACCACGTCCGCCACATTTCCGATTTCCAGCGTGCCTCTGTCAATGCCCAGCACTCTGGCCGGATTGTAGCTCATCTTCTCCGCCATCTGCATGGGCGTCAGAATGCCTTTGTCCACCAGCTCCGTCATGGTCAAAGCCGCCGCCGTCTCCAGCCCCACAATTCCAAAGGGCGCATTGCGGATGGAACCGGATTTTTCTTTCTCGCTGTGTGGCGCATGGTCCGTGGCTATGACGTCCATGACGCCCTCCTTAAGACCTGCAATCAGCGCGTCCACATCCTCCCTGGTGCGCAGGGGCGGATTCATCTTGTAGTTGGCGTCATCCTCCCTGATATCCTCAGAGGTCAGGGTAAAATGATGGGGACAGACCTCCCCGGTCACGGGCAGTCCCGCCTCCTTGGCTCTGCGCACCATCTTGACACTGTCCCTGGTGGAGCAATGACACAGGTGCAGCCGCGCCCCCGTCTCCCGGGCCAGCAGAATATCCCTTGCCACGATCACGTCCTCCACCGTGTTGGTAATGCCGGGCATACCCAGCCGGACCGCATTCTCATCCTCATTCATGACGCCCTTATTTACCAGGTTGATGTCCTCACAGTGGGCCATAACGGGAATGTCATATTTCACCGCCAGCATCATGGCCTCCCGGTAAAGCTGTGCGTTCATAACAGACTTTCCGTCCTCGCTGATGGCGCAGATTCCCGCGTCCACCATACCCTCGATGTCCGCAAGTTCCTCTCCCCGCTGGCCCCGGGTGATGGCCCCCGCCTGGAGCACATTGCAGAGAGCCACATCCTCCGCTTTGTTCAGAACATAGCGCACCACATCCCCGTTATCCACCACCGGCTTGGTGTTGGGCATGGCCATGATGGTGGTAAAGCCTCCCCTGGCCGCCGCCCTGGAACCGGTCTCCACCGTCTCCTTATACTCGAAGCCCGGGTCTCTTAAGTGTACGTGCAAATCAATAAATCCGGGCATAACAAAACAATCCGCGGCATCCATGACCCGTTCCGCCGTTGTCTTGATCTGAGAACCGATTTCTTTGATTCTTCCGTTCTCAATCAGGACGTCCGCTTTCTGGTCCCTCTTTGTGCCCGGATCGATAACCCGTCCGTTTTTTATTAAGATCGCCATAGTCGGAACCTTTCCTTTCCATTTATTTTCCTATGCATATGGTTCTCGTTTTTCGCGCGTTATATCAATCTATTTCCCCATGCATATGGTTCTTATTTTTCGTGAGTTTAGTATATCATAGATGGAATACCGGTTCAACAAAAACATGGGAAAGCTGGCTCAGGAAAATGTAAAGGAAAACCGGCTTTCCTCCGTCTTAAATCCCCACCTGGTTCTGCTTCCGAAACCGGAGAGGCGTAAGCCCCGCCTTCTTTTTAAAGCAGGCAATAAAATTCCTGCTGTCGCCAAAGCCGGTCTCCTGCCCAATCTCCTCAACAGTCTTTCCTGTCTCCAGGAGCATTTTCTGGGCCTGCTGCAGCCGAATCCCCATCAAAAATTCATAGGGCGTTTGTCCAGTATATTCCTTAAATATTTTGATATAGTAGTATTTGCTCATATGGCACAGCCCTGCCAGCTGCTCCACAGTGAGATTCTCCTTAAAATGCTCCAGCATATAAGAGATACTCGCCTCCAGCTCCTGACGGTATCTGCCGTATTTGGCGGAAAAGTTCTCCGTATTTTTCAACTGGATCAGATCCGTCAGCAGATTCTGAAGCGTCGCCGACATCACCAGCTCCCCTTGTAGATCAAGCTGCGCGGCATGGGAATACAGCTTTTCATAATAGCTTGGAAAGGAAATGCGGTTTCCAAGATAAATGGGACCTATCCCGCCGGAATTTAACAGCCTGACATAGTCGAAAGCGCATTTTCCCGCAAAATGAAACCACAGGAAATGCCAGGGCTCCCGCAGGGTGGCATAATACTGATACTCCCGGCAGTCCAGCACCAGAATCTCCCCCGGCTTTAAAGAAACAGTCTTTCCTTCAAACTCCCCGGTTCCCTCTCCGGAGATTGTGTAAAGACACAGGCATTCCTCCAACCCCTGGCGTCTGGTGAAATAGGTGCTGTCACAGGTAAAATCCCCCAGATTTGTCACAGCAAAGGGAAGTATTTCCGTCTGTCTTGTTTTTAGAACCGGACAGGACCTTTGCAGGGACTGGTCCCCCATCTCATAGCGCAAAAACATGCTTTTTCTCTCCTCCCGCGCTCCACAATGGCAGCGCCGGTCCATAGTTTCTCCGTAAGTAATAGTTCCTTTCAAAATAATAAACAATTTTTCAGCATTTTTCAACTATTTTCCACATTGATTCCCGCGGTTTTCCAAGTATAATGTTGCCTAAAGCATAGCGGTTCCAACGCAAAAATCAAGTATGATTCTAACATCAAGAGGTATTTTATGACATTTCGGGAAAATGTACTGGCTATTTTACATTATCAGAATTATGACCATTTTCCGGTGGTATCCTTTGGATATTGGAACGAGACCCTGGATAAATGGGCTGCCGAGGGCCATATCACCAAGCGGGAAGCCGAGGGCTACAAAAAGAAGGGCGACAATTCCCCGGCGGACCAGTCCATCATGAGACGTCTGGGCTTCGACTTTAACTGGAATTCCTGTCTCGGCACAAATAATCTGCTCTACCCTTACTTTGAGCCGGAAATTTTGGAAGAAAAACCGGACGGCAGCCGCGTTATCCGGGATGAAAAGGGACTGATCGTCCTGGTAAAACCGGGAATCGTCTCCATCCCCGCCGAAATCGGAACTTCCCTGATGGACCGGAAAGCCTGGGAGGAGCTTTATCTGCCTCGGCTTTCCTGGAGCGCAAGGCGCGTCAATACCCGGCGTTTTAAAAGTCTCTCCGCCCCGGAGGACCGGGAGCTTCCCATCGGCCTCCATTGCGGCTCCTTAATCGGTGAAATGCGCAATCTTCTGGGTGTGGAACAGCTAAGCTACCTGTACGTGGACGACGAAGATTTATTTGTGGAAATCATCGACACCATCGCCGGACTTGCCTATCGGTGCGCCAAAACCGTTCTTGAAACCGGCGCAAAATTTGATTACGCCCATTTCTGGGAGGATATCTGCTTCAAAAACGGGCCTCTGATCTCTCCATCCGTCTTTGAAGAATACGTGGCTCCCCACTATAAGAAAATCACAGACCTATTGCGTTCCTACGGCATTGACATTGTCTCGGTGGACTGCGACGGCTGTATCGACCACCTGGTTCCCATCTGGCTAAAGAACGGGGTCAACACCATGTTCCCCATCGAGGTTGGAACCTGGAACGCCAGCATTGCCCCCTGGCGTGAGAAATACGGCAAAGAGCTGCGAGGCGTGGGAGGCATGAACAAGACCGTATTTTCCAGGGACTATGTGGCAATCGATGAGGAAATCGAGCGTCTGAAGCCCCTGATCGCCCTGGGCGGCTACATTCCCTGCACGGACCACCGGATCGCCCCGGACGCAAAATTTGAAAATGTACAGTATTATTGTGAGAAAATGCAGAATCTGAAATTATGATTTGAATTGGTGGGAGGCAGACAAATAAGCTCGTCTGCCTCCCTTTCTTGTCTCAATCTCTTTACGGTCTAACTGTCTGCCGCCTCCTCCCGGAAAGCGGTAGGGGTGACCCCCACCATGGTCTTGAAGATTCTTGAGAAATAATTTTCGTTGACAAAGCCCACGGCCACGGCAATCTCCCGCACGGAATAATCCGTGGTCAGCAACAGCTCCTTGGCCGCTTCCAGCCGCTTGGAATTTACATAATCCGTATAGCCCACGCCCACCTGTTTTTTGAACATCCTGCACAGGGTATAGCTGGAAATCTGAAACACGTCTGCCACCTGTACCTGGCTTAAGTCCGGGTCCCGGTAATGGATTTCCAGATAGGCCAAAATATCCTTCTTCAACTGTTTCTGCTTTTCATTCTTCCCGCCGGCAGATTTCAATTCCTCGATCAGCTCCTCCGCTTCTTTCTTGTCCTTATGCGCCAGACAGGACTGAAAGCTGATCTTAATATCGTCCAGCCTTTCCACCAGCTTACCGGCCACCAGCGAATAGCCCGGTCCCAGGCGTTCCTTCATCCAGGAGCGAATCTCCTGTTCCACCTCCCCACCTTCTCCCTTCTGAAAGGCGATCACCACATTCATCGCTTCCCCCTGCAGGTCTGTCACAAACAGCCTGGCCTGGCATTTCCTCTCCACCTGCCCGGACAACTGCTCTACCTCTCCGGACAACAGCGTATTTCCCTCCAAAAGAAATACACGGTAATGGTCCATGGACGCGTCTACGCCCAGCTTCTTCAGCCGTTCCTTCTGAATCTGCATACCGTGGATCAGGTGATTGACCAGAAGATCAATAATCAGAAGTTCCTGTTCCTGAATCCTGGTATGGCGCTGGTTGAGGGTATTGCGGATCACGTCAAATTCATCCCTTCCCTCTCCCTCCATCTCGGCCACCAGCCGTTTGACTGGCTTATATTCCAGATAGAGGGCCATGATACAGATCAGCACCATTCCCACCATCATGAATATCGTCATCCGTCTCATATCCCGGTAAAAAAGTGTCACACTGCTCTGTCTGGAATCCTCGGTGACAGCCGTCACATACCGTAGGGGCAGCACACTGCTCTCCCTGCTGTACAGGGCCGAAGCTTCCGGCAAAAGCCGCATTCCCCCGTCCTCTCGAATCGGCCATTCTGCCGCTCCATCCCCCAGGGCCAGAAGCAGTTCCCCTGTGTCACCGGCCAACACATAGAAGCAGACGCCATCCTCATACCCGGTTGTCAGCATTTCTCCCATATCCGCGGGACGGAGCCGGTAAAAAATCATGACCTTGTCCTGATTTCGACCCAGCGTGGTGCAGTAGCCCACCAGCATATCTCCACCCCCATTGGTTTCGGTATTGGTGGTGGCAAAGCGAAGGCTCATCATCCGGTAATTTTCCCCGTCAAAAAAGGCTCTGGCGGAGGCCTGCTCCCCCTCCTCCAGCCGGATGGCGCTCAGATACTGCTCCAGTGTCAGACTGCTGGTTCTTGTAATGATACTGTCCAGCGCATAATAATAGATACCGCACTCACTGGCATTAAAATCGGAATACTCCTGCCGCATCTCATCGACTCCTTCATAATACCAGTATGGATTTTCCGCAAAAGTCTCCTCCCCCTGATAAAAAACGCTGCTCGGGTTTTTGCTGTCCACGCTGATCTGGGAAGCGTGGTCCTTCAAACTCATCACAGTCTGGCTGAACTGATTTGTGAAGGACGTAGCCATCTTCTCGTAGTAAGCATCGTTTCCCTCTTTCATCTCATCAAAGGATTTTTTCCAGAAAAACGAGATAAATAAGAGCATGGGAATCAGCAGCACCAGCACCGCAACCGCAATCAGCCGAAATAAGTATTTGTATCTTATCTTCATAGAATCCTCTCCTGATTCTACTTTATACCAGCCGGCAGCTGTTTTGCAATAGCACTTTTTTGCGCTGACGCCGGCGACAAAATTTTGAATTATATTGACAAAAGACTTAAGAAGGAAACAGCCTGTCAGTCTTCCGGCTTTAAAAATCCGGAATCCCTCCCAGAACTGTCTCCTTCTGTATGACGCCTTTCAGGCCAACAGATCAAATCTGTTGCTTGGGAGGAAAACTCCCCCGCCATGCTCCGCAGCCGGTATACGCTTATTTCGCAAACTTTTTACCGTCTGCGGAAAAACCGCTGTTCCATCTGCCTTAGGCCGTTCAGGGCCAGAATGCAGGCCAGCATCAGGGGAAGCACATACAGCGCCCATTCCGGGCTGTTCTCCTCTCCCGTCTTAGGAGCGTCCGTACCGTCTCCCTTGCCGTCCTGGCTGTCTCCGCCGCCATTTCCGGTATCCTCGCCGGGCGTCTGACTACCGTTGCCGCCAGTATTCTCGCTGTCTCCGCCGGGTGTCTGGCTTCCGTCGCTGCCGGTATTTCCGCCAGAAGTCTCACCGTCATCTCCGGTATTCCCGCCGGGCGTCTCACCGCTGTCTCCCGTATCGCCGCCGGGCGTTTCACCACTGTCTCCCGTATCGCCACCGGGCGTATCGCCGCCCTCGTCTCCGGTGTCCACGGAGTCTCTCTTGATATAAGAGGCCAGTTCGATGACGTTGTTCCACGCATTGACGGAATTTCCGTAGCCCATATACCTGACGTACCTTGCGGTGACGCTCTCCTCCAATGGGATGATCTCAATGTCCTCCGTGGTGCCGCTGCTCACATAATCCTTCACCACCGGCGTAAAGTTCACGCCGTCGTTGGAGATCTCCAGATCAAAGTAGAAATTTCTCTGGGCTCCCATCCACAACGCCACGCCGAAGGCGTCGATGGTCTTCTCCTCTCCCAGATCGTGCACCACATATTCGCCGATTCCCTCGGCGCTCCAGCGGGTGCCGAGGTCCCCGTCGGCGCTTCCCTCAAAGTAGTTGGGCTCGTCGGTCTGCTCCTTGCTGCCCCAGACCTCCACCACGTCATGGCGGATATACTGGGACTGGGAATAGGGGTCGTAGGGCAGGATCTTCAGCACGTAGGAAGTGTATTTTCCCGCGTCGTCATAGACCCGGACCTCCTTCAGCTCACAGTCGTCCGCCAGCGGATAAGTAACTACCTCTACCCGTCCGGTGCCGTCCGCCGTGATCTCGGCGCTCTCCTCCGTCTCCCCGAGACTGTACTCATAATAGAAGGTCCCCGGCAAGAAATAATCCAACGGCTGTCCATTGATCCGAAGCTCCGAAATCCTTGCCCCACTGCCGGCGCCTTCTGTAGAGATCCTATCGTCTCCCTCCACGGTCCACTCCGCAATGGGCGTATCCTCCGGACCGGTCAGGCTGGGCTCCTCCCCCATCAGGGACATCTTCACCGTGATGTTGACCTTGCCGCTTCCCGTAAGCTTTAACGCCAGCTTGCTCACCTCAGGATTGGCCGTCTCCTTAAACTGCGGGGAGGTTGGAAGCTTCTCCGCCGCCATCACGGACAGCTCATAATCCTCCGCGTCCGTTGCAAACTGCACCTTCAGCTGTTTTCCGTCATGTAAAATGACTGCCGTCTGGTCGTCCTGGATCACCACCTGGCCCTCCGTGTGCAGGAACCAGTAAAGTTCGGAGTTGTCCTCCTTTAAGTCGATCTCGTCCCGCACCGTGAATGCCCTGCGGCCCTCAGACACCAGGTATCCTCTCAGATAAGAATTCACATCCTCCTGATAGGCCCCGGAGAGGTCGATCACCGCGTAGCTTCGGCCCGTGCCGGATACCATCTCCGTGACCTTCGCGAACTGGGACTGGTCCATCTCCAGCTCGGAATCCGGGTTGATCACCACGATGTTGTGGCCCTCGCCCTTCCTCCGGTAGAAATAGTAGCTGTTGTAGCCTGCCTGGATGGAGGGATTCTCCGCGTCCGACACATAGCTAAGCATTTCCTTGGGCAGATCGATGGCCCAGCGGGTGCCGCCCAGATTCAGCACAAAGGTGCCGGAATCAATATGGTCGTGGGCCGCGTTGGTGGAGCCGCCGTGGGCGGATACCCAGAGGGCATTTTCATCCTCCCAGTTCTGGCGCATGGAGAAGAATTCCGTCTCCCGGTAGTAGCCGTCCAAGGGAAGGTTGTCCGTATCGGAGCCGCCCTCCCCGTCAATGTCATACCAGAGAAGATCGTAGACGGTGGGCGCCGTATTCTGCTGCTCCATGAAATTCACCCGGTATTCCGCCAGCCCCGAAATGTTCAGCTTATCCGCCAGATAAAACTGTCCGTAACTGCCGATGGCCCCTTCCTCGCTGTCATGGAAGTTGTTGACGTTTCCGCTGGGGTCGCTGAAATACATCTGATACTTCGCGAAGCTCTCCATTCCCATGAAGGACAGGGTCTCATCCGTCTCCCCCAGGGCGCTCTCATAACCTGCCAGGGCATAGCTTAGGAACTGGAAGAAATACTGCCAGTAGCTGGGCCCCTCATACCAGGCGCCGTCCGGCGCAATCCGATAAATGGTATATTCCATACTCCGCTTGGCATTTGCCACGATATCCATGGCATAATCCGTATCCCGCTCCGCCAGAGCAAGGGCCAGATTGAGGAAGCCGGCATTGACTACGCCGCCCCAGTTAGTCTCCGTCTTGGTCCACCAGGACTGGTAGGCCGCTGTCCCGTAGTAAGCCTCGTGGGCCGTCTCAAGGCCAAGGCTCCAGAACTGCTCTCCTAAAAGCTCCCTCTGCTCCTCTGTCATGGCGTCATACGCCCAGTCATAGCCAATGGCCGCCGCCATCGCCATAGTTCCGGTGTCCAGAGTATGCTCCGGGTGCCAGTCCTGGAAGGAGCCGATGGCAAGAAGCTCCTCGATCAGCCGGTCCGCATATTTCCGCTCTCCGGTGATCTGCCAGGCCATGCCCAGATTGGCCGTGCGGATCAGAGCGGCGTTGGACACATCCAAAAGCCGGCTGTTGGAGATCACGTATTCCAGAGGCTCCTGCTCCAGAAATCCGTCTGCGCTGGTCTTGATGTAATCAAACCATGCGGCCTTGGTGGAATCCGTGGAAATCTCCTCCCGCAAGCGTTCAAAATCCTCCGCCGTGGCCAGAATGCGGGGATGGGCCGCCGCAAGGTCCTCTCCGTTGGCGGCAAGAAGCATCTCCTTTAACTCCTCCGAACTCTTCCGCTCAAAGAACAGATACAGGTTTGCTTCCTTCAGGCGGCTGTCGGCGGTATTGATAGCCTGTCCGCTCACCAGTAACATGCCGTGGCCGTCGTCGTAGAAGCACCCCTCCGCCAGCGCATACTCGCCATAAGCGCACACTGGAAGATACAGGGTACCCTCCACCAGCCTGGGCGCTGCGGCAATGGCTGTGCTGACGCCGTCAATGGTAATCTCTTTCTTGTCCGCCTCCAGTACCACATTTCCGATGGTGGCCTTATTTCCCTCTACCGTGACCGTAACACCAAAGAGCTTCTCCATCACCGCAGGAGTCACCAGCGCTTCCTCCCCCTCCAGGATGAGGGAATCCGACACATCCTGCTTCTGACCGTTTGCGTACAGGACTCCCCCATAGGGCGAGAGGGCTGTTTTGCCGTTTAAGACCGCCAGCGCGTCCGCGTCGCTGAACACATTATGCTCCTCCACCACAGCGTCATCCACATCAATATTTCTGGGGCGCATACCGTCATAGACTCTTAAATTATCGCAGTAAAACGCGCCGACTGTTTCACTACTGGGCACATAAATTCGCCAGAGAGTAGGACTATTCAATCCTGCGTTAAACTCCACATCCTGAATTTCCAAAGTTCCATTCACATAGATATCACATAAATGATTTTCAAAATCCATGACTGCGCTGAGCCGATACCATTGCTCCGTTTCCAGTCCTACCTTCTGGTCCGCCAAGACCACCTCATGATCCTGATTCAGCGTCAATATACTCACAGGACCGCCGGAACCCTGCCTAAGCCAGAATAGCTCCACA
Source organism: uncultured Lachnospiraceae bacterium (assembly GCA_944381535.1). Classification (GTDB taxonomy): domain Bacteria; phylum Bacillota; class Clostridia; order Lachnospirales; family Lachnospiraceae; genus 14-2. The sequence continues at coordinate 17,209 of CALWLN010000182.1, forward strand.
TTCGGATGGACTTCTTCCAGATAAATATCCTGCTCAAAAACAATATGCGCAGAGGCCAGTTCCATATTATTGATCTGTATCAGCATATCGCTGTTGTCCGTGGCGGTTTTATTCAGCTTCAGATAGGATTCCCACGTAACAGAGCCCGCTCCATCTGTATAATCGCTAAGCCCCCAATTCGGCTCGGAATCCTCAAACCCCAAATGATAATAAACCGTCTGTTGCTCCTCATCCTCCGCAATATCACGGGGTTTTGTGCCCTCATAGACGCTTAAGTTGTCGATGTAAAAAGCTCCTGTCGCCTCTCCCTGGGGCACATATATCCGCCAAAGGGTAGGACGATTCAGGATATCAGAGAACGCTAAATCTTCGATCACCAGCACTCCGTCCACATAGATGTCGCAAAAATGTTTCTCAAAATCCATGGCCGCACTGAGACGGTGCCATTTGTTCGTCTCAAGCGTTGCTGTCCTTTCATCCTTATCTCCGACCACCTGATGCTCCTGATTCAGTCTCAGCAATACTACATAGGCCTTGTTTCCCTCCCGGAACATCATCTCCATAGTCGGATGGGCTTCTTCCAGATAAATATCCTGCTCAAAAATCACATGCTGAGAGGTCAGTTCCATATTGTTGATCTGTATCAGCATGTCGCTGCTGTCCGTGGCGGTCTTATTCAGCTTTAGATAGGATTCCTGTGTAACAGGGCCCGCTCCCTCCGTGTAATCACTAAGCCCCCACTTGGGCTCGGAATCATCAAACTGCAAATTATGGTAGACCGTTTGATGCTCTTTCTCCCACTCAATATCCCGTGGTTTTGTGCCGTCATAGACTCTCAGATTGTCGCTGTAAAAGGCCCCTGTCGCGTCTCCACCTGGCACATAGATCCGCCAAAGCGTAGGACTGTTCAGTCCGGTGTTAAACGACACATCCTCGATTGTCGGCGTTCCATTTACGTAAATATCACATAAATGATTTTCAAAATCCATGACTGCACTGAGCCGATACCATTGTCCTGTTTCCAGTGCTACCTTATGGTCCGTCAATACCGCCTCATGTTCCTGATTCAGCGACAAAATACTTACAGGATTGCCAGAACCCTCCCTGAGCCAAAACAACTCCACATTCGGATGGGTCTCCTCCAGGTAAATATCCTGTTCAAAAACCACATGCTGAGAGGTCAGTTCCATATTGTTGATCTGTATCAGCATATCGTTGGTAGTGGTTTTGTTCAGCTTCAAATAACCGTTATTATCGGTATCCTCTGCCCATGTAGTTGAATTTCCATTCTCCGTGTAATCACTAAGCCCCCACTCCTGGGGATTGGAAAATTCCAGATCCGCATAGATGGCATCGGAGGACGCCCCGTCGGCGCCCTCCGTATCCTCTACGTATGCGGCGGCTGTACCCACAGACGGAAGGAACATTCCAGCCATCAGGCTGGCGATCATTCCCCAGCAAAGAAGCTTCTTACGCCTGATACCACTCCGCATATCGCACTCCTCCTTCTCTTATCAGTTTCCATTCACTCTGTCATAAGCCGCCTGATATACATCGATCACTTCCTGCACGCCCATCTGCTCTAAGGTATCGCAGTAGGTATCCCAACCGCTCTCGATATCCTCCACGCCGGTGATGAACTTGCCCTCCATCTCCTTATAGTAGCTCTGGATATCCGCCAGACGGTTATCTAACACCCGCTGCTCCTCATCCGTAAATTTCAGCTGGCTTGCCGGGAAATACAGCTCCGACTGATAAGGAAGCACATTTGCCACAAATCCAAGCTGACGCTCGCGGCTGTTGCCGGGAGTCTCCGTCACCAGTCCCTCCAGGGCGTCCGCACGTCCCGCGTTGTCCCAGATCAGCTCGTTGTACTGATAGTTGGTAAACGCTCCGTCATACTCCTCCGGGCAGTGGAACACATAGGTGCCGGAGCCTTCCTCGCCGTAATCCCAGTCCGTGCCTTCCAGGCCGTAGCAGAAGGAGATCCCGTAAAGGCCGCTGCCCTCTACCACCTCCTCGGTGGCGTACATGATGTCAAACATCCGGCAAAGCTCCACGACGTACTCGCTCTCAGCGTTGATAAAGAAGCTGCTGTTGGAAGCCACCGATCTTCCAAGGATCTCCTGAGTATCGTCATACTCGGAGGTCAGGGGCGCCAGGCAGCTAAGGTGAAACTCGCCGTCCGCAAAATCCTTGGCCTCCAGGTAGTTGGCTTCCCCGCCGCCGATGAAGGCCACCTTGCCGGACCTCGCCCGGTCATCCCGCACCGTGCCGTCCAGGGTCAAGTATTCCTGGTGGATCAGTCCCTCCTCATAGAGCTGGTGCATGTACTCATAGTACAGTCTCATCTGCTCCGAGGTCCGGTTGAAAATGACCTTTCCGGTGCCGTCGTCGTCAAAGTTCATGTTGGTGAGGGTTCCGAAGGCCGCAAAGATCATGGGCCCCCAGTAGGACTCGTCGTTGTCCAGGGTGGGGATGAAGCTGGGCTCTCCGTTTGCCTCCTTCAGGGTCACCAGTGCGTCATGGAAATCATCCACGGTCTTGATGTCCTCCAGGGCAATGCCCGCCGCCTCCAATACGTCCGTTCTCACATAGGGCCTTGCCGTGACGCTTGTGGCCGCCACCTCCACGTAGGGCAGGCTGTAGATCTCCCCGTTGATCTGGGTCACGGCGATCTCCGCGGTGGGATAATCCTCAAAGGTCTGCACCAGGTTGGGCATGTAGTCCAGGTAGTCGTTGTAGTTCACGAACCGTCCGCCCGTAACGCCGTAGTCATTGATGGTGGAGGCGTCCAGGGCATAGTGGATGAAGTCCGGCCAGTCGCCGCCCGCCAGATAGGTGGCCAGAGCGTCCGCGTCGATGCACTCCCACTCAATGTTGATGCCTGTGATCTCCGAGACCTTGTTCCACACAAGCCGGTCCGTGCGGACGGAGGTGTCTCTGCCCACCACGAGGCCCTTCACGGTGATGGGCTCCTCCACGATGGGATAGCCGGTGGTCACCTCCGGGGTTTCCGGCTCCTCCTTGCCGTCGTCGCTCTCCACATCCGTGTTGGGGGTGTCCTCATTTTCCTGAGCCGGTTCCCCTCCGCAGGCCACCGCCGATATGGCCGTAACCGCCGCCAGAAGTAATGCTGCCATTTTCTTTCTCTTCATCTTTGTACCTTTCCTTTCTGTGTGTATTTTTTATCTTAATCTCCTGTGGAGACTAAAACCTGTTTCTAGACATCTTCCCGAAGCGTGGCATTTTCCCAAGCGCCACATCTTCCCGAAGCGTCACATTTTTCAGGCACGCCCTACCCCTTGACGGAGCCGATCATCACGCCCTTGTCAAAATATTTCTGTAGGAACGGATACACGATCAGCAGCGGCAGGGAGGAAACCACGATCACTGCGTAGCGCATCATGGCCTCCAGATTTGCTAGGGAGTGGGCGTACTCCGCCGCCTCCGCATTGTCAGCCATCTGCTGGGCCAGGATCAGCATCCGCCTTAAGAATACCTGCAGAGGCTGCATGGCGTCGTCCTTGATGTAGATCATGGCGTCAAAATAAGAGTTCCAGTGCCATACCGCAAAATACAAAACCATAACCCCAAGCAGCGCCTTGGACAGCGGCAAGATCACCTTCACAAAGGTTCCGATGACGGAACAGCCGTCGATGATAGCCGCCTCCTCCAGCTCCTTTGGCATGGAGGCAAAAAACGTCCGGCAGATAATGCAGTTATACGTGTTAAAGGCTCCCAGGATCAGCAGTACCAGCCTGGTATTGTAGAGCCCCAGCCCGTTTACCACCAGGAAGCTGGGAATCAGCCCGCCCGAAAAATACATGATAAACATGAAGAAGGCTGTAAAAAATTTTCCCCCGGGCAAGGTTTTCTTTGTCAGCACGTATCCGGCCGGAACCGTCACCAGCAGATTGATAATGGTGCCAAAAAAGGTGTAAAAAATTGTATTTCCATAACCGATCAGGATATCCGGGTCTTTGAATATCTGGATATATCCGTCAAAGGTAATTCCCTTCGGCAGAAATACCACCTGGCCGGTGGCCACCAGCTGTGGGTCGCTGATGGAACAGGACACCACCAGAATCAGCGGATACAGCACCAGGATCAACAGCAGGACGCCGATGATATGCACGATCACGTCAAACAATGTAAATTTCTTTCGCAGCATCATTTTCCACATCCTCCCCCTCTAAAACAGACTAGTCTCGCTGAACTTCCTGGAAACCGCGTTGGCAATCAGCAGCATAAAGACATTTACCAGGTTATTGAAAAGTCCCACTGCCGTGGAAAAGCTGTAATTGTTATTGATCAGGCCCCGCTTATACACGTAGGTGGAGATAACCTCCGACACGGTCATATTCAAATCGTTCTGCATCAGGTACACCTTCTCATAGCCCACGGAGGCGATACTGCCAATCTGTAAAATCAGCATGATGATCACGGTGGAGGCGATACAGGGCAGATTGATGTGGATGATCCGCTGCAAACGAGAAGCGCCGTCGATGGACGCCGCCTCGTGCAGGCTGGGGTCCACGCCCGCCAGAGCCGCCAGGTAGATGATCGCGCCCCAGCCCATATCCTGCCACACCCCGGACCAGACGTACAGGTGCCGGAAATACTTTGGATCGCCCATAAAATAAATACTGTCCGCCCCGAAAAATTCCAGAACCGTATTGACTACTCCCAGGGAAGGGGAGAAGAAAAGGGTTATCATACCTACGATTACCACCGTGGAAATAAAATGAGGCGCATACAGCACAGTCTGTGTTGCCTTCTTGAATTTTGGCCGCAGTTCATTTAAAATCAGCGCCACGATGATGGGAATGGGAAATCCCACCAGCAGGGTATAAAAGGATATGGCGAGGGTATTGCGGATCAGATTCCAGAAATAATACCCCTGGAAAAAATCGGTAAAATTCAGAAGTCCAACCCAGGGACTTCCCGTTACCCCCAGCGACACCTTATAGTCCTTAAACGCGATCTGAAGGCCATACATAGGCGCATAGCAGAATATTGCCACATAGACCACCGCCGGCAGCAACAGCAGATAGTACTGCCTGTGTTTCCAGATGCGCGCTCCGAGGCTTTGTCCGGGACGCTTGGTGCTGACTGCCGTATGCACTGCGCCGCTTTCTTTCTTTTTCTTCATAAACAACCGTCCTTTCTTGTCCGTTATTTTGACGGATACGCATGTCTTTACGGCAATCTTACTGTGCAATATTTTATTTTTCAAGAAGACTATTTTGCTTTTTTTGTCTTTTTGCCTTTTTCGCAAAATTTTGAACCTTTGTTTTTAAGTATTTTTATTTTAAGAGGTTGTATCTGATTTCTGAAAATGGATTTCCTGAAATTTCACTTACGAAAAATTTTGTTTCGAGATATTTCAGAAAAAAATGCGGAACCATCCTGCCGCACTGAAGAAAAGCACATATACGAAAAAGAACCATGGCTGCATTTTCAAATAGAAAAAAACCATGATTCTTTTCTTGTTTATTTTTACAAATATCAGTCTGTCTGTTCTGCCAGTTGTTTCTGTAGCCTTTCAATCTCTTCCCGCAACCTCTGATTCTCTACACTCTGTTCCTTAAGTGTCTCATCCTTCCGAACCAGATTCCTATCCTTCGCCTCTAAATCTCTTTGCTGCTCCTCTATCTTCTTCTGCTGTTCTTCTATCTCCTTCTGCTGTTGTTCTATCATGTATTGTACGGTATTTTGATCCAGGATTTTCAACGCCTCTGAAAACATATTCAGCACCTCCTCCGGCTTCTTCATATACTCCGCCATGTCACGGTATATCTCCTCAAGCCACGGGTAGTCCTCTGTCAAAATCTCTGCCGCCGACACGTCCTCCACCGCCAGCAGGGACAGCCACCCCGTCCGCTCGTTTCTATCTTTAGGATAAGGGATTTTCCGGAATACGTCAAGGGCAATCAGGCAATATTCCTGCAAAAGCTCCAGCTCTAAGCCGGTATCAAACACCGTTTTCCCCATATGGATATACCCCAATCCCTCCCGATGAAATTCCCCGATACTGGTCTCAAACAGAACAATCGTATACACCTTTTTCATATCACTGTATGTAAATGCTTTCCCCTTCTCCCCCTTCACCCGGCTGTACTGACGCAGTACCAGATCCGAGGAATAGCAATTCATCCGCTCCCCTGGAAACAGATACGGTACCTTCTGCACCTCCACATTGGCCAGGGAACCATCCTCCAGTTCTACCAGGATATCCATAATCAGCAGCGCGCCGCCATCCAACAAGGTTTCCTCGCTGGGCAGAATCCGCTTCACTGTTACCTTCTTACCCAACAGGCTGCTTAAGAACCGTGAAAGGCGCCCCGGATGGATATCCGGATGAAACAGCCGTTTGAAAAACGGGTCGTAGGTGACCGGCAGGGTTTTCTTTCGGGTACAGTAGTCCAGGAATCTCTGCCGCCACTTTTCCTCCATGGACTGATAGCGGTGAAACAAGACCGGCTGCTCCTTTAATGCCTGTATAACCTCCTCCTCTGATTTTGCATACATCAATGTTTTCGTTTGCTCCATAAGCATTCTCCTCCTCGAATCAATATTATTTCTGTCATTTCGGAATAAGTGGCGCGAGTGCACCGGAAGCTTAGACCATTTCTGATAAAGAGACTATAACACAAAAACAGTAGCCGGACAAGTCGTGATTTTTTACAAAAATTCTCGTAAAAGAAGAGTTATGCGGAAAACGTCATAATTCTTATTGCCGCTTCCCGCATAACTCTTCCTCTCCGAGACCTCTATCCTTTATTGACAACCGTCCGCTTCGCAATCAGATAGGTAGCCGCATAGTACAACAAATACATCACCGCCATCACCACCGCTGTGACTCCCGCGATCAGGGGTATCTGCCCTTCCAACGCCTCCATCCCTGCCATTTTCACGAGATGCCCGGAAATAAATGCCGTAGGGATACTGGCAAGCAGAGGAACGGCAAAGGGCAGAAGAAAGAAGCTGAAGGTCTGCCGAAACAGGGCCCGCTTCTGCTCCCTGGCGCCGGCCCCCAGCCGGGACAAAATTCTGTACCTCCCTCTGTCCTCCGCCAGAGTTGACAGAGTCTTCAGAGCCAGGATCGCCATGGCCATAAAGAGGAACACCACCGCCACAAACAGGGCTCCAACCACCAGAATGGCGCTGATATTGTTTTCCTGCTGCCTGCTGTATTCCCGCAGGGTATAATCACACCGCTCAATCATCGTGCCGTCATTATAATATTCACTGGGCGTAAGGTAGGTCAGCTCCTGCTTCAGGGAGACTGCGTCGTACTCCCCGTCCTCGGTATCATAAGCCACATAGGAGACCTCCGGCGTCATATCCTCCACCGCCTCATCCGGAATCACCACATAGAAATAGACATAAGAAAACATCGGGTAGTCCCGCCGGACGCTGTGAAAGGTGTAATCTTCTCCGTCATGCCGATAAGTAAAGCCCTCCCAATCAATGCTTTCCACCTCCGGGATATTGGCAATGATCATATACTGATTTTCCAGCGTAACCTCCTCATAACCCAGGGGCTTTATGAGCATATTAAAATCACTGAGTTTCATATAGCTGTCCACAAGACCGCCATAGCCCTCCCCATGCCATCTGGTCCGGGAATAAAAAGTAGGGAACCGACCGGTCAAGCTGGGCCTCCTGGGTTGCCTTCTGGACAAAGGACATGTTGGAGCCGATGACGGCGAAGGTTAGCAAAAACGCCAGAAATCCCAACATCACGGAATTACTTCCCAGGGTCCCCGAGAGCTGCCGGAATACAAAAGTGTTGGTGCCCCGGCTGCACAGCTTCTTTCTCTTTAAAAGAACATAAATCAGACTCCTTGCAAGACTGATATGGAACAGTATCACCGCCACCGCGAATACCAGCAGCGGCATCATCGTTCCCCCGGCGGAGGCTCCCTTCAAAACCGCCTCCTCAATCCCACGGTCGAAGGAAATCACGCTTCCAACCATCAGACACAGGGAAATCACCGTCAGCCCGAACCACAGCCCGGGGTGCTTCACTCCCTTTGAGACCTTCTTATCCCCGTGAATCAGATCATAAATACTCACCCGCCGAAGATACAGGGCCGAGGTCAGGGAGGCCAGGAGAAAAATTCCCACGATCAGCCCTGCGGTAAGGGCCAGTCCCCGGGGAGAATAGTCCGCCAGGGCAAACTCCATTTCCAGAAGGCTCATCATCACCGCCGCAAGCCCCTGGTAGATAAAGAGTCCTAGAGCCAGTCCGATTCCCAGAGCCACCAGGCAGATAATGGTAGTCTCGGAAATGAAAATCGCCAGTATGTTTTTCCGTGTCATTCCCAGGGTTAAGTAGGTGCCAAATTCCCGCTTTCGAAGCTTTAGCATAAAGGAGGTGGCGTAGCTTAACACAAAGGCCACAATGGCGGAAATCAGCACCACAAGACTCAGAAGCATTCCCTGCCTCTCCCTGCTCCCGCTTGTAAAGACCATCAGATTTTCACTGAAAATAATATTGTTGATGGCAAACAGCATGGCCACGGTAAAAGACACCGTCATAAAATAGATCAGATAGTTTCCAATCTGCCGTTTCACATTGCGCCAGGCAAGCCTAGATAACATCCGTATCACCTCCCAGCGCCGCTGTGACGGACAATATCTCCCGGTGCATGTCCTGTCTGCTCCGATTGCCCTTTAAGACCTCGCTCCAGATTTTCCCGTCCTTTAAGAACAGCACCCGGTCCGCATAGGAGCCCACCACCGGGTCGTGGGTGACCATCAGGATGGTGGAATTTAAGGATCTGTTCATCATCTCAAAGGTCTGCATGAGGATTTTGGAATTCTTCGAATCCAGGGCGCCGGTGGGTTCGTCCGCCAGAACAAGGGCCGGATTCGTGATGATGGCCCTGGCGCAGGCGGCTCTCTGCCGCTGGCCGCCGGAAAGCTCGTAGGGGAACTTTTTAAGCTGGTCCTCCACACCCAGGGCCCGTGACACCCGGTTTAATTCCTTCCTGGTATTTGCCGCTCTCTCCCTCCTTAAATTTAAGGGAAGCACAATATTTTCCCCGATGGTCAGGGTATCCAACAGATTGTATTCCTGGAAAATAAAGCCCAGCCGGTCCCGGCGAAAGGCGGACAAATCGTCCTCCTTCATTTCAGACAGCTGCCGGCCGTCCACAGAAATTTCCCCGGAGCTTACCCGGTCGATGGTGGCGATGACATTTAAGAGGGTGCTTTTTCCGGAACCGGAAGCGCCCATGATGGCGGTAAACTCTCCCGGTTCCACGGAAAATGAAATCCCGTCCAGGGCCTTGGTGACAACGGTTCCGCTGCCGTAGTATTTTGTGACATTGTCAAGTTTTAAAATTTCATGCATAAACAATACCTCCGTTTCTTCCCTCATCTTACCACGGAACCGTCGGATTTTTTCTAACGGAGGATCGTGTTTTTTCTTACATTTTTGTTAGATTCTGAAAGGTTAAAATGACTTTTGTGTATGCTCCCAGCTGAGACTCCACCTTCATATCCATGTCAAGCCGCTGGCACAGCTCTTTGACAATATACAAACCCATGCCGGTGCTGCCGCCCAGCCGCCTGCCGTTGGTTCCGGTGAAGCCCCGCTGGGTCACCCTGGAAATCTCGTGGGAAGGAATCCCGATTCCATTATCCTCCACCGTGATCACGCCTCCCCTGGCAGACAGACGCACCAGACAGCCGGGACAGTATTTTGCGGCGTTGATGAGAAGCTGCTTTAACATGAAGCACAGGGCTTTGGAATCGGAATATACCTCAAAACCGCCCTCCGTCTCCACACGCATTTTGGAGGCTATCATCAGCTCCATCTGGCTTTTGACCGCCTCCTCCATCACCTCGGACACTTGAAATCTTTTGATCTGGGTATCCTTCTGAGCCGTGCGCAGCCGGGCATAGTATAGGATACTTTCCGTCAGATTGTCCGCCCGCCGCAGCTCCGGTTTCAGCTTCCTGACGTCGCCGCCGTTTGCCAATATGAGCCCGCAGGCAGTGAGAGGCGTTTTCATCTCATGTATCCAGCGCTCCACATAGTCGCAGTAGTCCTCTTTATCCCGTCTGGCAGCCTCCACGCTGCCGATGGCGGAGCGGGACACCTCCTTTAACACCCGGAAATAGCGCTGCTCCACCACATCGGAGGGAGGCGGCAGAACTTCCGCCAGAAGATATTTCTCGGGCAGGTCCCGTATCAGTTTCTCCAGCCTGTCGGTTTTCCTTCGCTCCCGAAAAAAGGAAACCAGGAGCCAGGCAGCGATGATCAGAAGATACAAAAGAGCAAAAAGCAAAATCAACGGTAAGTCCACCCCGGCGACTGCGGCGGCCCGCCGAATACAAGCCCGCCCATTCCCAGAAAGCAGAGGGTAATCATTTTAGAGGATAAAAACAGTTTCAACGTCATAGCCGGTACCCCACTCCCCGCACAGTACGCAGGAATCCATCGGCCCCCAGCTTTTTTAATTTTTCCCGGAGCCGATTCACATTCACATATAGGGTATTTTCATCAATATACAAACTGTTCTGCCACAGATCCTCGATGATCTCCTCCCGGGTGCAGAGCTCCTTGCCCATGAGACAGGCTAAAATTCTTGTCTCATTTTTGGTAAGCTCCGCCATATTTTCCCGAAAGCTTACTGTCATATCCGCCAGGTTCAAAGTCAATCCCCGTATGGTCAGAACCGTACCGCTCTTTCGCTTCAGCAACCTTGCGATTCTAGCCAGAAGCACCGTGGAATTGTAGGGCTTGCGGATATAGTCGTCCGCACCCATGCCGAAACCTAAGATTTCATCCTCCACAGACTCCCGGGCTGTGAGAAAAATCACGGGAACGTCCGAGACGGTTCGCAGCTTGCGGCATAGCTCAAAGCCGCTCTCCCCAGGCAGATTAACGTCCAAAAGGGCCAAATCGCAGGGCGGCTCGCTGACCGCCTGATACCCATTGGCCCTAAGGAGTGTGGTTAACTCTTCTTTAATTGTCTGATCGTCTTCCACTACTAATATTTTATCCAATTTCTATCCTTCTACATATTTTTTAATATTGGAGGCGTTCACATACTTCTTCGCCTTATCGTCCTCCACCACCACCAGGGTGGGAGCCTGCATAACGCCGTACTGTCTCGCCAGCTCCACATTTTCCTCGGCGTCAATGAGCTCGTACTGCTGGCCCTTCAACATCTCCTTAGCAACGGCGCAGTTGGGACAGGTCTTGGTGGTGAAGAGGTATTTCACACTGCCGCTCTTTTCAATCTTCACGTCCTCCCCGGAAATGGTGACAATGTTGGTGTGAACCTTTTTCAGACAGGAATGCTCCACATCATAAAGCTTCCGGTTCTTGTACTCCTGGGTCTTGCCGTCGTTCCAGTTCTGCACCGGACGGTAGTAGCCGGTGATACGGCTGTACACTTCCGCCTTCCTGCCGCAGATGGGGCAGGTAAAGTGCTCGCCGCTTAAGTACCCGTGGTCCTGGCAGATGGAGTAGGTGGGGGACATGGTATAGTAAGGCAGCTTATAGTTCTCGGCAATCTTCCGCACCAGGCTTGCCGCCGCCTGCCAGTCAGGCAGCTTCTCGCCCAGGAAGGCATGGAACACCGTGCCGGAGGTGTACAGGGTCTGCAGCTCGTCCTGGATATCCAGCGCGTCGAAAATATCGGCGGTGTAGTCCACCGGCAGATGGGAGCTGTTGGTGTAGTAAGGAGTGTCTCCCTCATTTCCGGCGGTGATGATGTCCGGGTAACGCTTCTTGTCATGCTTGGCCAGTCGGTAGGTGGTGGACTCCGCCGGCGTAGCCTCCAGGTTGTAGAGGTCGCCGTACTGCTCCTGATAGTCGGAGAGCCGCTCTCTCATATGATTCAGCACATCCTTGGTAAACTGCTGTGTCTCCTCATGGGTCAAATCCTGACCCAGCCATTTTGCATTGAGACCCACCTCGTTCATGCCGATAAGACCGATGGTAGAGAAATGATTGTCGAAGGTGCCCAGATACCGCTTGGTATAAGGGTAAAGCCCCTCGTTCAACAGCTTCGTAATCACGTCCCGCTTAATTTTCAGGGAACGGGCGGAAATGTCCATCATCTTATTAAGTCTTCGGTAAAAATCCGCCTCGTCCTTGGCCAGATAGGCAATGCGGGGCAGGTTGATGGTGACCACGCCCACGCTGCCGGTGGATTCGCCGGAGCCGAAGAAACCGCCGGATTTCTTCCGAAGCTCCCTAAGATCCAGACGCAGGCGGCAGCACATGGAGCGCACGTCCGAAGGCTCCATATCGCTGTTGATGTAGTTGGAGAAATACGGGGTCCCGTATTTTGCGGTCATCTCAAAGAGCAGACGGTTGTTCTCCGTATCGGACCAGTCAAATTCCCGGGTGATGGAGTAGGTGGGAATGGGATACTGGAAGCATCTGCCGTTGGAGTCCCCCTCGATCATGGTCTCCAGGAAAGCCTTGTTGACCATGTCCATTTCCCGCTTGCAGTCCTTATCTTTGAAATCCATCTCCTTCCCGCCCACTATGGCCGGAAGCTCCGCCAGATCTCCGGGCACGGTCCAGTCCAGGGTAATGTTAGAAAAGGGCGCCTGGGTGCCCCAGCGGCTGGGGGTATTGACCCCGTAAATAAAGGATTCAATGCACTTTTTCACCTCTTCGTAGGACAGGTTGTCCGCCTTCACGAAGGGCGCAAGGTAGGTGTCAAAGGAGGAAAATGCCTGGGCTCCGGCCCATTCATTCTGCATGATCCCCAGGAAATTCACCATCTGATTACAGAGCACCGACAAATGCTTCGCCGGGGAGGAGGTAATCTTGCCGGGAATGCCGCCCAATCCCTCCTGGATGAGCTGCTTTAAGGACCAGCCTGCGCAGTAGCCGGTAAGCATGGACAGATCGTGTAGATGAAGGTCCGCGTTCCGATGGGCGTTGGCAATCTCTTCATCGTAAATCTCGGACAGCCAGTAATTGGCGGTCACCGCCCCGGAATTGCTTAAGATCAAGCCCCCCACGGAATAGGTGACGGTGGAATTTTCCTTCACACGCCAGTCCTCAATCTTCACATAGCTGTTGACGATTTCCTTATAATCCAGAATGGTGGACTTTAAGTTGCGGATTTTCTCCCGCTGCTTCCGGTAGAGAATATAGGCCTTGGCCACATCCGTGTAGCCCGCCTGCTCCAGCACCGTCTCCACACTGTCCTGGATATCCTCCACATGAATCCTACCATCCTTGATCTTATTCTGAAAATCCGCTGTCACCCGAAGGGACAGCAGATCGATAATATCCTTGTTGGTCTGCTTCTGTGTGGCCTCGAAGGCCTTGCTGATCGCCGCGCCGATTTTCTTCAAATTAAATTCCGCGACCTCTCCGTCCCGCTTTACTACTTCAAACATTTCCTTCCACCTTTCTTTATTTCCGTCCAGTTTTTTGGACATACAGGTATATCCCCCAGGGGACCTTCTCTTCGCCTATCGGCGAATTCACCTTGCCCGGAGGGTGTTCCTTGTGACCCTTCCTGGGTTTGGACGTTCGAATATGCGAAAATGCGCTCTCCGTACTCCGTCCCGGTTCTCTCCGATTTATGTCAGCGAACTTATTCTACCAGATATAGTGGTGAAAGTCAATATAAATCTACTATATATTGTTTTTACATTGATTGTTTTATTACTTTCACGAGGTGGGGAAATATACAACTGGTAAAGCTGTTTTCACAGAAGATTTGAACTTTTTTAGCTTTTGACTGGAACGTAGCCCTGGATGGCGCATTTGTTATAAGCAGACCATGGAAAGACGCCGGCACTTAGCGAACCGACCGTTTACGGGCGGCGAGCCTAGTACCGCTGCGTCTTGAGTTGAGCGGGAGCGTGTCTGCGTTAACAAATGCACCACCCAGGGCGACCTCCAGACAAAACCTAAAAATATCCGAATTCAACGGATATGGCTATCAGAAACAAAGCAGGCAAGGTCAAGTGCCATCATAAAATATCGAGGGTCGTGTTGTGAGCCGTTATTGCCAAGTTCAGACCGCGGATCCCATTTTGGGGCATCTAAAAGGTCGCCGCTTTTCAAAAAATTGAAAAACTCCACACCTCGGAAATCACACACCGCCTGAACAGACGCGCATTCCATTTCCACAGCGATACAACCGTCTTGTTTACGCTTTTCAAAGTTACCTCTTGTTTCCCGGTAAATGGCATCGGTGGTCCATGTTTTTCCCAGAACATATGGAATATTTACTTGCTTCATAAAGTCGGCAACAACATGAGAATTTTTGAGGGTAATATAATCAGCGGCAGGAGCATAATGGTAGGAGGTTCCTTCGTCACGGTAAGCCTCTGTCGGAATCATAATTTTTCCTCTTGCGAT
>CALWLN010000183.1 GCA_944381535.1 uncultured Lachnospiraceae bacterium
GCGGCCAAGCTCTTTGAGGAAAACCTGAAATATTCCAACGGCGAGCCGGTGAAGGTTGTCATTGCCGATACCACCATCGGACGTGTGGCGGAGGCTGCGGCCTGCGAGGCCAAATTCAGAAAAGAGAACGTGGCCATCACCCTGACCGTAACGCCCTGCTGGTGCTACGGCTCCGAGACCATGGATATGGACCCTAATACCATCAAAGCCGTATGGGGCTTGAACGCCACTGAGCGCCCGGGCGCGGTCTATCTGGCTTCCGTTCTGGCTACCCATGCCCAGAAGGGGCTTCCCGCCTTCGGAATTTACGGCCATGACGTGGTGGATGCGGATGATTCCACCATTGGCGATGACATTAAGGAAAAATTGCTGCGGTTCGGCCGGGCGGCTGTTGCGGCTGCTACCATGAGAGGAAAATCCTACTTACAGATCGGCTCCATCTGCATGGGTATCGGCGGCTCCATCATTGATTCCGATTTCCTGGAGTCCTATCTGGGCATGCGGGTAGAATCCGTGGACGAAGTGGAGATCATCCGTCGTATGACAGAGGGTATCTATGACGAGGCGGAATATCAGAAGGCGCTTGCCTGGGCAAAAGAAAAATGCATCATCGGCTTCGACAAGAACCCGGATTTTGTTAAGAAGAGCGACGAGGAGAAGGAGCGTCAGTTCGAGTTTGTGGTGAAGATGGCCGTTATCATCAAGGATCTGATGAACGGCAACGACAACCTGCCGGAGGGCCGGGAGGAAGAGGCAGTAGGCCACAACGCCCTTGCCGCAGGCTTCCAGGGTCAGAGACAGTGGACAGACTTCTATCCCAACGGTGACTTCGCTGAGGCTGTCCTTAATACTTCCTTTGACTGGAACGGCGCAAGAGAACCCTACATTCTGGCAACCGAGAACGATGTACTGAACGGTCTTGGCATGCTGTTCATGAAGCTTCTGACCAACAAGGCGCAGATGTTTGCGGATGTTCGTACTTACTGGAGCGGCGACGCTATCAAGAGAGTGACCGGTTATGAAATCGAGGGTCACGCAAAGGACGCCGACGGCGTCATTCATCTCATTAACTCCGGCGCCTGCTGTCTGGATGCCAATGGAGAGGCAAGGGACGCTGACGGCAATCCCGTTATGAAGCCCTGGTATGAGGTGACGAAAGAGGATCAGGACGCCATCATGGCGGCTACCACCTGGAATGCGGCCGACAACGGATACTTCCGGGGTGGCGGATATTCCTCCAGATTTGTGACAAAGGCTACTATGCCGGCAACCATGATCCGTCTGAACCTTGTGAAGGGTTTAGGCCCGGTTCTGCAGATTGCGGAGGGCTGGACCGTGGAGCTTCCCGAGGAGGTAACCGATACCCTCTGGAAGAGAACTGACTACACCTGGCCCTGCACCTGGTTCGCTCCCAGATGTGACGGCAAGGAGGGCTCTCCCTTTAAGACCGCTTATGAGGTGATGAACAACTGGGGCGCAAACCACGGTGCCATTTCCTACGGACATATCGGAGCGGACTTGATCACCCTGTGCTCTATTTTGCGGATTCCGGTCTGCATGCACAACGTTCCCGTGGAGGACATCTTCCGGCCCAAGGCATGGGACGCCTTCGGAATGGACAAGGAGTCCGCGGACTACCGGGCATGCAAGACCTACGGGCCCATGTATAAGCGTTAGGAGGAGACAGATGTTAAAAGGAATTCCAAAGATTTTATCACCGGAGCTTTTGAAGGTGCTCTGCGAGATGGGCCACAGTGACCGCCTGGTGCTGTCCGACGGGAATTTTCCGGCGGAGTCCATGGGCAAAAATGCCATTGTGATCCGCTGTGACGGCCACGGGGTGCCGGAGCTTCTGGACGCCATTTTACAGGTGTTCCCGTTGGATACTTACGTGGAAAAGCCGGTGAACCTGATGGAGGTTATGCCCGGAGACGATGTGGAGACACCGATCTGGGATACCTACAAGGAGATCATCGCAAAGTACGATGACCGGGGCGCGGAATGCGTGGGGAATATTGAGCGGTTTGCCTTTTACGAGGAGGCGAAGACGGCTTACGCCATCATTGCCACCGGAGAATCCGCCCTGTATGCCAATGTGATGCTGCAGAAGGGCGTTGTGGTGGAATAGCGCTGTTGTGAAAAAGAAGAAAAGCCTGCGTCTGACGAATCGGGAAACATCCTGGGAATGTCAGACGGCGGGCTTTTTGTATGTGGGCTTTGCAATGCGCAGTTCCGGAGAGCTGTTGTATGCGGCTATACTCGCACCGGATTTCGCTTTAAGAAAAATCCTCCGATCAGGCCAAGCAGCAGCTGCACTAGCGGCATGGTATACCACACGCCTGTCAGTTCAAAAAATACCGGCAGCAGATAAATCAATCCCACCGTCAGCAGCACCTCTCCGTACACCATAATGGAGGAGGGGGTTGTCAGGTTGACTGCGTAAAAGTAGGAGACGGCGGGCTTGGAAAATCCGTATAAAACCAAGGCGATTCCCGTGGGCAGGATGGCGTCTCCAATGTAGGCGGCCGCTTCCGGGGAAGCGCCGAACAACAGGGGAATCTGTTTTTGTAGCCCGATGGTCACGATCCCACTGCCGACGCCGAAACCAAGGGCAAGCAGGAACATCCATTTACGATAAGTTTTAAGAGCCTGCAGATTGCCGCTGCCTCTGCTTACGCTCAAAAGGGGCTGGCTCCCGTCGCTGATGCCCTGAATCAGCAGCACCATAAAGGACTGAATATAGGCCAGGATGGCATATGCGCTGACAGCGGGAGTGCCGCCGTATTTTAGCGTCTGCAGATTCATAAAAAGGATGGTGATGGAGGAAAGGTAGGTCAGTCCAAAGGGGGAAACGCCTACTTTTATAATGGATTTTATCAAAGCAAAATCCGGCTTCAGATTATGGAACACATCCCGGTAAGGTTTTCTCGCAAAAAATCCAACACATAAGATCAGTGTCAGCACCTGTCCGCAAACGGTGGCGACAGCGGCGCCCCGAAGTTCCCAGCGGAACTCAAACACGAAGAGCCAGTCCAGAAGGATATTGGTCAGACATCCAAGGGCCATGGCAATCATGGCGAAGATGGAAGCGCCGTGGTTGCGGATCAAGGGCAGCAGGGCGGTGGCGGAAACCTGCGCGATGCTTCCCATCAGGAGAATCCGAAGATACTGCTGGCAGTAGGTGAGAATGATCCCTTCTGCCCCCAGTATGTTCAGCAGAAATGTATGGGAAAGGGCCAGGATGGCAATCAGGAGCAAAGTGCCTGCCACGATCATAAAAAAGGCATTGCCCTCCGCCAATTTGCCTCTCTTTTCATTTCCGGCGCCGCGGTTTAAGGCAGCGATCACGGAGGCTCCCATGCCGATACCGGTTCCAAGGGAGATAATCAGTGCCACCAGGGGCCAGACGATATTGATAGCGGCCAGTCCGTTGTCTCCCACTGCGTTTCCCACGAAAATACCGTCTACGATGGAGTAAATACCGGTCAGCAGGAAGGAAAACATGGCCGGGAAAATATAGCGGCAAAATTCTTTTCTCATTTTTAAATAACCTCTCATTTGTTTGATGTGATGATGCGCGGCTTCTTATGGACTCGCCTGCGACATACCATTATAAACATCAAAAGAGCCGGTATGTCAAGGGGTAAAATAACCTCGATTTTTCCTTTGACTAGCGTGGCCGCAGGCTTTATAATGTAGAAAAAAGCCAAAAGGAAACTGTGTGGATAAGGAGCGCGGGAACCCGGGGGCAGAAAAGAGGTCATTTATGGAAAAAGAAAAGGATTGGAAGAGGTGGGAGCATATCCCCATGCTGGGAGCGGCTTACTACCCGGAAGACTGGGACGAAGCGGAGCAGGAGAAGGATATCGAATGGATGAAAAAGGCCGGAATGAAAGTCATCCGCATAGCGGAATTCGCCTGGCGCTGTATGGAGCCAAGGGAAGGAGAGTTTCATTTTGACTGGCTGCACAGGGTCATTGAACGATTGAAGAAGGCCGGAATCATGGTGATACTGGGAACGCCGTCGGCCACGCCGCCCATCTGGTTGGAAGAGCTGGACCCGGATATGCGAAGACGGAACAACGCCCATCTTTCGGAAACACACGGAGGCAGACGGCATTGCTGCTCCAATAACGACACCTATAATCAGTATTCCCTCCGAATTGCCGGGAAAATGGCCCAGGAATTTGGCCGGGAGGAGGCGCTGCTTGGCTGGCAGATTGACAATGAGATTTACGTGCAGGAAGATGGCTGTTTTTGCGCGTCCTGCGTGGACAAATTTCATGCCTATCTGGAGGAAAAATATAAAACCATTGAGCAGTTAAACAAAAGGTGGAATCTGAATCTGTTCAGCCAGGCTTATGACAGATTTGAGCAGATACCGGCTCCGGAGCGTTCCTGGCACAATCCCCATTTGTTGTTTGAGTGGCGCCAGTTTCAGGCGGACAGCCAGATTGGATTTATTAAGCGGCAGGCGGAGGTGCTGCGCAGCTATTCGGATAAACCGATTGGTACGGATATGATGCCGATGATGGGAATCGATTATGAAAAAATGGCGAAGTTCCTGGATGTGATGCAGTTTAATCATTATAACACGGAAGAAAATTTAAAGGATGTGTCCTTCTGGTTTGACCTGCTTCGTCCGTTGAAAAATCGTCCCTTCTGGAATACGGAAACGGCTACCTGCTGGAATGGTTCCACCTGTATCGGACAGTCCGTGAAGCCGGATGGTTTCTGCCGGGTAAATTCCTGGCTGCCCATAGCGCTGGGGGGAGAAATCAACATGTATTGGCTGTGGAGACAGCACTGGGCAGGTCACGAGCTGATGCACGGATCCGTCATGTCCGCAGCCGGCCGGCCCCTTCCGGTCTTTACGGAAGTCCAAAAGACCGCCGAGGAATTTGCAAAGGCCGCGGAGTTCATAGCGGGAACCCAGGTGGAGACAAAGGTTGCGCTGCATGTCTCTTCCACAAACAGCGGCCTGCAGGCCGTACAGGAGATCGTACCGGAGCCGGGAGCCGGAGCTGGGGAGATTTTTACGCCATATTTGTACCGGGTGCAGCAGTATTTTTATCAGCCAATGGCACAAGCCGGGCTGCGGCCGGAGGTGATCGCGGCGGGAAAGGAGCTGGCTGATTACCGGCTGTTGGTATCGCCCGTTATGCTGACCCTGGAGGAGGCGAATTTACAGAGCAGAATTGCCGATTGGGTACGAAATGGAGGCGTCTGGGTTGTGGGACCCATGACGGATATTCGCAATGACATCGGTGCCCACTACAAAGACCGTGCCATGGGGATGGTGGAGGAATTGACGGGAGTGACGCTCACCTACCAGATTCCTGACGCGGGGCACAGGATGAAAGCAGTATGGTCGAACGGGGAGGAATTTATTGCGAATGAATGGCTTCAGTTATATGATGTGCCGGAAAACGCGGAGGTTTTGGCGAGGGTATCGGAGGGATATTCTACAGCCATTGGAAAAGCGCTTGTGGCAAAGGTAAAAGTAGGAAATGGCTGTGTTATTCTGGTGGGAACCTTTCCAGACAGGCAGGACATGATGCGGGTGATGGAAATTGCATGCAAAGAAAGCGGTGTAGAGCAGTTGAGACATTTTGCTTCGGTAACGGCGGTACGCCGCAGTGGCAGACAGCAGGGATACATTGCGCTGGAACATGACGGTCAGCCGGCGTCTTTTGTTCCCGAAATGAAAGTGAAAGATATTTTAACAGGTATGGAATACGCGGCGGGAGAAGAAATTGCGATGGAGCCCTATGATGTCAAGATTCTTATAAAAACTATGTAGACGGAAGGAATAGCATGTTCGAGGAGAAATATTTCAAGTGGCGGAAAATGAACGTTTCCAGGCTTATCAGCTATGGTTTTGAGAAACAGGGAGACGGCTATCAATATCGAAAGCCTGTAATGAACGGACAATTTCTGCTATATGTTTTTATCACAGACCATGGCGTAGTTTCCACACAGATGATAGACTGCGCAACCAAAGAGGAATATGTCCTTTATAAAGTTCCATCATCTGCAGGAGCCTTTGTGGGGGAGGTTCGGGCCGCGTGCGGACAGGTTTTGGCGGAGATTTCCGAAAAATGCTTTGAGCCGGATGTATTCCACAACCAACAGACCCTCGCTGTCATTCAGTATGTGCGGGAAACGTATGGTGATGAGCTGGAATTTTTGTGGGAGAAATCCTCCGGCAATGCCATATGGCGGCGAAAGGATACCCAAAAATGGTATGGAATCATTATGACGGTTTCCAAAAGAAAGCTGGGGCTTGAGGCAGATGAAACTGCAGAAATCATTGACCTGCGCTTATCTCCGGAACGTATGAAAGACACCATAGATAACAGGCGGTATTTTCCGGGCTGGCACATGAACAAAAAAAGCTGGTATACGATGATTCTTGATGGAACCGTGCCAACAACGGAAATCTGCCGACGGATTGAGGACAGCTACATGTTAGCCGTAAAATGAGAAAATGTTGAAAAAGTATTTTGGGGCCCTGGGCAGGTGCTTTCGGACCTGCTTTGGGGCAAGTTTTGTTGTGGTTTTCATTTATATCGGGAACGGACTTATCAGCCCTCTGCTGGTAAATCTGGTGGCCGATATCATCGACAATATTCAGATATACATAAGAAGCACAGGGGGAATCCTGTTTTTTCTGGGGGCCCTGTCCCTGGCTTATTTATACCGGCAGATGAGCGGGGCAATCGCCCAGTATTTCCTGGCAAAAATCCAGATGTACATGAAGTTGTTCCTGGGACGTGAATTGCTGCTGAAAAGGTCCGATCTTACCATGGCCGATTTGGAGAAAGAGGAAAACAATGATCTGCTGGAGACGGTGACGAAGGGAGCGGAGAGCCAGATGGCGGGCGTTCTCTTAAGCTTCAGTACGATTTTATCCCTGGTCATCGAATTTGCCGGACTATTTCAAATCATCGGGGAATTTAACGTCTGGGTGGGTGTGGTCACCGTTGTGCTGGCGGCCCCGCTGGTGGTTCTCTCCTTCAAAGGGGGCCGGAAGGTTTATTTGGAGGACATTGTTCTTTGCAGCGGTGGTGATTGTGTTTATGGTGCAGGGGGTATCTGCGGGGACACTCTCGGTGGGGGTGTTCATCTCCCTGTCCGGCGCGTTGATTGCCTTTGTCAAGCGGCTGGCGCAGACTTTTTCCGATTTGATTTTTGATGTTGCGGGGCAATGTGAATTTCTTACGGATCTGGACCGGTTTCTGTCCATGCCCCAGGAGCAGACCTACCATGAATATACCCGTCAGCCGGAGGTGTTTGAGCGCCTGGATATCGAGAACCTCTCCTTCCGGTATCCCGGAACGGACCGTTATATCCTGCGGCATTTAAACCTCTCTCTGGAAAAAGGGAAAAGCTACTCCCTGGTGGGAATCAACGGGGCCGGGAAAAGCACGCTGATTAAGCTTCTTACGGGAGTTTATAAGGAGTTTGAGGGAACGATCCGGTTAAACGGCAGGGATATACGGCTTTATACGGACAATCAGCTGCGAAATATGTTTTCGCTGGTTTACCAGGATTATTCGAAATATCAGATCAGCATAAAAGACAATCTGACTTTCGGGAACGAGGACTTTTGGGATCCTTCTGTCCTTGAGAAGGCGGATTTGAAGGACGTTGTGGACAATCTGAAGGAAAGGGAATACACGCTGCTTGGGAAGATAGAGGGGGACGGAGTGGACTTGTCCGGCGGGGAATGGCCCCCATTTTATGGACGGACCTACGCGTATCTTTTGGAGGAAAGATTCCTGGACCGGGAGATGGAGATCATAACCTTTTTTGTAAGAGAGAAGCTTCTCTATGAGGACGCGGAACACCATAATGCGGTGGCAGGTGGTACCTGTCATGGTGACAGGTGAAGTGAATTTCCACTTGAAAATAATAACGGCAGAAGAAAAAATACAATTTCATTCATAAAAAACCGTAATTCTAGCCATACATATAAACATAGAGAAAAAGGATTGCCGGACGTTTCGTTTTTGTAGCGGAAGAATAATTCCGGATGATAGCAGAACGGTTGACAAGAAGCGGTTTTTGTGTACGATAATATCAGTAATGTGTATTGAGTTTTTGGGGATAAAGTAATTTAATATAAGTAAACTGATTTATCAGGAGGAGAAATGAATGAAAATTAATTTAAAATGGACAGATAATTCTTTAAGCGAAGAAGAAAGAAAAATTTTGAGAGGTTATCATAAGCAATTAAAAATGAAGGACGGCATTGATTATATCGAACATGACAGACACAACTGCTATTGTACCTCCTTTGAGGTTTCAAAAGAGGTGCTGGAAGGGGATGGAAACTTTTTAATTCTCGATTTAGGGTATCAATATCATATCAATGGGATTGATTATTATGTAAATGGAAGTCTGGCAGGAAGGAGCTATTCTTCCGAGGCAACAGTCAGATACTTGGTGCCGAAATCGTTTTTTATTCCCGGAAAGAACCGGTTGTTTGCTGTTGTTACGAGAAGTGCCGGAGTAGGAATTGATGGGGAGATACGGGTAGATGATGCATATACTACCGAACTTGACGCAATGCCTAAGGAATTAGGGCTTCATAGCCTGAAATGTATGCCGGATGTTATTTCTGTTATGGAGAGCAGGGATTCTGTTACATTTAATCTTTCTGACGGAAAGAAAGCGAGACTTACCTTTTTTGAAAACGGAATTTTCCGGTTTAAGTACCCCGCAGATAAAGAACAATACGTGGATGTATATTGCCTGGATCAACTTAGTCAAAATTTGAAAACGGTTTGTCCTCAAAAGCTTTCAGAGGAGGAAGGAAGACTTTCTTACTGCCTGGGTGATAATACGCTTTATGTGAATTTAAATCCGATATATATAAGTGTTTATGATGAGGAAAAGAAACCGTTGTTTCTTCAGAATAATGAAGCGATGATGGGAGAAGAATTCGGTGGTCTTTCCGTAAAATTAGCAGAGAATGAACACATTTTTGCAATAAATGAAAACGGACAACCCCATCTTGATAAAAGAGGAAGTCGTGAAGATATCTGGGTTTGCCATGATATCGAAAGGTGTGATGTTTATGTGCCATATTATATAAGTACTGCTGGCTATGGGCTTTATCTAAACTCTTCTTATCACAGCATTTTTGATATGGGGGCTTCCGTGAGGGACACAGCGCTTCTTTATACTTATACCGATGTAATTGATTTTTTCTTTATTTCGGGTAAAATACCGGCTGATGTCATATCTGGATTTACTGCAATTACCGGCAGGGCTATGATGCCTCCGAAATGGGCATTTGGCTTTTGGCAGGCAGGTGCAGGTCCTACGGTTGACACACAGGAAAAATGTGTTAATGTGGTCAGCCGTTATGAAAAAGAGGGAATACCGCTGGATGTTTTGTGTCTTGACAGATGGCATGATATGAAAGGTGATATGGAATGGGGACGTGATCGTTTTGAGAACCCGGATGAATTCATGAAATTTTTGAAGGAGCATGATACACATCTTATTGCATGGATGTGCCCTTTTGGTCCTACAAAGTCAAAAGAATTATACAAAGAGGGGTTGGAAAAAGACATGTTTATGTTGGGAGAAGATGGTAAGTTTTTGCGCTCTCATAGCTGGTGCGGCTATGCCTCAGGCCTTATGGATTTTGAGAAGGATACTATGTTGGAATGGCTCAGAAAAAAAATAAAGCCGCTACTTGAAATCGGTGTGGACGGTTTTAAACTTGATGGCGGAGATACTTTTGAGGTGCCTGAGCGCATCATATCCCACAGGGGAAAATCCGGGAGTGAAATTCATAATCTCTATCCTCTTATGTTTGCTTCTGCAATCCGGGGGATAGAACAGGAGTTTTATCCGAACCGTAGAACAATTATCTGGGAACGCACCGGTTTTGCAGGCAGTGGAAAATATCCAGTCACCTGGGGCGGAGATCAGCCGGCAAGCTTTATTGGAACAAGATGTCTTGTGAAAGGCGGACAGGGCGCAGGGCTTTGCGGAATCCCATTCTGGTCTCAAGATGTGGGAGGTTTTTTCCCTGCGCAGGTACCCGATGAGGAATTCTTTATCCGCTCTTATCAGTGGGGTGTTATGGCACCGCTTGCCCGCGCGCACGGCAGAAGAACAGAACCATGGGCATTCGGGGAAAAAGCGCTTAAAATTACTGGTGAATTTATTCGTCTCCGATATCGTCTTATCCCTTATATTTACAGTATGGCATACCATGCGGTAAAAACCGGAATGCCGCTGATGTACCCGTTGTTTTTCTTTGACCCAAAAGATGAAAAGACTTATCCCTGCGAATATCAGTATGGCTTTGGCCCAGCACTTATGATAGCGCCGGTGGTTGAAAAGAGTAACAACAACGATCTCATCGCAGACAAGGAGATATATCTTCCCAAAGGCAGGTGGATTGATCTTAACAGCTTTGATGTATACGAGGGAAACCAGACGATTCACTGTAAAGTGCCACTTGAAATACTGCCGATGTTTGCGAAAGAGGGCTCTATTATTCCAACAGCGACGAATCCGGCAAAAACGGCAGATCTTGATTATTCATCGCTTACGGTCTATTTTTTTGCAGCTAGAGAGAGGAGGGAGTTCGATTTTTATAATGACGAAGGCAATGATATTTCCTGGCAGGACGGCAAAAACAATATTATCAGATTTGGCTGTGATGCAAATGAAATCACAATAACAACTCTTTCAGACAGCTATGACAAGAATTATACGGCTGATATTATTTGTCGTGTGTTTGGGAAAAGACCTGAGAGCATTTATGTGAATGGGAAACCTGTAGCATTTGACTATGACAGCGGTAAAAAGCAGACAGTATTTCGTGTTGTTTACAAAATAGGAGATAGTCTGAAAGCAGAAATTAACCGATATTAATACCGGGAATTAGTGGATTATGATAGTCACTTGCGAAATACAGCGCCAATCCCACCCGGTTAGAAGGATTACCAATCCGGTTTAGTGATGTGCCCTCCAGCCATTTTTCTGCCGGATTCTCGGGATTGCCCAACCTCTTTGGATGAGTTGTTATAATCATACTGGGGCTAAGGAAGGAACATTAACGCCCATTGAGGTGTATGGGATTATATTTATAAAGCATAATGTGAGAACGAAAAAGTACCCTATAGACTGGGCATGAAAAATTTCAGTTTATAGGGTACTTTTCAACTTCCGAGCTGCGCACAGAAAAGAAAAATTAGTTCTCTATGTCTAGCCAAGAGTGTAAACATTGAAGAAAGAGAAGCCGGATTACAGGCAGGTGTAGCCGCCGTCTACAGATACCACCGTGCCGGTAGTGTAGGCTGAAGCATCACTTGCAAAATACAGTGCCAAACCCACCAGGTCAGAAGGATTGCCAATTCGGTTCATGGGTGTGCCCTCCAGCCATTTCTTTACTGCGGGATCCTCCGGATTGCTCAATCTATTTTGGGTAAGGGGTGTGCGCATAAATCCTGGAGCAATGGCATTCACACGGATGCCTCTTTGTGCCCATTCCACAGCCATGACTTTTGTGAGCATGATAGCGCCGGCTTTTGAACTGTTATATGCACACTGAGTCTGGGGAAGGGGATTCACTACTAGACCGGACATGGAAGTGATGTTTACAATATTTCCCTGCCCCTGCTTAAGCATAACGGAACCGACTTCCCGGCTTACCAGAAAGACACCGGTAAGATTTACATTTATAATGCTCTGCCATACATCTAACGGCATGGACTCCACCGGAAACTGCCGGTTGATACCGGCATTGTTCACCAGAATATCAATATGTGAGAATTCATCTTTTGCACGCATTACCATACTTTTGACCTCTGATTCATTCGATACATCGGTATATATGCATAGACATTTCACATGTTCTTCTTCAATGAATTTTTTTGCGTTTTCAAATTCTTCGTTAAGTATACCGGCAATCACGATGTCGGCCCCTGCAGCTGCATAGCCTTTTGCGATTTCAAGGCCGATTCCTCGCTCACCGCCTGTGATAATGGCGGTCTTTCCTTTTAAATTAAAATTGCAGGTATTTCTCATTTTTGTTCTCTCCTTTTTCTATGATGAATATACAGCAAACAGACATCCCGACATTTTTTGTACAGGCAAACTATCCGGGCCAGCTTATTATCACACAGTAAAAATGATAAGTAAAGCACAGGGATGGCAGAAAGCTGTTTTTGTGTACGAAAATAACAGTAATGTGCATTGGCTTTTTGGGGATGAAGTATTTTAATATAAGTAAACTGATTCATCAGGAGGAGAAAGAATGAAAAAAATCAAATTAAATGATTTGAAAGAGTTTTCTGTAAAAGCCCTGTTAAGTGCCGGGATGAGTGAGACGGATGCTAACACGGTCGCTGATGTACTGATTACTACGGATACCTTCGGCGTAATGACACACGGAACCCGGAATCTGAATCAGTATATACAGAAAATGAAAGCAGGGGGTCTTGACGCAAAGGCGGAGCCCACCATTGAAAGGGAGGGAACTGCATGGGCAATCATCAACGGCAATAAGGCCGTCGGGATGGTTTCGTCCTACAAGGCCATGAATCTGGCCATTCAAATGGCGAAGAAAGCAGGCATTGCCTACGTGGGAGTGAAAAATAGCTGCCATTTTGGTGCGGCTGGCTATTATGCGAATCTTGCCGCAAAGGAAGGAATGATCGGTCTGTCCATGAGCAATGCGGATCCGATTATGGCAGTGCCAAACGGCTGCAAGCCTGCAATCGGTACGAATCCTTTTGCTTTTGCAGCTCCTTTGGGAAATGGAAAAAGCGTTTTTCTTGATATTGCATTGAGCAATGTTGCGGCGTTGAAAGTAATCATGGCCCGGGAAAAGGGACAGGAAATCCCAGACACTTGGCTAGTGGATACAGAAGGACAGCCTACGAAGGATGCTTTCAAATTTCCAGAGGAAGCAAGCCTTCAACCCATGGCGGCACACAAGGGGTATGGCTTGGCAGTTCTTGTGGAACTGTTGACGTCAGTTTTGACTGGAGCTGGAATATTGAGTGAAGTCGCTAGCTGGAACCTGGAACTGTCTTCTGTGAATAACGCAGGACATGCATTCATCGCCATTGACATTTCCAAGATGATGCCTATGGACATGTTCATACAGCGTATTTGGCAGATGGCAGATGAATTGAAGAAAGGCCCAAAGGCAAAGAAGGCCGACAAAATCTATCTTCCGGGTGAAATGGAATGGGAGAGACGAGAACAGGTACTGGCCAGCGGAGAGATGGAACTTACTGACGCCATGGTAGACAGTTTGCGGCAGTTATCGGAATCAACGGGTATAGTTTTTCCTATTATGTGAATTAAATAAGAGCAGGACTTGAATGCACCAAACAATGGGAATGGGACAAAAATATAAATGAAATAATACCGTGGATAAAACGAGGAGAGATAAATTAAAATGGAAAAAACATTATATAGTATATTAAAAACAACAGGAATCTGCCCTATTATGGTGGCGCCTGAAATCGACGCGGCAGTTCCTGCAGCAAAGGCATTAGCCAAGGGAGGTCTTCCGGTCTGCGAGGTACTTATGCGCAATGAAGATTCTCTAAAACATCTGAATAACATAGCAGCCTATGCTCCGGAAGTGATTGTGGGAGCCGGTTCCGTCATGAACCTGGAGCAAGCAAAAAAAGTAATCGACTTAGGTGCGAGGTTTATTGTTATGCCTGGATTTAACGGAGAAGTGGTGGAACACTGTCTAAAGAATGATATTTCTGTTCTGCCGGGCTGCGTGACTGCTACGGAGATTATGATGGCTTTAAATTACGGACTGCATGTGGTGAAATTTTTCCCGGTATATCAGATGGGCGGGAATGAAATGCTTGCTCAGTTCAATAACGGCCCTTTTGGAAGTATCGAATGGGTGGTAACAGGCGGCCTGGATTCCCAAAATTTTCTTCCGCTGCTTCAGCATAGGAATACGCTAGCAGCAGGCGGTGACTGGATGTTCGCGGATTATAACGCACTTGCAAACAAGGATTATGAACAAATTACCCGGAATACAAGGGACGCTATTGCGGATGTTTTGAAGCAGAGAGCGGTAAAATAAAGTGGGAGAGAAAATATGAAATCATTGACAGACACATTTAAAATCAGCAACGGCTATGAGATCCCAAGCATGGGACTTGGCACCTGGCAGGATGATAATGCCACCACAAGGCTTGCAGTTCTCTCCGCACTGGCACTGGGCTATCGCTTAATTGATACTGCAGCTGCTTACGGTAACGAGCGGGGCGTCGGGCTGGGTATCAGGGACAGCGGCCTTCCCAGAGAAGAGATTTTTGTGACAAGCAAGCTTCGGAATGCAGATCACGGATATCAAGCGACCAAGGAAGCCTTTGAGGGCACCCTGGCGAGACTGGGTTTTGACTATCTTGACCTGTATCTGGTTCACTGGCCCAATCCAATCCAGTACCGTACTACCTGGAAGGAGTCCGTGCAGGGTACATGGAAGGCTTTCGAAGAACTTTATAAGGCAGGAAAGATTAAGGCCATCGGTGTCAGCAACTTTATGCCACACCATATAGAGGCACTGAAAGAAACTGCTGAGATTATGCCGATGGTAGATCAACTCAAACTTTGCCCAGGCATTACGCAACCGGAAATCGTGGACTACTGTAGGCAGAACAATATTGTCGTTGAGGCATACAGTCCGTTTGGAACAGGCACAATCTTTGAGGTCCCCCGGATGAAGCAGATGTCTGTAAAATACGGGAAATCCATCGCGCAAATCTGCCTGCGGTGGTGCTTGCAAAATGGTTTTGTTTCACTCCCAAAATCAGCTAACCCCATGCGAATCAAGGAGAATGCCGAGATCTTTGACTTTGAACTTTCTGCACAGGATATGAATATTATTTCTGGACTGACGGGAAGCTGTGGTGAAGTTCCTAATCCGGATCATATCTTATTTTAGGGGTAAATCTTATGAGAATAAAGAACAAAGACAGACTTACGGGTCACGGCAACAGAGAAGGTCGGAAAGTGGTGGCGGAACTTCTGGATGCCGGGCTGGACTCTTTGGATCCGTATTACAGAGTGAAAGAGTTCGTACAGTTCAAAGACAATAAAATTATATTGGATGACCGGGGCTTTGAAATGAAAGGGGATCCACACCGCGGTGCAGCCGTGTATGATTTGAAAGATTATGACAGAATCTTTGTGATTGGCGCCGCCAAAGGCATTCAGCGGGCCGCTCTTGCCATGGAGGAGGTCTTGGGCGATTCTCTCACGGCAGGCCATGTTATCGGAAAACATGGAGAGGAGATTATCTGTAAAAAAATAGGTGTGACGCTGGCGGGGCATCCCGTTCCGGATGCCTGTTGTGTGGCAGGATGCAGAAAAATAGAGGAACTGGCGAAGAATGTCACTGAGCGGGATTTGGTATTTACAATTTTTGGCAGTGGCTGCGGTTCCCTGTTCACCTATCCGGCAGGCAACATTACTATTCAGGAAACAGCTGATTTTACTCATATGATGCAGATCGAAAAAGGTGTGCCTACCAGCGACCTGAATCAGATCCGCACCCATATTGATCGTTTGAAAGGAGGAAGAATCACAAGGATATTTCAACCGGCGACTATGATACATATGACTATCGCTGATCCCTCAAAAATGAACACACCGGTTCTTCGGGCGTCGTATTTTGATATGTTAAGGAACAACTCGTTCTTCCCTACCATTGCCAATTCCTCCACTTACGAGGATTGTATCCGTATTCTGAAAAAGTGGAATGCATGGGAAGATACACCGGCTTCCATAAAAAATCATTTACTGACGGAGGGACCGCATAACGAAAATATGTCCGTGGAGGAATATGAATCTTTTCATTCAAGATTTTTTGGACTTATTTTCAAAGACGCAACCGTTTACCCGGCGGTAAGAAAGAAGGCCGATGAACTGGGATACCGTTGCGTTATGCTTTCGGAATACATGGAGGCGGAAGCCAGGGAAGCGGGATTCGTGGATGCGAACCTGGCACTGTGTGCACAGCGCATGAGCGAGCCCTTTCAACCGCCCATCGTACTTATGTCCTCTGGGGAGAATATCGTTACCGTGGGAAAGGAACTGGGAATCGGCGGGCGCAATCAGGAATATTGTCTTGCCGCTGCAACAAAAATTGCGGGAAATGAACGCATTGTGATGGGGGCGGTAGATACGGACGGCACAGATGGTCCCGGCGGTTTTTCCGTGGCAGGCGCACCCGAATGTCTGGCAGGCGCTATTGTGGACGGCTATACTTTGCAGGAAGCCGAAAAGGCAGGGCTGGATCTTTGGAAAAGTTTGAAGACACATGGAACAAGCGGGCCTCTTTGGAAGCTGGACTGTGGCGTAGATGCAGAAAAGGGCGTTTCGGCACTGGATCTTAGAATTATTCTGATTATGAAATAGAGAAAAATAACGTTTATAGGAGGATATTATGACAGGCACATTGATCAAAGCAGTAAAGGCCCATCAGGTCTATACAAACCGTGGGAATCCTGGAGTTGAGGTAATCGTCACTACAGAGAACGGCGCAACGGGGCGGGCCATGTGTACCTCCGGCATATCCATTGGTACCCATGAGGTGGATTTCACCTTTGACGGGGGCACAAAGTTCCGTGGTAAGGGAGTAGGCCGGGCAGTTGATAGTGTGAACAATGTGATTGCACCCGTTATTATCGGAATGGATGCTGCCTGCCAGTCAGCTGTGGATATGGCGATGCTGGCAATCATACCGGATGCAAAACTTCGTCTGGGCGGAAATGCAACGGCAGCAACTTCTGCCGCAGTCTTAAAGGCCGGTGCCAATGCCCTGGGAATTCCATTGTACCGTCACATCGGAGGCGTAGGAGCTATGTACCTGCCGGTTCCCGGTGTTGCCATGGCAGCAGGAGACGAGCGTTACGGCGGGGGAATCACCACACCAGGCGGAAAGCCCACCATATCCATCATGGCTTTCGGCTTTGAGAATTTTTCCGATGCTTCCTATGCCTGCTGGGATGTTCATACACGCTGGGCAGAAAAAATGAAGAAACGGTTCGGAGGTATACCCAATGTACGTGATTTCATATCCATTCCTGCTGGTGTCTACAGTTGCGACAGAGAAATTTGGGAGGATATGCTCGCTACCATTTGTGAGGCGGGCTATGAAAGGAAGATTGGCTTCCAGATGGATGTGGCTACAGACACTTACTACAACAAGGAAGACGGAAAGTATTACGGCCTGTTCGATTCTATGCCCAAGACAAAAGAACAGCTTTATGATTTCTATATGCAGATTATTGAAGACTATCCTTTTGTCATTATAGAGGATCCGTTCAATGAGGATGATTATGATACTACTGCCGCGCTTACAAAGGAATGCGGAATCCAGATTGTGGGAGACGACTTGTTCACCACGAATCTTAAACGTGTAGCATATGGGATATCTAAGGATGCGGCAAACGCAATTCTGGTGAAAGTAAATCAGATTGGCACCATTTCCGAGGCGCTTGAAATGATTCAGTATGCATATAAGTTCGGGTATGGCGTTATGCCTTCTGATAGTCGTGGTGAGGGAGCGTCAATTGCCGATTATGCGGTGGGAATCAATGCTGGCTCCGTGCGGGAGAGTGCCATAGGCCCCAGAGGCAACAGGTTCCTGGAAATTGAGGAAGAACTTGGATCTGCCGCAAAATTCATCGGAGCCCGGGGACTCAAAGGTTTTCGGAACCAGATGAGAGCAGATGGAAAATTATAGCAAAAAAAACGAAAGGAAGATCCTATGCTGGACCAGGGACAGGAATTCGGCGGTAAATGGAATTTTCCATCGGGAGAGCGAAAGGAGAGATCAGAAAATGTATCAACAGTACATAGGTGGTAAACTTGTGGAAGGACAAGGCAGGCTCATGAATGTAACGGATCCGGCAACAGGTGAGGTCATAGGGACGGTCGGCTGCGCCACCGCTGAACAGACAAAACAGGCGTTGCATGATGCAAACGAAGCTTTTAAGACATGGTCAAGGACCTCCGTCAATGAAAGGACAGCATGGCTCTATAAATTGAAAGAAGCCTGCACAGCAGAGCGGGATTATCTCATTGACTTGGTATCTGCAGAATCAGGGAGGCCTTATGCAGCTGCTTGTGGGGATGTGGACTGGCTTCTGACCAGCTTGTCTTTTTATGCGGAGGAGGCAAAGCGGGTTGAGGGAACGGTGCTTCCAAACCTGCGGACTGCTGGAAAACAGAATTATCAAATCATAACAAAGCAGCCTATCGGCGTGACTGTGGGCCATGTGGCATGGAATTATCCTCTTGGGAACGCAAGCATTAAGCTAGCGCCAGCCATCGCTTCCGGCTGTACCTGCATCATCAAACCATCCTCTGAGACTCCGCTGGCGACACTTTATCTTGGAGTCATTGCGGAACGGATTGGTTTTCCGGCAGGCGTTATGAATATTGTTTCAGGACCTTCGGGGGAGGTGGCAAAAACTCTGAATGAAAGTGATATTCCCAGAATGATCACACTCATAGGTTCTTATGAGACAGGCTTAAAACTCATGCAGCAGAGTGTCACTTCATTGAAAAAATATTCTCTGGAACTCGGCGGAAATGCACCGGTAGTGGTGATGCCAGATGTGAATTTGGATGAGGTGGCCGCAAATATCGTAGCGAAAAAAGTCGGATTTGCTGGACAGACCTGTGTGAATTATAACCGTATTTATATTCACGAAAGCATTTATAAGGAGATGTGCGAAAAGATTGCGACGGAACTGGGCAGGGTGAAGCTAGGCAGAGGGAAAGATGAGGGTTATATCATGGGTCCTGTCATCAACAGACAGGCACGGGACAGGATGCTGGAACTCATTGAAGACGCGGTAAAGGGCGGGGCAAAACTTGTTATGGGTGGTGAGATTCCAAAAG
Organism: uncultured Lachnospiraceae bacterium; assembly: GCA_944381535.1. Classification (GTDB taxonomy): domain Bacteria; phylum Bacillota; class Clostridia; order Lachnospirales; family Lachnospiraceae; genus 14-2. The sequence continues at coordinate 18,928 of CALWLN010000183.1, forward strand.
ATTTTCAGTATGGAAACTATATCACACCTGCGCTTCTTATAGATGTTACGGATGATATGCGTGTTTCTAGGGAAGAAATCTTTGGGCCCATCATTCCTTTGCAGTCTTTCTCGAATCTGGAGGAAGCCATTGAGAAATCAAACAATACGATTTTTGGACTTTCCGCTTATTTCTTTGGTCATAATGCGAAAGAGATGAGCAGATATTTTGAGGGCGTTAGGGCAGGAGAGATATTTGTCAACGGCGGAATAGGAAGTGAATTTTCACCCCATGCGGGGGCCAAGCAGTCAGGGATAGGATGTGATAAATCTAAAGTATCCTTAGAGGAATACTATGATATTAAGTTCCTGTCCATAATTCCATAAGTTTTATTTATGAAATGTAGGAGGGGTGTAGATTGAAAGAGAAAAAAATAGATATTATCGGTTTCGGTGATCCGTTCCTTGATCTTGTAGTGAAGATTGGAAAGCTACCGGAGTCCAATACTAACTGTCCCATGCAGGAGCACTGCTTTCAAGGAGGTGGAAATGTGGCCACCGCCGTGGTTGCCGCAGCAAGACTGGGGTTAAGAACTTCCCTCATAGGTTCGGTTGGGGATGACCTGTTTGGAAAAATGTCCTTATCCGATTTGGAGTACAACGGGGTGGATATATCGAAAATGTATGTTAGAAAAGGGAAAAAGAGTAATTTTTCCATTTGTGTTACAGAATGTGATGTGAAAGGAAAAGAGTTCTTCGTGGAGCATGGCGATTTTGAACAGATAACTTCGGAAATGCTGGTGGAAGAATATATCAAATCTGCCAGAATGCTACACACAGGGCTTATCACTTCTGCAGTAATAGATGCATGCCGGTGGATCCATGAAACTGACGGAAAGGTCAGTATTGATGCGCCCTATTACAAGCCTTTTGTGTATGAGAATTATAAGTGTTTCGATATTTTCATCGGATCAGAGATGTATTATGAGGCAATGTGCAAAAATTTGGGCTTTGATGCTGGAAAATACGAAAAGAATATGAATACCCTGCGTGAGGAAGGCTGCGAGATTGTAATTTTCACCTTTGGCGGCGACGGCTGCCGAGGGGTCTCTGCGGAGGGATATTTTGAGATTCCCGCAATTTCTGTGAAGGTTGTTGATACAACAGGCGCGGGAGATGTATTCCATGGCGCCTTTGATTATGCGTACCTGCAGGGTATGAACGTGATAGAATGTGCTCGGCTGGCAACAGCCACATCCGCGATCAAATGCACGCGTCCCGGAGGCCGTTCGGGTATTCCGACGATGGAGGTCTTAAAGAAATTTATGGAGACTGGTGAAATAGACTACAGCGAGATTGATGAGCGTGTGGCTCATTATAAGAGTGGAATCATAAGTTAAGATGGATTGATAGAAAAGTATGCGTTAGAGGAGGATAAAAATGCTTGATTATAATATCAGAATCGGCCTTGTGCCATTACGACGCGACTGTACACCGCGCCCTGGTCAGTTCAACTGGGAAATTGCGGAAGAAAGAGGCAGAAAAACGGTAGACTATATCAAAGAACACTACACCACGGAGAGCATATCATTCGTGGATTTGAAAGGTGTGATCGATGTAGAGGTTCTTTGGTCCTGTGATGATGTAGATAAGGTTGCTGAACACTTTTGGAAAGAGAAGGTGGATTCAATTTTCCTGATTGCCGCAAATTTTGGCAATGAGGAAGCGGCCGGGGAACTGACCAAAAAGTTCGGAAAGCCGGTACTTCTCTGGGGCCCACAGGATGATGCCCCTGCAGTGGATGGTATGCGTTATACCGATTCCCAGTGTGGATTGTTCGGCATCAGCCGTCAGCTTACCAGGATGAATGTACCTTTTACCTATATTGAAAACTGTCCGGTGGATGCGGAAGCATTGGCGCAGGGACTGAAGCGCTTTGCTGCGGTAGTATGTGCAGTGAAAAACTTCGTTGGCATGCGAATCGGACAGATTGGGTTAAGGCCCAGACCTTTCTGTTCCGTTATTTTCAATGAAGGGCAGCTGATGGAGTATTTTGATATTCATATGGTGCCTATTAATCTTGCAGTGGTTCAGGACAAGTTCAGAACCATATTAAGGAACCGTCCGGAAGAACTGAAAGAGGGGGCGACTATGCTTCGTGCAAAGTATGATATGGACCAGGCGTCTCAGGAGACGGCAGAAAAACAGTATGCTTATGTTCTGCTTTTTAAGGATTTGTTTGAGGAATTTAAGCTGGATGCGATTTCTTCCGAGTGTTGGTCCGCCCTGCAGCTTCTGGTAGGCGCGATGCCATGTACGGCATACGGACTCCTGGCAGATGAAGGTTATATTATTAGTTGTGAGAACGATGTTCACGCAGCTATGACACAGGTACTCTTGAAATCGCTTTCTTTTGGAAAGAATCCGCCTCTGTTCGGTGAGTTTACCATCCGTCATCCAGAGGAGAAAAATGTTGAACTTCTGTGGCATTGCGGACAGTTCGCATATTCCGTTCACAAGGAGGGCGAGACGTGTCGATGTATTAATATGCGGGAAAACTTCGAGGCAAAGAAGAGCCATTACACGGTGGCCCGCATTGACCAAGATCACGGAAATTATTCCATCGTTGCAGGCGAATGTGACAGCGCGGAGGGACCGTACACCAACGGAACCTATATCTGGGCCCGCTTTGATGACCTTAATGCATGGGAACGCAAACTCATTGAAGGGCCGTACATTCATCATGTATCTGAGATTGAGGGAAGCTTCACGGAAGAGATTAAAGAGTTCTGTAAGTATGTGCCTACTCTCAAATTTGATCCGGTAATGTAGGAAGGAAATTAAATATGCAATACAGTTTAAAAGAAATTCTTGATGTGGCTGAAAAAGGCGGTTTTGCAGTTCCGGCTTTCAATGTATATAATCTGGAGACCCTGATGGGCGTTGTAAGGGCAGCGGAAGAAACAAAGGCTCCCGTTATTATCCAGATGTACAGCCGTCTGTTTAACACCGGCACTGGGAGATTTATGTCTCCTGTTATTTTAGATGTTATGAATCAACTCAAGACTCCTGTGGCGTTTCATCTAGACCATGGTGCTGGCATACCGGAATGTATCCGTGCTATGCGATACGGCGCTACAGGAATTATGATTGACGCTTCCACCTTGCCTATCGACGAAAATATCGAAGCAACGAAAAAGGTCGTTGATATGGCCCGGGAAGCAGGCGTCAGTGTGGAGGGGGAGCTTGGTCACATTGGCTCCACAAACGATGAGGCTTGGGACGCTTACACCGAAGTCGGCGATGCTATGCGGTATGTGAATGAAACCGGTATTGACGCGCTGGCCATCATGGTCGGCACTGCGCATGGTCATTACGCCAAGACTCCGGTGCTGGCAGTTGATAGAATCGTTGAAATTCACGTTGCCACAAATGCTCATCTCGTCCTGCATGGTGGTTCTGGGGTTCCGGACGATCAGATTAAGGCGGCAATCCATGGGGGAATACGTAAGATTAACTTCGGCACGGATGTCTGCTGCGCATTTATTGAAAGTTATAAGGAACTGGAACCGTATAGTGCACCTCTGGATGTCGTAATGGCAAAGGTTTCTGAATGTGTTAAGGCTTTTGCTATTGAAAAGATTCGGCTGCTAGGTGCAGATTAGGAGCAGTAATCCGGGATGAAATAACGATTCCCAAAGGCAGGCGCAGGCCACATGAATAGATGGGAAATATGAAGAATAGTAGGAAAGGTGACGAATCGTGCTTAACACATTGAGAACGAAAAATCCGGGAGTCAAAATGTATTCCGTCCTGGATGAAGAATTCCGTAAGTTTGGAAGAGTGATTAAAAATATTGATACGAAGGAAATTGTGAAAGCCGGAAAACTTATAGAAAAGCCAGAAACTGAGGTGAGGTATCTTCCCTCAGAGGAAAGCTTTGAGAAGCTTGCCATAGCGGAACGGATTAGAACCGAGGTGTTCGGGACACTGCCCACAGAAACTGGATATTGCTGGGGGCATAGTTCTTTCTTAAATGCCACGGAATGGCATACCTCTAGCGAGATCAATATTGCCGTGACTCCTATCGTGCTGTTGTTGGGTCATCTGTGGGAAATTGAGGACGGAAAGACCGATTCCACAAAATTTACCGCCTTTTATGTGCCAGAGGGTGTTATGATAGAGGTCTATGCCACAACGACACATTACTGTCCGTGCCAGGTGCAGGACGATGGCTTTGGCTGTGTAGTAGTCCTCCCAAAAGGAACCAACACTCAGCTTGAGGCACGGCCGGAGGACAAGCTAATCGTAGCAAAGAATAAATGGGCTATCGCTCATGTTGATAATAAACCGATGATTGAAAGAGGTGTTACACCGGGAATCGGGGGAACAAATATTGAAATACGGTATTAATATTCGTAGAATCCGGCAGAGAAATCATATAAAGTCACCGGATTAAGGAAGTTGCAGGAATATTGAGGTCAGGCCGTACAAGGAAAGGTTTTTTGACACCGGAGTACTAGAAGTTTACAGTATAGAACCTCTGCGCCGGATATGCGAACTTAATGGGGGGAAAGAATGGGAAAGTCTGAAAGAGGGAGCATGTGTGGATATCATTGCTCTGGAGCATGCGATAGAAAGAGTTTTTGCATTGACAGATATGTTCGCAAAAAAGGATATCAGTGTGCTCTGACGATAGCAGATGGGCAGGTTTCTACCACACAGATTCATGTACAAATAAGAAAAATAGAATTTTATCCTGTCTCCATGGCTTGAAGAATTATAAGCACAAAAAGTCGCTTTTATGCACCTAATGTATGAAATGTGCATTTATAAAAATCACAAATTACGATATACTAATAAGTAACATCAACTATGGATACAGGGGGGGAATCCTCATGAAATGTTTCCGAATTAATTTAAATGAGGTTTTAAAAGTCGTACTTCTTGGAAAGGAAACGTTGATACCGCCGCGCCTCCATTATTCGCGTTATGTTACGGAATACGTTTTGTATGTGATAGTCAAGGGCAGCCTAAAACTCAATGTCAACAATGACACGGTAGTACTTAAGTCTGGAGATGTGTATTTATTTCAAAAGGGCGACAGCCAGGAGCCTTTGGAGAGCAGCTTTTGTGAATATTTTTATGTCCATTTCCAATCCGACAGCGTTTGTGAAATGGAGCTTGAGGCGGCAGAATATACCGAACTGTTGCGGAAGAAGCATGAAAAATGCATAAGGACAGATTCCTTCAGTTCCAAGTGCTATGATTTTCTGAATGTACTCATTCGGCAGGAGACCCACATCAGTTCAGACACTTTACTTGAAAGCATAACAGATGCTCTACAGAACAGTATCCTCACTACCGAGTGTAAATCGCCACAACGGAGGTTTGAAATTTCAAATGCTGTCGCTTTAATTTTTCTGAAACTGGAATCCACTACTATGCAAAAGGCTAATCGCAGTGAACAGAATTTGGAAAGAACATATGATGTTACACGGAAAATAGCGGCTTATATTGAACAACATTACGCAGAACCGCTTTCCAGCCAGAATATCGAGCAGGAGTTTTTTCTTACCTTCGACTATGCTAACCGGATTTTTCGAAAAGTCATGGGTTGTTCAATCATGAAATATCACAACATTGTGAGGATTCAGTATGCGAAGGCAAAGATGCGCGCGACCAATATGCCTATAAAAGAAATTGCCATGGAGGTAGGGTTTGAAAATGTGCATTATTTCAGCCGGATTTTCAAAAAGACAGAGGGTCTTTCACCTTCGGAATACAAACGGAAATTTATGAAAATCTCAGATGATTAATGAAAATTAATATCCGAGAAAGGGGAATGGCTAGGCAATGATGAAGATATGGATTACACCAATGATTGTTTTAAACAGAAGGTGTTTGCACTGATAAGAATGAAAGGGGGAGAAACGATATGAACATTACTTAAATTTGGCATAGGAAGAAACACAGGAGAAACCATAGTAATAGGAGAATATAAAATTGAGAATGTTGAGAAGGAAATTGCGATTATTGACAGTTCTGTTGCTGAGCACAATAATGTTTTTCGTGCTTTGTGGGTTTTCCATGAGTATTGAAGCGAACTTAAAGCATAATGGAAAAGGCAGCGCCGTTCTGACCTTTGAGAGTGATAAGCCGTTAGAAGAATTTGAAGCGGCATTGAATGAGAAGATTATCGGTTATAACGGTACTTCTGCAGCAAATACACAGACCAGCGGAAACGATATGCTAGTGGTAAAATCCATTGAAGAAATCGAAAATGGATATTCTGTAGAGATTGCATTTCGCCGGATTGACAAGCTCTTAGTAAATGGAAGATTTGAACTTGGAAAACTCTCCGAATATCTGGAAAATTATCTGGTGAATCCGAATCTGGATGGAGAAAACTCGGCAGCAGAGGATGTAATTAATTACAAAAACCAAACTTTAGTAAAATGGAACAAAGGAGATATGACTGGTATTACGGTAGACGGTCTGCATCGTCTAATGACGGTGCAGGACAAGGATGATCTCTCATTAAAAGCACAGCCTAAAAGCGTTTCCCAAGAAGAGATAGATATTGACACATTTATCTCTGAAGGGAAGAAGGCGAAGAGTAATGTCGAGATACTCACCTTTTTCGTACTGGGTGTGGATGATGTTACTAGCGTGCAGATGACTTTTCCGGGAAAGATTACATATTATGCTGGCGAGGGTATTGAGATCATCGGAGACGATACAGTAAAGATGACTCCCTCTGTTAAGACGGTTCAGATTAGAGGACAGGGCGATGAGATTTCTTTAAGCAATGAAGACGTAGGTTGTCTCATAGGTTATGTTGTCTATGATGAAGATGTTTCAGTTGGAATAATTGCTGCAATTGTGATAGGCATCGTTTTGCTGGGCAGTCTTATGGTTTACTTTTTTATTTATTTTAAAAAGAAGGGAACCAACCTGATGGAAGCACAAGGCACTCAGACAAATGTTTCTGCATTCCGAACAGGGGTTCGTGCAGCGTTTCGGAGTGAGACATGGAAGAATGTGGTGAAACACAGAACGTTGTATCTATTTGTGCTCCCGGCAGTCATCCTGTTTCTTCTTTTTAACTATGCACCCATGTTTGGATTAGCAGTTGCATTTCAGGATTATAACATCAACGATGGTGTATTTGGAAGTGAGTTTATCGGGCTTACCATGTTTAAGAAAATTTTATTAGATTATGATGCCAATTATCGCCCATTCCGCAATACGATTTTTATCGCATTGATACGAATTATAACGAACTTCCCGATTATCCTGGTATCCACTTTGTTTGTAAATGAACTTCGTTCAAAGAAAGCGCGGACGCTGCTCACAACAGTATCCTACATTCCTTACTTTATTTCATGGGTAGCAATTGGAGGTATGACTCATAGTCTTTTTGCTGTGGATGGTATTTTGAATAAACTGTTGACAGGATGGGGAATGGAGACACTGAACTGGTACGCGGAACCGGATTTGTGGTGGCCAATCCTGACTATTACTTCGTTGTGGAAAGGACTTGGTTGGTCAACGCTGATATATGTCTCTAATCTGGGACTTATCAACAACGAATTGTATGAAGCATGTAGGATTGATGGCGGCGGAAAGATTCGTCAGGCGCTGACCGTGACGATTCCTGGAATCCTGAATGCAATCGTCATGCAGCTTATTCTGGATGTGGGCATGATTATGAACGATAACTATGACCAGATTCGAGCATTGACCAAGGGGAGTGAGGCAATCAATGAAACAGTGCATGTGATTGGAACATTGGAATTCCAAGATACTATGGCGGGGCGTTATACGGAAGGAGCGGTATATGGTCTGATTCGGGGTGTGATAGGGCTGATTCTAGTCCTTCTTACTGACAGGCTTGCAAAAAGTGCAGATAGTGAGGGGGTACTATGATGAAAAGACGAAAAAAGAAGACGCATCAGATTAGCCTGATACAGGCGGTTATATGTACGATTTTAATTTTAATATTTATATTGCCCTTTTGGATTATCTTTGTATCTTCCGTAAGTGAGAATTCCAGCTTGCAGGCAAAGGGGATTTCCTTTTGGTTCCAGGGATTTTCATTGGATGGTTACAAATTTATTTTCCAAATGAGCGATGTGTTTATGCATTCTATGTGGTTTTCAGTGTGGACCTCTGTGCTATCTGCGGCATTGTCTGTTGCAGTATGTATGCTTGCAGCATATGCGCTTTCAAAAAAATATTTTGTAGGTAGAAAGTTTTTAAACTTTTTTGTGATGTTCACCATGTTCTTTTCCGGTGGGCAGATTCCCACTTACCTGGTAATCCGCGGCCTGGGACTTTATGATACTGCGTTTGCTCTGATTTTACCGGGAGTTGCAAGTGCCTACAATATTATGCTTGCAAGAAACTATTTTTATGGAATGCCTCAGTCATTGGATGAAGCGGCTCGGCTGGATGGAGCGTCAGATTTTAAGATTTTAACGAGAGTGTATCTTCCGTTATCGAAGACGATAGCGTTCACAATTTTCTTTATGAGTTTTGTGACAAAGTGGAATCAGTGGCTCCCGTCTCTTCTCTACGTGGGCGCGCAGAATCAGAAACTGTGGACCGTACAGTATGTGCTGAATCAGATTATCAATGATGCACAGGCGATTTTTGGTAATGCTGCAGGTGGTGGAAGTGTCTCTACCATGCCACTTATTTCGGCGACATATGCTGCTGTGATTATGGTTGTACTTCCATTGGTCGTCATTGCCCCACTGGTTCAAAAGTTCTTTGTCCGTGGCGCAACGGTCGGTGCGGTGAAAGAATAACAAAAAAGAAACAAAGGAGTGATGTTTTTATGAAAAGGAGTGATATCATTATGGGAAAGAAAAAAGTACTGGCACTTTTGTTGACAGCGGTGACTGTATTCGGCATTGGTTGCGGCGGAAATTCAAATGGTGATACTGTTTCTGTGGGAGACCGCCCGGCCGGAGAAAAGATTGTCATCTATGCGGGCGGTTCCTCCGAGTTCGCATGGACACAGGGCTCAAAAGAGCAAGAAGTCATTGACTATATTGAGCAGAAATATTATGAGGACACCGGAAAGTCTATTGATTTTGAAATCGCATATCTTGGACAGAACATGAAGAGTAAGCTGGCAAGCGAATTGGCTGGAGATTCTCAGGTAGATGTGGCTATTTCTCACACCCGTGGCGGTGATGGTATCGATGACTGGGCGATGGAGCAGGGACAGTATTACGAGGGGCTTGGAGATTTAATTGATGAGGTGGCTCCGAATCTAAAGGCGGCTATCACAAAAAGTACTCTTGGCGATGGTTCTGTGAGCACTCCGCTTGACAGTATGACGAACTATTTGGGAGAGGTTATTGGTATTCCTTCTGTCATTAATCCATACAAATTTGGTATCTTAGTACGAAAAGATTTGATGGAAGCATGTGGATATACGGATGATGCAGAAAAAGCGTCTTCCGGAAATATGGAACTGGTGGATAATCTGGAGACTTTCGAACGGATGTGCCTTGCAATAAAAGAGAAAACCCAGCAGGCTTATGTGGTCAGCGGTGCTGCATGGGACTGGGAGAAGGTACTGGTACTGGGAGCTTATACTGACGCAGGTGCTTTCACAAGCGCCATGTTTGATTTGGATGGCGATGGTGAGAAAGAAAGTTATTTAAGTGGCGGCGCTTCTCCGGAATACGCAAAGGTACTGGATTTGGAATACCGGTGGGCAACCTCCGGCATTGTAAACCCAAGTGGAAGCGAGACGATGTTGGAACAGGGGGAGGCAGAGTTTATCTCTGGAAAGACCGCAGTATTTGTACAGGATCCGACTGTTACGCATTTGATTAAGGTAGCGCGACTTACAAAAGAGCAAAATCCAGATGCAGAATTTACGGTACTCGGTCCTCTCGTTGCTACAAAAGGAGCAGAAAAGAAAGGTTTCATGAGAAATAGTGAATCTACCTTTGCGGCAGTCGTGTTGAAAAATTCTACGAAAGCAGTACAGCTTTTACAGTTTTTAAACTGGGTTTATAAAAATGAAGACAATTATAATCTCTGCCGCTATGGAGTAGAAGGAGAACACTGGATTGATAATGGAGATGGGACCTACTTTTACCCAGAAGGCTCCGGCTATGATGTGCGTCCTGCTTATTCGGGGATTCTAACACTGGTGGAGAACCAGAATATGTCAAACTTAGTGAATAAGGGATATACGGAAGAAGAAATGCACTGGATAAAAGACATTGCCGGTAATCCAGACAATTACATCCAGAATGATGTAGTAGATTATCTCTTCGTGACAACACCGGATATGAGATCTATCCGTGCATCAATACAGATTTTTCCGATACAGAACAGTGCATGGAAAGGAAGTTCCAATCCGTCTGAGATACGTTCGGATGGTCTGACAAATTATGAGTATATTTCCGGAGTTTATCGGACGAAAATGCTATCCGTAAATGAAGACTACAAGACGCAGTATCTTTTTATGAGAGATGAAAGAATGAGGGGATAATATATGATAGGCTGGATAATATTTTTTGCATTCATGGAAATGTATTCCATTGGAATGTGTATCTGCCTAAAGCGATTTGGGGTGAAGTACTGGGGGTTCTGTCTGCTTCCGTTTGCCGTGTTTTTCTATGCGCAAAAAGCAACCGTGAAGTTTAAAGTGCTTATCTTTCCAGTAAAAAAATGGGGAACAAAGGTGATTGCATTTTTCATTGTTACAATGCTTTCCTACATGTTTGGGGCCTGGGCCATGGAACATCAGAATCCGGATTATGTACCTTACCTTTTAGAAATCTTATGGTTAATTGCAGGTACCTGCATTGGAATTGTATGGCTGGGTATTGCATCTTCCACTGAAGCTATCCTCTTCCGGTTAAACCCATTTTTCTCAAGACTTGGGAGTATTGCCTGCTATTTACTGATTCCGGTTCCTTTCCTTCTGGCTTTCCAGAAGAAAAGGCCGGTTCGGGATGCGGCTTGTCCGGCAGAAGAAGACAGTTAATAAAGAAAGAAGAGGAAAAAGGTATGAAAAAAAAGAAGGTTTTACTTTGCGGAATATTAGCATTTTTGCTGCTCTTTGGCTCTGCATGTGAGAATGAGGATAAGGTTCCTGTAGATGCAGATAAAGATGATTCTCCCGAAAACATCGTAGAGGTGGATACGGAATATGAAGATTTTGGTTATTCTCCGGACTATTTTGAAATTTCAGACAGCGTTGAGTATCAGACGTATTATTTTGATTCCAAAGTGGGAAGTGATGAAAATGATGGACTTTCCCAAAATGCCCCGAAACAGTCCTTAGAGGAAATTAACAGACTGATTCTGGAGGTTACAGAAGAGACACCTGTAAAGTTCCTGATTAAAGCAGGCAGTGAGTACGAAGGACAGTTGTATGTAGCGGAATTCGAAGCTTCTGAGGAGGCTCCGCTGATTATTGATACCTATGCAGCAAGTGATAATAACAAATATGCAAAAATTGTAGGATTGGATGATAGTTCTTGTGTGGTAGTCGGTAACAGCAATGTGCGTATCAGTGGACTGGAATGTACTGGACAGAAAACATACCGAGGCATTGAGGTGAAACCGGTTATGGAAGGCGTCATGGAAAACGTGGTAATTAGTGGAAATTATTGCCATGATCTGAATTTTGATGTTTCAAATATAGAAAATGGACTTTCCGGACTTCCAGAATTAGGCACTGCTCCAAGCGACGCCATGCTACGTCTCATATGTCCGGATGAACGATATAGTTATCAGTCTGGTGGAATTATTGCAGAAGCAAATACTCCAAAGTGGATGGGGGCTTCCTGGTTTGAAAATTTCTGGATTGAAAACAATATAATTGAACGTGTGGCAAGAACTGGTATTTGGGTATTCAGCAACTGGACTTATCGTCCTGGATGCGATTGGGGGAATAATCCTTACTACAGTGATGAGGTAAACTATTATCCACATCATAATGTTACGATACGAAACAATTACATTTCTCATGCGGGAGGGGACTCTATCGTCATGGGTGCAGTGGATGGCGGATACATCGAGGGTAACACTTCCATGTATGCACAGTATCTGGGAAGGCCAGGCTTTTATAATGCCGGTATCTGGACTCATTCTTGTAAGAATATCGTGTTCCAGAAAAATGAAGCGGCTTATACCTATATGCAGAATGGCGCAGGTGATGGAGAGGGATTTGATATTGATATCGGATGCTCTGATATTATATTCCAGTATAATTACTCCCACCACAACGAAGGCGGCGGAATCCTGATGTGTAATCATTCTACATGGCTTGTTAAATATGATGAGAATGGGGAATATATCCGCGATGCGGATGGTTTGCCGACGAGAGAAAATATAGCTCCGTATTGGACGGATGTAACAATCCGCAATAATGTATTTGCAGACAATGGTGGTTCGGTGATTGTGTGTGGTGGTTATGTCAACAATTTCCATTTTGAGAATAATACGGTTGTGATTCCAGGGAACAGTGACTTAGATAAAATTTTGACAAGTCATGACCTTAAGAATACGGGGCTTCCGGGAGAAGGTTGGGTATTACAGAATAATATTTTTATCTCCAGAGGTGGTCATATGGCAACCTTTGATACTTCTTTTTCACAGGGGTGTACCTTTGACAGTAACGTATTCTGGAACTTTCCAGATACCTTTGAAGAGTCTGTAAAGAATGAACACGGAGAAGACATGCGTAACTTCATTCTTGCGGATCCGGGAATCTCTTTGGATACACTGGCGGAAAACGGATTGGTTTCTATGAATGCATTCAAGCCATCTGGAACAGAAATGTTGAAGGGCGCACTTTCTCTTGAAAAGATGAGTTTGTATGATGCTGAAGGGGTGGATGCTACAGGGAAACAGTATTTTGGAGCATATAGCACAGGAAAGTAGAAGGAGGTAGTATAGTGTGAAGAAAAAGAAACTATGGATTACCATTGCCGTCGTTTTGTTATGTATCATTGCAGTAGCAGTTGCGGCAGCTGTGTACGTGGTTCGGGCAGAGGCATTTGAACTGGAAGATGGTACAGAGCAGATTTGGATGGATCGTTATGATGAAAAAACGATTCCTTTAAAGAGTGGCAATGCAGAAAAACTGAATTGGATAAGTTCGGACGAAAAGGTAGTAACCGTAGACAAGGGCAGACTTAGCGCACAAGGCGTGGGGAATGCCACGATTACGGTGTTCAGTGGTCTGGAGAGAGAGACGGTGAATGTCACTGTTAATGATTCGGGAAGTATTCCAAGTATTGAGTGTGAGGATTTTGACGCATATCAGGATGCAGAGATTGAAATCCCGGCAGCTATTAAGTACAATGGGGAAATTACGGATATCAAGGCAGACTACACAGCGGAAATCATAAACCCCTCTGTGGCAGAGTATGTAGATGGAAAAATTAAGGGGATTTCAATAGGTGAGACGAGTGCCATTATCAAAACGGATTATAAAGGCCTGCACTTGGAGAAGAATGTACAGATTACGGTCAAAGAAAATTCTCTGGTGGATTTCAAAGAAGCAGAAGTAGAAATTTACAGCGCTCAGGGAAATACAAAGTTAAATTCTATAACGCTTGCACCAAAGGTTGTGAAAGCGGGAAAAGTCATCAAGGATGCCAAGGTGGAATATGAAGCAGTGGAAGGTGAAGACTGTGTCGAGATTGAAGGTGCAAAAGTGACTGCCGTAAAAGAGGGAACGGCCACTGTGAAGGCGACCTATCAGGACAAAGATATCACTTTGGAGAGTACAGTCACAGTCAGGGTGAAACCAAACTGGGTTGCTTCCGGGTTTACCAACGGAAGTCTCTATCCTATAACCTGGCAGCCAGCAGAGGGAACGATTGGAGGAAGAAAAGCAGAAGGCACGGATATGATGGAGTACCGTGCAGCCGATTTGTCCAATTCTTCTTACTGGGAACACCGGGTGTCTGGAAATGATACAGATATCCTTTTGACAGATTTATACCGGAAGGGATATCGGTATTTTGCATACGATGTGTATTATGGCTCAGACGCAAACTTTCTCATGGGTATGAGTGAAGCTAAGACAGTGAATGTGGGAGAATACTTCCGTCGGAATTATGTACAGGTATTGTGCGATGAGGATGGTGACGGCAAGCAGGAAGTTACCAATCGTGTGGAGAAAAATAAATGGATGACATTTGTGTTTGACCTTTTGGCTATGATTGAGGAAGACCCGAATCTGGCCTCCTGTTTCTTCTTCACCGTCAATGACAGCACGACTTCCAGCTATGTAATGAATGTCCGCTATTATCTGGACGATACTTTTTTCCCAAAAGAAAATCTGGTTTACACAGATAAAGGGGATTATGTACAGGCTACATTAGATGAATTTGATGTATTTATTCCGGTTTCTCAGGGATACGCAAAGTTAAAGACCACCGGAAAGTACGAGGCAGAGGTGAAATCTGGGGAAGAGGCCGTGTACCGTTCCTATGATAAAAAAGTGGGCGGAAGAACCGATGTTTACCGGTATCAGGCAAATTCAGACAATCAATGGATTAATAATCTAGTGGTTGCATCCTCTATGAATAAAAGTTATGACTTAGGTATGTTGAACCTATGTAGTCATGGACGATATCTGGTATTTGACATCTATGTGGAAGATGCAGATGCAATCAGTATTTCCATCAACCATACCGGAAGAAGTGCGAAGATTCTTCTTGGCAGGACAGATTTGAGCCAATGGTTCAAGTGGCTGAAAGTTTATAAGGATGGAGAACTACAGTACAAGATGGAAAAAGGTAAATGGTACTCAGTATCCCTCGGATACGTTGACGGGTATCAACCGAACGCATGGCGTTCGACCATTTTGGTAGGAGCCTACAACAAGGGAGATGTCTTCTATCTGGATAATGTACGTTACTACAAGGACAAAGAGTTCTTACCGACCAAATGGAATGGGGTGGCTCCGCCGAAAGGGATGGAGATTATTCATCCGGACACGACACTGGAGACCGTCGCAAGTGGTATATTTAAAGGAGCAGCAAAGTATACCAGCAAGAATTCCGGACTTACCTGGGACAACCATTGGGCATCTGTCAGGTTCACGGATGTGACAAGTGATAATACTAAGGACGGCGGTAAGGGTGTAGCAAGCTTTTTCCACAGTGGATATAAATATATAAAATTGGATATTTATCTTGCAGAAAATACCCAAGGCTTTGGATATTTCTCATGGGCGACCAATAAGGACATTAATTATGAAGGCGTCAAATACGAGGATGAACTGCGGGTAGGAGAATCAAACTTTACTTCCCTTCTTTTCGATGCGACTACGAAGCAGTTTGCAACGAAGGTGAAATCTAATAAGTGGTATACCTTATTTATCCCGGTGGAATACAATAATTCCGAGACACCACTGTGGGGACTGGTAGAGTTTAGAAGCATCGGCGGAAGTGCAGAAAATCCGGCAGTTGTATACATAAAGAATCTGGAATATACGAAGACAGCCTACAATGTTTCCGCAACATTACTTGAGCCGAATCTGGCTTATGTAAAGAATGCAGGTTATCCTCTCTTGCAGATTCTGTCAGTTAAGAATGTGAAAACAGAATTAATTATCAACCATGATGATTCGAATCCGATTGCAGTTACTTTAGAGCCATCTGGAATCGCGTATGAGGCATTGGTTGGAATGAATGAAGTGGTAAATCTTCTTAGGTTGGGAGAGAATACCTTTACAGTCCGTCTGACAGATGAAGGAAAGACAGTGGAGACCTCGATTCAATATGAGAATACCGGACTCCTGTATGTATATGAAAACAATTATCATACATTGGAGTTTGCGGTAGACGAAGAAACCGGAGAGACCATACTGAAATTCACAGAGACTGGTGCAACCGATACAATATATAATGGCGTCCGCTCACAGTATATCGCATACGATGGTTATAAGGACGGCGGATATGTACAAAATGGTATAAAGTATATCATCATGGAAGTAAAATTGTCGGATGCAACCGGAATTATAGTATCACATGCGGATCCGTATGGTGATGAAGAGTATAAAATCTGGAAGAAATTAAATATCGGAGAATCCAGTGATATCATTGATGACAATGGTGAACAAGGAACGGTGGTGCTGGACGAATGGATGACCTTAAAGATACCATTGAGCCAGAAATACCCAAGTGCTGAATGGAGAGACTTTTATGTGAAACCAATGGGCAATAATGGAACAATGTATATCCGTAACGTAAAGTATTGTACGGATGAAGATATGAAACCTTCTGCACCGCTTCTTCCTTTGAATGCAACCATTGCTGCCAGCAGTCAATGTGAGGAAATTAAGATTGTGGCACAGAAAAACATGAGTACCACACTCATTGTCAATGGGGATGAGGAACATCCGATACCGGTAACGCTGAAACAGGAGGGATTAGCATATGTAACACTGTTCCAGATTAATGAGGTCATCAATCAATTGGAACTCGGTGAAAACATCTTTACGGTGCGTGCGACAGACGGAACTACCGTCTATGAAAAAGAAGTGACGTATGTAAATACCGGATTCCTGTATGTGAATGATGATGCACATACACTGAC
>CALWLN010000184.1 GCA_944381535.1 uncultured Lachnospiraceae bacterium
ACCCATCCAACATTTTTTTGCCTTTTGCAGCCGGTCTCAGTTGCCGCCATATCAATATATGTATAAACATATTATAACATATAGTACGGTAGTACGCAATACATAAAAATAAATTTGACGAAAAAAATAAGCCTGTCAAGGCTTTGCGGGATTTTGGGTGTCAAAGACCCGGAATCGACAGTTTTTGCTCGATAGAGAAAAGCTTGCCGATTCCTTTTTCTGTATAAAAAAAGCGTGAAATTATTAACAATTTTCTGTTGATTAAGTTGCTGAAAAGTAATATAATTAGAATCGGAGAAAATTCTTAAATTTTATATACGGAGGTTAAGATATGAGTAATAGCACAGATACTTTGGCCAGACAGAGAATCAACGCTCTGCTGGACGAGAAGAGCTTTATGGAAATCGGCTCTCAGGTGACGGCGCGAAGCACAGATTTTAATCTGCAGAAGGCCGATACCCCGTCCGACGGAGTAATCACCGGTTACGGTCTGATTGACGGTAACCTTGTCTATGTCTACAGCCAGAATGCAGCCGTATTGAAGGGCACCATTGGTGAAATGCATAGCAGGAAGATTACGGCAATCTATGACATGGCAATGAAGACGGGAGCGCCGGTTATCGGTCTTATCGACTGCGCGGGCATCCGTTTGCAGGAATCCGTGGACGCTCTGCAGGGTCTTGGGGAGATTTTTGCCAAGCAGGCTGCGGCCAGCGGCGTGGTTCCCCAGTTCTGCGCCGTGTTCGGCAGCTGCGGCGGCGGACTTTCCGTGGTTCCGGCCCTCAGCGATTTCACCTTTGTGGAGACGAAGGGAAGACTTTTTGTGAATTCGCCCGACGCCATACCCGGGAATACCAAGGATAAATGCGATACCGCAACCGCTCAGTATCAGAGTGAGCACAACGGCTTTGTGGACGGCGTGGGTACGGCGGAGGAGATTTTCGCGGATATCCGCCAGCTGGTATGCATGCTTCCCGGCAATCAATACGACGGAACTGTTACCGAGGAATGTACCGATGATCTGAACCGGGCCTGCGAGGGACTTTCGAGTATGAAGGGGGATCCCAGACTGCTGCTCGCGACCATTTCCGATGGCCATGTATTTATGGAGACGAAGAAGGATTACGCCCGGGATATGGTGACCGGATTTATCAAGTTCAACGGCATGACCGTGGGCGCGGTAGCCAACTGCACGGAAGTTTACGATGCGGAGGGTAATAAGGCGGCGGAATTTGACGCTGCGCTTACTGCCAGAGGCTGCAACAAGGCGGCAGAGTTTGTCTGCTTCTGTGACGCTTTTGAGATTCCGGTTCTGACCCTGACCAACAGCGAGGGCCTTGCGGCTTCCATGTGTTCGGAAAAAGGCCTGGCCCGGGGAATGGCACGTCTCACCGCAGCCTTTGCGGGGGCTACCGTACCCAAGGTGAATATCCTGATTGGGAACGCTTACGGCAGCGCTTACGTTATCATGAACTCCAAAGCCCTGGGCGCGGACCTGGTTTATGCATGGGACAGCGCCAAGGTGGGCATGATGGACGCCAAGCTGGCGGCTAAGATCATGTACGAGAAGGAGGACGCCTCCGTCATTGAAGAGAAGGCCAAGGAGTACGAGGCTTTACAGTCCAGCGTACAGACTGCGGCAGCCAGAGGCTATGTGGATCTGATCATCCGGCCGGAGAGCACCAGAAAGTACGCGGTGGCGGCATTTGAAATGTTATACAGCAAACGAGTGGAAGGACCCATGAAGAAACATGGAGCAAAGTAAAGGATGAGGCATATGAGAAAAAAATTATTATCCATGCTCTTGATCTGCCTTTGTCTCTTCGGACTGGCCGCATGCGGAGCTGACCCCAAAACCGTGGACTATAATGGACAAAGCTATCAGGAGCTTGAGGACGCTTCCGTAGGCGCCTGGGAGCAGCTTCTGGCCCTGGATGTGGCACAGATAGAACAGGCGGTAGCGCAGATAAATTCCTTATCGGAGGCAGAGCAGACGGCCCTGTTTGAAGCCAACGAGGGCATGAAAGAGCAGCTGGCATTGTTTGAAAGCTGGATTGAAGTCAGCAAAGAAGCAGGAAACTACATTGGCGTGCAGGATTTTGCGGTAACCAAATCCGGCCAAAGCACGACTGCGGATCTGACCCTGGAGTTTGAAAATCGGCCGGTGCTTTTTTCCATTGTATACAGCAACCGGGATATGTCGGTAGAGGGTACAACGGTGGATCTTGTGTACACCACCGGGGAGAGAATGCAGAAGGCCGGCTTAAATACGCTGATGGGAATGGGAACCGTATTTGCCGTGCTGATCGTCATCTGTATCATAATTTCCGGCTTCTCATTGATTTCCAAGGCAGAGAAGAAGCTTAAGAGTGAAGAATCGGAGGAAAGGCCTGCGCCGAAAGCGGCGCCCAGAGTGGCTCCCGTGGCTCCGGCAGCGGCGGCTCCCGCGCCGGCCACCGACAATCTGGAGCTTGTAGCAGTTATCGCAGCGGCCATCGCTGCCCACACCGGACAGTCTACGGATGATTTCGTAGTGCGTTCCATCAAACGAAGATAAAGAAAGATTTGGAGGATATGATCATGAAAAATTATACGATTACAGTCAATGGAAATGTGTATGATGTTACCGTAGAAGAGAACGGACAGGGCGCTGCTTACACAGCACCCAGAGTGGCTCCCGCAGCGCCCAGAGTGGCTCCCGTGGCTTCGGCTCCTGCTGCTGCGGCTCCCGTGGCTCCCCAGCCGGCTCCCCAGGCTGCGCCGGCAGCAGCTCCGGCTCCTGCCCCGGGCGGAGAAGGAAGCATTAAGATTGAGGCAGGCGCGGCAGGTAAGGTATTTAAGATTGAATCTTCTGTCGGCGCTCAGGTGAAGCTGGGAGACCCCATCGTGGTCCTGGAGATCATGAAGATGGAGACCCCGGTAGTGGCTCCCAAGGACGGAGTTGTCGCAAGCATAAATGTGAGCGAGGGACAGAATGTAGAAGCCGGAGAACTGTTGGCGACAATGAACGAATAATCTAGGAGGTTGACCTTTATGTATGTAATAGAAACGTTGGGAAACCTCATACACCAGACGGCATTTTTTAACCTGACCTGGGGAAACTTTGTCATGATTCTGGTCGCCTGTGTTTTCCTGTACTTGGCAATCGCAAAGGGCTTTGAGCCATTGCTGCTTTTGCCAATCGCATTCGGTATGCTTCTGGTAAATATGTTTCCGGATATCATGATGAGCATCGAGGAGGCCGACGGTGGAGCGGCAGGTTTGCTGCATTATTTCTATCTGCTGGATGAGTGGTCCATTCTTCCATCCCTGATTTTCCTGGGCGTGGGAGCCATGACGGACTTTGGTCCTCTGATTGCCAATCCTAAGAGTTTTCTTCTCGGGGCGGCGGCTCAGCTTGGTATCTACGCAGCCTATCTGATCGCCATTTTGATGGGCTTCCCGGACAAGGCGGCGGCGGCCATCGCCATCATCGGCGGCGCGGACGGACCTACCTCTCTGTTCCTGGCCGGCAAGCTGCAGCAGACGGGCCTCATTGGCCCCATTGCGGTGGCGGCTTACTCTTATATGGCCATGGTACCCATTATCCAGCCGCCCATTATGAAGCTTCTCACTACCAAGAAGGAGCGACAGATCCGGATGGAGCAGCTTCGCCCTGTTTCCAAGCTGGAGAAGATTCTGTTCCCCATCGTGGTAACCATCGTGGTCGTACTGGTGCTTCCCACCACTGCGCCCCTGATCGGTATGCTCATGCTTGGAAATCTCTTCCGGGAGAGCGGCGTGGTGCGTCAGCTGACGGAGACAGCCTCCAACGCGCTGATGTATATTGTAGTTATTTTGCTGGGAACCAGTGTGGGCGCGACCACCAGCGCAGAGGCATTTTTGAACATGCAGACCATTCAGATTTTTGTTCTGGGACTGATCGCGTTTGCCTTCGCAACGGCCGGAGGCGTGCTCTTTGGGAAGATTATGTGTAAGGTAACCGGTGGAAAGGTGAATCCGTTGATTGGCGCGGCAGGCGTCTCAGCTGTTCCCATGTCGGCCCGTGTGGCCCAGAAGGTCGGTGCGGAGGAGGATCCCACTAATTTCCTTCTTATGCACGCCATGGGACCCAACGTGGCGGGCGTAATCGGCACGGCGGTAGCGGCAGGAACCTTTATGGCTATCTTTGGAGTATAAGTATAGGAGGAGAACTATGTCCGAACAAATAAAAAACGAACAAGTAAAAAAACCGGTGAAAATTACGGAGACCGTCCTTCGGGACGCTCACCAGTCTCTGATCGCCACCAGAATGACAACGGAGCAGATGCTTCCGATCATTGACAAGATGGATAAAGTGGGCTATCACTCCGTAGAGTGCTGGGGCGGAGCTACCTTTGATTCCTGCCTGCGCTTTCTGAAGGAAGATCCCTGGGAGCGTCTGCGGAAGCTGCGGGACGGCTTTAAACATACGAAATTGCAGATGTTATTCCGCGGCCAGAATATTCTGGGATACCGTCATTACGCGGATGATGTGGTGGAATATTTTGTGCAGAAATCCATTGCGAACGGAATTGATATTATCCGTATCTTTGACTGCTTAAACGATATCCGCAACCTGGAGACAGCCGTAAAGGCCGCCATCAAGGAGAATGGTCATGCCCAGGTGGCGCTGTCCTATACTCTGGGTGACGCCTATACCCTGGATTACTGGATGGATATCGCCAAGCGGGTGGAGGACATGGGTGCCCATTCCCTGTGTATCAAGGATATGGCAGGGCTTCTGGTGCCTTATGAGGCGGAGAGATTAGTCAGCGCACTGAAATCCGCTACGGATCTGCCTATTCAGCTGCACACCCATTATACCAGCGGTGTGGCCAGCATGACCTATCTGAAGGCGGTGGAGAGTGGCTGTGATATTATTGATACCGCCATGTCTCCCTTTGCGCTGGGAACCAGCCAGCCGGCCACCGAAGTGATGGTGGAGACCTTCCGGGGCACCCCCTATGATACGGGCCTTGACCAGAACCTGCTGGCGGAGATTGCCGATTACTTCCGTCCCTTAAGAGAGCAGGCATTGGACAGCGGTCTGATGAATCCCAAGGTGCTGGGCGTGAATATTCAGACCCTGCTGTACCAGGTGCCGGGCGGAATGCTTTCCAATATGATTTCCCAGTTGAAGGAGCAGCATGCGGAGGATAAGTACGAGGAAGTGCTGAAGGAGATTCCGAGAGTCAGACAGGATCTCGGCGAGCCGCCCCTTGTAACGCCCTCCAGTCAGATTGTGGGAACCCAGGCTGTGTTTAACGTGTTGATGGGCGAGCGCTATAAGGTTGCCACCAACGAGACCAAGGCTATCCTGCGCGGGGAATACGGGCAGACCGTAAAACCCTTCAATCCCGAGGTGGTGAAGAAGGTAATCGGCGACGAGCCGGTGATCACCTGCCGTCCCGCCGACCTGTTGGAGCCGGAGCTTGATAAGATCGAAGCCGAGATGGCGCAGTGGAAGGAGCAGGACGAGGATGTTCTGTCCTATGCACTGTTCCCCCAGGTGGCGCTGGAGTTCTTTAAGTACCGTCAGGCCCAGAAGACCAAGGTGGACCCCAATGTGGCGGACGGGGAGACTGGGGCTTATCCGGTGTAGGAAAGAGTCTTTTTGACTGATTCACAGAAAAAATTGAGATAGAAAAAGTCCTTTGCTTTTGTAAAGGACTTT
>CALWLN010000185.1 GCA_944381535.1 uncultured Lachnospiraceae bacterium
GGGTTACGCGCATCCGTCTTTACCGGACCTTCACGGTCACAACCTCGTAGGGCTTCAGCAGCACCGTAATCTGATTTCCGCTCACGGCGGCTTCCGCCTCAATCTCTTCCAGCATATTACAAATATAAGCCTTTGTAAAGTCCCTGTTTACAGTTAATACTGTTCTGGTCCTGGCATTCTCCGCCTCATACATACGAAGGATGATACCGTTTCCGTCCTCCGCCGCCTTGATGGTCTCAAGGATGACATTCTCCTTATCCACTCCGGCCAGGCTGAAACTCTCTCCCGGATGGCCGCCCTTTATGGCCAGTGCCGGCTGGTTCAGCTGATAAGCCTCCCGCGCCGTTCCGGCAGCCCGCCACCCCTCTGCATGGGGATAGATGGCATAAGTAAAGAAATGTTCCTCCTGGTCCGTGACGGGGTTCGGCTCAATGCCTGACTTTATCAAGGTCAGCGCCATGTTGCTGTCCTTGACGGAGTGCCCGTATTTGCAGTCGTTTAAAAGGCTGACCCCGTAATGCCCCTCGGAGAGGTCCATCCACTTCTGTCCGCAGCTCTCAAAACGGGCCACATCCCAGCTTGTATTCCGGTGGGTCTTTCGGGTGAGATTTCCAAACTGAATGTCAAAGGTCGCCTCGTCCGTATGTATCTCCACAGGGAAATGTACTTTGAGCAGATGTTGGTGCTCCTTCCAGTCCACATAGGTCTCAAATTCAATTTTTCTGCTCTTTCCGTAGAAATGGATATCCTGGCGAATCAGAGAATTGCTGATTCGGCGCACCTGCCGCAGAGTTGCGCGCACCGGTCCCAGCTCCGTCCATTCCATCTCTTCCAGGGCAAGGGCGTCCCAGAATTTTTCCGTATAATAAATGTCAATGTCCCAGTTGTCATAGTAAATGGGCTTGTCCTCGTACATCCGGAAAAGGTTTGCCCGCTGCCCTTCTTTTATCACCTCGCGCTCCGCTTCCTTATCAAAAATGCTTTCGAACAGGCCGTTTTCGTCCAGGCGAACGGTAAAATAAGGTGTTTCCAGCACCCGGTCGCTGACCAGGGTAAAAGGACTTTCCTCCCCCACACTCTGCCCTTCCGCTACAGGCGCAAAGGTCTTGTAGCCCTTGGAAGGCAAATGCTCCACGTAGGCGATAGCGCCCGTTTCTGTTTTCTGCACCGGGAAAATAGTTCCCTCCTCATCTGCCAGCCCGGAAATCTCCATGTCCCGAAGAACCACCACATCGCTTCTCTCTTTTCCGGTGGTGTTAAAGATGGTTACGCCCTCTCCCGGTCCGGCAATGGCCCGCATGCGCTCCTCTTTAAGCCTTGAAAGCTCCCCGGCAATCCAGGCGTATTCCTTCTTTGTCACCTCATAGACCTCATGGATGGAGGACCCTGGCAGGATATCATGGAACTGATTTAACAGAACCTTTTTCCACATATCCTCCAGTTCCCCGGCAGGATAATCCACCATATCCCGGGCCATCACGGACAGAAGCTCCAGGTCCATCAGTCCCAGTTCCGATTTCCGGTTGGAGCGCTTGTTTCTCGCCATGGAGGTGTAGGTCCCCCGATGATATTCAAAATAAAATTCTCCCTCCCAGACCGGAAGCCGCCTGTTGTCCTTCACCCGTTCCTCCAGTTCCTCAAAATACTTCCGGGCAAATTCCTGGCGTACCATGGGAATCCCTTTGACACCCCGCTCCATCCGTTTGGAGGTTTCAAGCATTTCTCTGGTGGGACCGCCGCCCCCGTCGCCATAGCCGAAGGCCACCAGAATATCGTTGTTGATATCCTTATTCTGGTAGCGCAGCCAGCCGCCCATGATGGCGTCCGGGTGAAGCATTCCGTTGTAGGTGGTAAAAAAGTTGGTGACAGGCTGATTTACGCCCAGGGTTGTAATCAGATGCGTGAGCACCTCGGTTCCGTCAATGCCTCTCCAGCGCATGGTGTCGTAGGGTACCTTGTTAAACTGATTCCAGGCCAGCTTGGTGGTCATAAAATAGTCGATACCGCACTTCTTCATAATCTGAGGCAGCGCTCCCGAATAACCGAACACATCCGGCAGCCACAAAATCCGGTTGTCCACGCCGAATTCTTCCTTGAAAAACCGTTTGCCATACATAAACTGGCGAATCAGGGATTCTCCCGAGGTAAGGTTGCAGTCGGCCTCCACCCACATGCCGCCCTCCGGCTCCCAGCGCCCTTCCTTTATCCGCTCCTTTATCCGGGCGTACAACTCGGGATAACGCTCCTTCAAAAAGACATACAGCTGGGGCTGGCTGGACATGAACCGGTAGCCCGGATATTCCTCCATCAGCTTCAATACCGTGGCAAAGCTCCGCCCCACCTTCTCTTTGGTCTGCTCCACAGTCCACCACCAGGCCACGTCGATATGGGTGTGGCCGATACAGGTGGCGATCACGTCCCGGTATCCGCCCTTCTCCGTGTACAGCGCCTGCTCCAGATACCGGGAGGCTTCCCGTACACTCTGATAAAATTCCTCCGAATAGGGCGTCCGAAGGTCCAGAAGATTCACCGCGCTGTTTAAAATTTCCTGGATTTCTTTCCGGTTCCTGTCGTCCTGCTCCATCCGCGTAAACGCCGCCAGCGGCACCCACAAGTCATAGTAGAGCTTCTCAATCTCGGCGTCCACCTCGCGGATCTCGGGAATCAGGTTAAATTCCTGATGAAGTGTTCCCGTGTAGGACTGAAGCTCCAGGGTAAGGGTCTCCCCCGCCTTCGCCTCCCTGGTCAGAAGAACCTCCCGATGATTCATATCCAATCCCTGGACAGGAGTTTTGTTTACAAAGAGCAGAAACTGCGGGTTCTTTCCGTCGTCCCACTCGTCAATCTGAGTGCTGACATACAGCCACATGTTTTTCTTGTCAAATGCCGCCGGAACCACAAACTCCGTCCGAAACCAGTAATGGCGGTCCTTCCCGTACCAGTGCATGGTCTTTGTGTCAAAATCCTCCCATGCGCCGCCCTGCCACGTCTCATCGGGAGTGATAAACGTTCCTTCCTTATACTTCCATTCCGTAATGAGGTGTCTCTGCTTCACCTTCAGCTTTGCCAGTTCCTCACAGATTACGTTTACTCTCTTGTCTAAAAAATACATGTCTCAAGTCTCCTATCCGTTAAAATCCGAAACGCGGGATTTCCTTCCTTATGAAATATGGTGTTCCTTCAAGTAATGAAGCAGCTCATCCGCCGTGGTAAAAGCAATGCCGGTAACCGTGTCGGCACAACCATAATAAATGGCAATTCTTCCGGTATCCGCGTCTGCCAGCGCCGCGCAGGGGAACACAACGTTTGGCACGTCCCCGACACATTCATACAGCTCGTAGGGTGCCAAAATATAATCCTTGGAACGATACAGAACCTTCCAGGGTTCCTCCTTGTCAAGCAAAGCCACACCCATGCGATACACAAATCCGTTACAGGTAGTAATGACGCCGTGATAAATCATCAGCCAACCCTCGTCGGTTTCAATGGGAACGGGCCCCGGGCCAACCTTGGTGCACTGCCAGGCGGAGGTATCTCCGGGAATGGGGCTCATCATATGGCGGTGTTTTCCCCAAAATTCCATATCCGGGCTCTGGCTGACAAAAATATCCCCAAAGGGGGTATGACCGTTATCACTGGGCCGGCTCATCATCATGTACATGCCGTTAATCTTCCGGGGGAACAGAACACCGTTCCGATTGCAGGGCAAAAACGCGTTTTCAAGCTGCGCGAATTTTTTGAAATCAAAAGTGTAGGCCACGCCGATGGTGGGGCCGTGATACCCGTTGCACCAGGTGATATAATACCGGTCCTCCAGGAAGCATACCCTGGGGTCATAGCGATACTGGCGGTTTAAAATTTCTCCGTCCGCGCCCTCAAACTGTATGGGGGTATCCTCAATCTCCCAGTGAATGCCGTCCTTGCTTCGGCCCACAAAAATATCCATGCTGATAGAGCGGCTGTCACAGCGGAACACCCCCGCAAAACCGTTCTCAAAGGGGACTACGGCGCTGTTAAAGACACTGTTTGACACCTTATTTCCGTTTCTGCCGATAATGGGATTGCCGCTGTAACGCCATACCGGCATGGTATATCCTTCGGGCTTTTCCTCCCAGGGGAGATTCGGTAATGCTGCTCCGATTATTTTACTCATACTGTTTCCTCTTTTCCTTTTACTGATTTCTGTGTTTTGCGACTCTTGCCTGGGGCCCTGAGCCCTGCTCATGTAACCCCTTGAAGCATACCTGATTCGTCGGAAACAGGCTGCAACAAAATAGAAACTTTATTTTGCTGCAGCCTGATGTTCACTGCTTCTATTCCCGTAGGAATATTACATATACTGCGCTATATGGAACTTATCTTCCTGTCAAGATATAGCGTTTACTTTATAATGCTTCTTCTTTGTCAGATTTCTGACCTTACTGTCCGTAATAAGCGTCAATCTGGCTCTGTGCCTCGTCGGCGATGGTCTGCCAGCCGGCCGCCTCTAACTCGGTTACCATCTGAGGAATCAATTCCTCCGGATCTCTTGCTCCGGTAAGCAGCTCGCTCTTATACTTCTCCCATACGGTACGGCAGTTTGCCAGCTCTGTCTCAATGTTGCTTGTATCCATGTTGAAGCCAAGCATTACAGAGGGAGTCGCGTTCTCGTTCAGTGTTCTGACCTCATCCCACTGGTTGAATTCATCGGTATCAAGCTGCGTTACGTTAAAGAAGGTAGCCTGTGTATAACCTGCCATGCTCCAGGGATCCTCTTTTAACTTATGTACCTTGCCATCGGCGTCATACTCCCAGTTGTCGTCCTCTACGCCATAGTAGAACAGATCACGCACATAGGAATCGGTATTGATAAGCTGTAAGAACTCCAGTGCCTTCTCCGGATGCTCACAATTGTTGGAGATACCGTTCAAGGAGCCGCGAACCGTCATGTTGGAAACAACGCTGGGTCCGATCTGAATGGCCTCACAGTTCTCGATTCCGTTGTTGGGACCCCAGTTGGTCTTGGCCGCTCCGCTCCAGCCCTGGGCAACCATCAGCGTTCTGTAGCCGTTGCTGTCATTCGAGGTGGGAGCGTCGCCGTTGATGATACCATCTGCGTACATCTGATGAACCATCTTAATGTTTTCCTGGAATTCCGGATCCTCAATGGGGTTGATAACGGTTCTGGTCTCGTCATCATATTTTACACCGATGGCGGAAAGACTGGTTCCCAGATCGTCATAACTAAGCAGCAGGAAGGAAGCGCCGTTGGAGGACATCTTAAAGGGAGCTGTTCCCTCGCCTTCCCGGATGGCCTTAAGACCGTCATACAATCCTGCCAGATCGTGAATGTTCTGGTAATCAATGTCATACTTCTCTGCCATATCCACGTCCCAGGAAAGGTAGTTGGTGGCGGAGCTGTCCTTGTAGGTGGGTACCGCGTAAATTTTGTCGTTTACGGAAACAGCTGTCCAGTAATCCTCCGGAATCATGGAATACAAGTCCGGAGCCGCCGACTGTAGAAGTTCCGTGATATCCATGAACACACCGGTACTTACTTCCGCGTTATAGCGGGTCTGGTCCGTAAACAGGATATCGAAGTCACCGCCTGTGGTGGCAAGAACGCTTCTTCTGTTCTCCCAGGCGTCCCAGGAAACAACCTCCATATCAATGTTTACGCCAATCTTCTCTCCCACGTAAGCGTCTACCTGTTCCTTCCAGGCGTCGTAGTTATCCGGCATTCCGTTTCCTACGGCAACCCATTTCAACGTCACTATCTCACCGGTGTCGCCGTCTTCACTGGGCGTCTGCGTGTTTTCCCCCTCACTGTTGCTTGGTTCGTTGGTACTTCCCTCTTCGCTGCCGCAGCCCGCTAACATACTCAGGCTCATAACAGAAGCAAGGGCCAGTGCTAACCATCTTTTTTTTCTCATCCTCTTCTCTCCTAGTATAATAATGGTGTAGTCAAGAATGACTACTGGTTAATAGTTACAAAGTCTAA
>CALWLN010000186.1 GCA_944381535.1 uncultured Lachnospiraceae bacterium
TTGTCGTAGGAGCTCATAACATCCTTGCCGATTTTAGCGTCCAACAGGGCCTTTTTCAAGGGAGCCCCCGGCGCGCCCAGCAAGGCATAGTCCAGAATATCAAAGGCGATATATAATTTTTCATTCAAAATCGTGTCCACCGAGAAGCTGCAGGACAAATAAGTGTTGTCCTCCACGGACTCGGTGCTGGCGATAGAATACGTTTTCTTCACCTCCACGGGCTTTGCGAAAGCCGGCTGGCGCCGAATTTCAGAATCCACCTCCAGATAATCATAATGGCTTAGATACTCCTGATCCAGCCAATTTAATTTTTCCTCCATATCCATATTTCCGTAAAGGTAAATATAGGAGTTGGAAGGATGGTAGTATCTGCTGTGGAAGTCCAGAAACTGCTGATAGCTGAGGGTAGGAATATCCTCCGGGTCCCCGCCGGACTCATACTGATAGGAGGTATCGGGATACAGGGCGTTTAAGATCTGGCGGTTTAACACATCCTCCGCCGAGGAAAAGGCCCCTTTCATCTCGTTGTAGACCACACCATTCAAGGTGATGGGGTCCTCCGCGTTCTCCAGCTGGTAGTGCCAGCCCTCCTGCTTGAAGATCTCCGGCCGCCGGTAAATATTGGGATGAAAGACTGCGTCCAGATACACATGCATGAGATTCTGAAAATCCTTATCGTTCATGCTGGCAATGGGATAGATCGTCTTATCCGGGTAGGTCATGGCATTTAAGAACGTGTTTAAAGAACCCTTCACCAGTTCCACAAAGGGATCCTTGGCCGGAAACTTGTCCGAGCCGCAGAGCACCGTATGCTCCACAATGTGGGCCGCCCCGGTGCTGTCCAGAGACGGCGTGCGAAATCCGATATAAAATACTTTATTCTCGTCCTCGTTAGAAATCAGGCCCACACGGGCTCCGGTTTTCTTATGGCGCAAAATATATCCCTCCGATTTGACATCGGAGAGGGTACTTTGTTTCACCAGCTCATAGGCGCTGCAATTTTTGATGTTCATAGATACCTCCATGTGATATTTTTATGCTTATTAAGGCAAAGAGGCTGTCCCGATAAGAGACAACCTCCTGGTGTTTATTTCGTATTGAATAACTCTATGAATTAACCTAAACGGACTACGTTAGCAGCCTGAGGTCCTTTATCGCCTTCTACAACTTCAAATTCAACTGCTTCCCCGTCTTTCAATTCTTTGAATCCATCCATCTTCAACGCGGAAAAATGTACGAACACGTCATTTCCATCTGCGTCGGAAATAAATCCATAACCCTTTTTTGCGTTAAACCATTTTACAGTTCCCTGTTGCATAAAATACTTCCTCCTGGATACATAAAAAATAATCGGGTGTATACCCACTACAAGAGTAAGACTAGCACAATTTCCTGTATTTGTCAATGGTTGCGTTGAATTTTCTATTTATTTTTGATAGAAACCTCCAGTTGATTGTAAGGAATCTCAATACCGTTTTCATCAAGAACTTCCTTTATCGCCTCCGTCAGCTTCCATTTCACCGGCCAATAGTCGCCGGTGGCCACCCAAAGCCGACAGCCTATCCGCACGCAGCTGTCCGCCAGCTCGTCCACAAACACCTGCATTTCCTCTTCCCGAAGGCGCCGCTCTTCCCGTTCCAGCAGGCCGGTGAGCAGTTCCTTCACCCTGCGAATGTCCGCTTCATAGGAGACGCCCACATAAATGTCCAGCCGCCGCTTCTCCTGCCGTGAAAAATTCGTCAGACTGGTATTGGCCAAAACGCCATTTGGGATGATGATCGCTTTGTTGTCCCCTGTGGTAAGCTTGGTATAAAAAAGCTCGATTTCCGTGACGGTTCCCTCGTTACCGCTGTCATCCTCATGTATATAATCCCCCACCTTGAAGGGTTTTATCACAAGAATCAAAACGCCGCCCGCAAAATTGGAAAGGCTTCCCTGTAAGGCCAGGCCGATGGCCAGGCCGGCGGAGCCCAGAAGCGCCACCACCGAGGCGGTGGAAAAGCCGAACCAGGTAAGAATCATCATGATCAGGCAAAAATACAGCAAAGCCTTGGCCAGGGAATCCAGAAACTGCTTCACGCCCTCGTCCACGCCCGCCCGTTCCAGAAACCGCTTCAAAATCCTGCGGAGAAGCTTAATCAGCCTCGCCCCCACAAAATAAATCAGAAATGCCAGCACGACCTTCAGGCCAAAATTCACCACATCAGGAATCAAGCCTTCAAAATAAGCCTTAATCTGGTCCGGGTCCGCGTTTTTCACCTGCTGGGCCACCTCTTCTATGGTATCCAGATCTGATTTTACGTCCGTTCCTACTGCAAAATACATGTATTCGGTTCCTCCTTATGATTGTCCCGGCGTCGGTCGTCCAGGTATGTATAAAGGGCATTTCTTTATAAGCTATGTATAAACAGGCCGCTTCGAAGCTTAGGCTCGAACCAGGTGGATTTTGGGGGCATAAGAAGCCCTGCGTCCGCCACGTCAAAGAGTTCCCCGATGGAGGTGGGATACATGGCAAAAGCCACAGCACAGTCGGTGTTCACCCTCCGTTCCAGTTCCTCAAGGCCCCGGACTCCCCCCACAAAATCAATGCGGGTATCCACTCTCGGATCGCCGATATTCAGGACCGGACCCAACAGCTTCTTCTGGAGAATGGAGACGTCCAGCCCCTCCACCGGGTCGCTGCTCTTGTCTGCTTCCCGGATACGGCAGAGATACCACCGTTCTCCAAGAAGCATGGAAAATTCTCCCTTGCGCCGGGGACGGTATCTTTCCACTCCTGTCTCTTCTTCCATAACATCCATGGGCTCCACATCAAAAATCTCTTTGACCTTATCCAAAAACTCCTCCGGCGTCAAGCCGCTTAAATCCTTCACCACCCGATTGTAGTCGTAAATCTCAAGCTGGTCGTCGGGGAACAGCACCGAAAGAAAATAGTTGAATTCCTCCGTCCCCGTGTAATCCGGGTGCTGCTGCCGTCTTAAGAGCCCCACCTTCACCGCCGAGGCCGCCCGGTGGTGTCCGTCCGCAATGTAAATCTGCTTCATTTTCCCGAAGGTGTCCCGGATGACCGCAATCTCCGCCTCCCCGTCTATGCGAAATACCCGGTGGCGGATACCGTCGCTGGAGACGAAGTCGTACAGGGCCTCCCCCTGCTTGGTCTGCTCCACGATTGCGCAAACGGCAGCGGCTTCTCCGGTCCGGTATGCCAGAAAAATCGGTCCTGTCTGGGCATTGCAGGTATCCACATGCCGGATCCGGTCCTGCTCCTTGTCCTCCCGGGTATTCTCGTGCTTCTTGATAATGCCGTTTACATAATCGTCAATGGAGGCACAGGCCACCAGACCGTCCTGCACCCGGCCCTTCATGGTCAATTCGTAGATATAATAGCATTCCCGGGAATCCCTCACAAAATCCCCCTGGGCTACCATTTCCCACAACATGTCATGGGCTTTCTGATAGACCTTCGGGTCGTACATATCTACACTGTCCTCAAACTGTGTCTCCGGCCGGTCAATCTTAAGAAAGGACAGCGGTTCTCGCGCCACTTCCTCCTTTGCCTCTTTCCGGCTGTAGACATCGTAGGGCAAAGCCGCAATGCGGGCCGCCTTGTCCCTGGCCGGTCGGATACAACAAAATGGTTTTATATCTGCCATAATTTTTCTGCCTTTCCTATCATAAAATGTTCTTCACGCAAGCGTTACGCCCGCGCGTCACAACCCAAAGTGTCGTCCACAAAGTTTGGCCGGATTATTTCCCATACTGCCGTTCCAGCCGCCGCATGATCACCACATACACCGAAATCAGTACCACACAGGCCGCCAGCCATGCTGCCTGGTCCGTAAAGCAGGCTCCCATAAACCCGAAGGCCGGTATCACAAAGAGGGACATCAAGCCCCGGGCAACCAGCTCGCTGCAGCCTGCCAGGACGGCGATTCTGCTGTAACCCAGCCCCTGCACCGTCAGTCTGACGCAGTTGAGGACTGCCAACATCCAGTAAAATCCTCCCGTACAGGTCATAAAAAGCTGCACGGCGTCAAGAACCTCTGTCTCGCTGCGGTCCACAAAAAGCCAGGCGATCCTGGAGCCGTTGGTCATCAGCACAATTCCGATAATCACCGAGTAAATAACCCCGATGGTGATTCCACTCAATAACCCCTTTCGGATTCTGTAAATCTTTCCCGCCCCCAGATTCTGGCTGGCAAAGGTGGCGCAGGCTGTCGCGATTCCTTCATAGGCGCACATGGCAAGCTGTTTCACCTTCATGGCTGCGGCAAAGGCTGAGACATAGACCTCTTCCAGCCCATTGACCGCGCTCTGGAGCATGATACTTCCGATGGCCGTAATGGAAAACTGCAATCCCATGGGAACGGAGTTCATCAGAAGTACCTTCAGATACCGGCCGTTCACCCGCCGTTCCTCTCCGGAGGCCTTCAAAATCCGGTAGGTTCTCTTCATATAAAGAAAACAGGCCGCTCCCGCAATCCCCTGGGACATAATGGTGGCCCAGGCCGCCCCGGCCACGCCGCTGTCAAATCCCATAACAAAAAGCAGATCCAGACCCACATTCAGAACCGCGGAAAACACCAGAAAATAAAAGGGCGTCCGGGAGTCTCCCAGAGCCCGGATAACAGATGCCGACGTATTGTAGAGAATGGTAAAGGGAATCCCAAGGCAAATCACAAAAAAGTAATCATAGGCCCCTTGAAAAACACTCTCCGGCGTACGCATCCACCGCAAGATAGGGCCGCACAGGGCCGTTGCCAGAATCGTCAGCACCACCGCCAGCGCTACGGAAAGATAAGCCGCATTGACAACATAGCCGCGCATTTCAGAATGTTTTTTTGCGCCAAATTGCTGTGCAATGGGAATTCCCATCCCACTGCACAGCCCCAGTACAAAACCAATAACCAAAAAATTTACGGAAGATGTGGCCCCCACCGCTGTCAGGGCGTTTAAGCCCAGCACCTTCCCCACAATGATGGAGTCCGCCATATTGTAGAGCTGCTGAAACAGATTTCCGAATACCAACGGCACGGCAAACTGTAAGATCAGCCGGAAGGACTTTCCCTCGGTCATATCTTTTGTCATGGTATCACACCTTCTGTTTACTTGATTACCCGAACCTTCAGCACTCCGTCAATGGCCTTTAAAGCTTCCACCACCTGGGCTGTCACCGGAGATTCCAGATCCAGAAGGGAGTAGGCGTAATCGCCCCGGCTCTTGTTGGTCATATCGGAGATATTGATATCCGCATCCCCCATGACGGTGGCATATTTGCTGATCAAGCCCTTGATGTTCCGGTGAAGCACCGCAAC
Organism: uncultured Lachnospiraceae bacterium; assembly: GCA_944381535.1. GTDB lineage: Bacteria > Bacillota > Clostridia > Lachnospirales > Lachnospiraceae > 14-2. Next base: position 5,316 of record CALWLN010000186.1, read on the forward strand.
CCGGGCCGGCATTTTGCAGACGCCCATATCACAGTTGGGATAGTTGACGGAATTCTTAATGTTTCCGTTTTCCAGATAATCCATGACTTCCTCCACAGCCATTCTGGCGCAGTTGTCCTCGGACTCCTCGGTGGAGGCTCCCAGGTGGGGAATCACGATGACGCCGTCCTTGCCGGCCACGGTGGGATTCGGGAAATCCGTCACATACTTTTTCACCTTGCCCTCGGCAATGGCGGCAAGCACCGCCTCCTCGTCCGCCAGCAGATCCCGGGCGAAATTCAGGATCACCACGCCGTTCTTCATCTGGTCGATGGCTTCCTTATTGATCATCTTCCTTGTGCTGTCCATAAGGGGCACATGGATGGTAATATAATCGCAGTTCTGATAGATTTCGTCCACGGAGTCCGCATGCTTGATGGTTCTGGAAAGTTCCCAAGCCGCTTTTACGGAAATGTAGGGATCGTAACCATACACCTCCATCCCCAGATGGGTAGCCGCATTGGCCACCTTGACGCCGATGGCTCCCAGACCGATAACACCAAGCTTCTTTCCGCTGATTTCACATCCGGCATAGGCGCTCTTCTGCTTCTCCGCCTTCTTGGCGATATCAGAATCAGCGCTGTTCTCTTTCACCCACCGGATACCGCCTACTACGTCCCGGGAGGCCAGAAGCATACCGGCCAGCACCAGCTCCTTGACGCCGTTGGCATTGGCGCCGGGAGTATTGAACACCACGATCCCTTCCTCGGCGCACCGGTCCAGAGGGATGTTATTCACACCTGCGCCGGCTCTGGCGATGGCGCTTAAATTTTCGGAGAACTCCATATCGTGCATGGCCGCGCTGCGCACCAGAATTGCCTGAGCATCCTTCGCGTTATCCACTTTTGTATAATTTTCATCAAACAAATCCAATCCCACACCGGAGATAGGATTGAGGCAATGATACTGAAACATTACTTATTCTCCTCCTCAAATTTTTTCATGAAAGCTACCAGAGCTTCTACGCCCTCTTTCGGCATGGCATTGTAAATGCTGGCCCGCATGCCGCCCACGGAACGGTGTCCCTTTAAGTTCTCTAGGCCCGCCGCCTTGGCTTCTTTGACAAATTTTGCGTCCAGCTCGTCATTTCCAGTGATAAAGGGTACGTTCATCAGAGAGCGGTCCTCTTTGCGCACAGTCCCCTTGAACATCTCGCTCTGGTCCAGGAAATCATAGAGAATCTTTGCCTTCTCCTCATTGCGCTGCTTCATGACCTCAAGACCGCCCATCTTCTTTAGCCATTTGAACACCTTTCCGCAGATGTAAATGCCGTAAGCGGGAGGCGTATTGTACAGGGACTCCGCATCCGCATGAATCTTGTACTTCAGCATGGTGGGAGTCCCCGGCAGGGTATCCTCTGTGATCAGATCCTCCCGTATGATCACAATCACCACGCCGGCCGGTCCGATATTTTTCTGCACGCCGCCGTAGAGAAGTCCGTACTTGATCACATCCACAGGCTCCGACAAAAAGCAGGAGGAGACGTCCGCCACCAATGGTTTTCCCTTGGTGTTGGGCAAGGTCTTGAATTTTGTTCCGTAAATGGTGTTGTTCTCGCAGATATACACATAGTCCGCGTCCTCGGAAATGGGCAGATCGGAGCAGTCCGGAATATAGGAAAAGGTCTTATCCTCAGAGGAGGCTATCTTGTTGGCCTTCCCGTAAATCTGGGCCTCCTGGTACGCCTTCTTGGCCCACTGGCCGGTGACAATGTAGTCCGCCACCTTATTTTTCATCAGATTCATGGGAATCATGGCAAACTGCTGGGAGGCTCCCCCCTGTAAGAACAGCACCTTGTAGTTATCCGGGATATTCATCAACTCCCGCAAATCCGCTTCCGCTTCCTTGATAATGGTCTCAAAAGCCTTGGAGCGGTGGCTCATCTCCATCACGGACATTCCGCAGCCATGGTAGTCCAGCATTTCCTCCGCCGCTTCCTTTAAGACCTCCTCCGGCAGCACCGCCGGACCTGCAGAAAAATTATAAACTCTGCTCATGTTACTTTCCTCCTGGTTAAATCTTTTTTTATTTTCATATCCAGCCGAAAATTTCGTCTCGCCCGCTTTCGGGAAGAAAACAGACTTTATTTCCGGCCTTCTATGTCTGTCTCGTCAAACGCCTCGCTGATGGCCGCGCCGGGCGCAACCATGGGCCATACCTTATCGTCGCAGTCAATAATGCAGTCCAGGAGCACCGGCTCCCTCTGCGTAAGGGCCCAGGCAAAAGCCTCCTTAAACTCTTCTCTGTTGGTGACTCGCCGGGCTTTGGCGCCCATGGCCTCCGCCAGTTTCACATAATCCACTCCGTCATCCAACACGGTGGCGGAATAATGCCTGTCGTAAAACAGGGTCTGCCACTGTCTTACCATGCCCAGCACATGATTGTTCATGACCACCTCGATCAGCGGAAGCTTCTGCCGCACGGCGGTGGCAAGCTCATTCATATTCATGCGGAAGCACCCGTCCCCGGCCACATTGATCACCTGTTTGTCCGGGTTGGCCATCTGGGCGCCGATGGCGGCTCCCAGGCCGTAGCCCATGGTTCCCAGGCCCCCGGAGGTGATGAGTGTTCTTGGCCTCTTATATTTATAATACTGGGCTGCCCACATCTGGTGCTGCCCCACCTCTGTCACCATCAAGGCCTCACCCGCCGTCTGACGGTAGATCTCCTCAATGATGTAGGGCCCACTTAAGCCCTCCGCCGGATAGCTCAAGGGATATTTTTCCTTGTACTCTAAGATATGCGCGATCCATGCATCATGATTCTGCCGGGAGAGCCTTTCGTTTAAGCGGGATAAAATCTCCCGTACGTCGCCGATGACGCTGGCGGTGACCACAATATTTTTATTGACCTCCACCGGGTCGATGTCAAACTGCAGGATTTTCGCGTTCCGAGCGAATTTTTTTGCGTTGCTCACAATGCGGTCGCTGAACCGGGTGCCGATGGCGATGAGCAGATCGCACTCGCTGACCCCCAGATTGGAGGTCTTGGTGCCGTGCATGCCCACCATTCCGGTGTACAGCTCATGTCTCCCGTCGAAGGCCCCTTTTCCCATCAGCGTATCGCAGACCGGCGCCTGAACCTTATCCACAAATTCCAGAAGCTCCTTTGAGGCCTCGGAGAGCACCGCTCCGCCGCCCACAAAAATGAAGGGCTTTTTGGCCTTCTCTATCATATGTACGGCGGTGTCCAGCGCCTCCTCCGTGATGGTATCCGTATACCGCTTCACCGGCTCCGCCGGCATGGGCTTGTACTCGGCTTTGTTGGCCGTCACATCTTTGGGAATATCCAAAAGCACCGGGCCGGGCCGGCCGCGCCTTGCAATGGTAAAGGCCCGCCGGATAGTATCCGCCAGCTTATTGACATCCTTCACTATAAAGTTGTGCTTGGTGATGGGGGTGGTGATACCGGCAATGTCTATCTCCTGGAAGCTGTCCTTACCCAAAAGATTTACACCCACGTTACAGGTGATGGCCACCATAGGCACCGAATCCATGTAGGCAGTGGCGATTCCCGTCACCAGATTGGTGGCTCCGGGCCCGGAGGTAGCCAGACAGACCCCCACCTTTCCGGTGGATCGGGCATAGCCGTCCGCCGCATGGGAGGCTCCCTGCTCGTGGGAGGTGAGCACATGCCTGATTTCGCTGCTGTGCTTATACAGCGCATCATACACATTTAAAATAGCCCCGCCCGGATATCCAAAGACAGTATCCACGCCCTGCTCTTTCAAACATTCGATGATGATTTCTGCCCCTGTCAACTGCATAATTGTTCCTCTTTTCCTATATAAAACTTTCTAACGCCGCCGGCGGCTGTCATCCATGGATTCCAACTGTCGGTAAGAGCGTTTTCCTCTAGCTGTCCAGACGGTTCTTTAAGATAGCCCCGGTATTGCCGGAGGTCACCAGATTGGCGTACCTTGCCAGATATCCGGTGGTGATCTTCGGCTCTCTGGGCTGCCATTTTGCTCTCCGCTTCGCCATTTCCTCCTCAGAAATATCCACGTTCAGAGAATTGTTCGGAATATCAATCTTGATGATATCCCCTTCCTCCACCAACGCAATGGGTCCGCCCACGGCCGCTTCCGGGGAAACGTGTCCGATGGAGGCTCCGCGGCTTGCGCCGGAGAACCGTCCGTCCGTGATCAGCGCCACGGAGGAGCCAAGGCCCATACCGGCAATGGCGGAAGTGGGATTTAACATCTCACGCATTCCCGGGCCGCCCTTGGGACCTTCGTAGCGGATGACCACCACGTCCCCGGCCACAATCTTGCCGCCCTTGATGGCCGCAATGGCGTCCTCCTCGCAGTCAAACACCCGAGCGGGGCCCTCATGCACCATCATCTCCGGCACCACAGCGGAACGCTTCACAACACCGGAATCGGGAGCCAGATTGCCCTTCAACACGGCGATTCCTCCTGTCTCGCTGTAGGGATTGTCGATAGGCCGGATGACCTCCGGGTTCTTATTCACGCACCCTTCAATATTCTCAGCCACGGTCTTCCCGGTAGCGGTTATCATGTCGGTGTACAGTAAGCCCTTTTTATTCAGCTCGTTCATAACGGCGTAAACGCCCCCGGCCTCGTTTAAGTCCTCCATATAGGTAGGGCCTGCCGGCGCCAGATGGCAAAGGTTTGGCGTCCTGGCGCTGATGTCGTTGGCCATATCCAGATTCAGCTCCACGCCGGCCTCATGGGCAATGGCCGGAAGGTGCAGCATGGTGTTGGTAGAACATCCCAGTGCCATATCCACCGTCATGGCATTGATAAAGGCTTTTTCATTCATAATGTCTCTGGGACGGATATTTTTCTCAAGCAGCTCCATCACCTTCATACCGGCGTGTTTTGCCAGCTTCAGCCGTTCGGAATAGACCGCCGGGATGGTGCCGCTACCCTTAAGCCCCATGCCGATGGCCTCGGTGAGACAGTTCATGGAGTTGGCGGTGTACATGCCGGAGCAGGAACCGCAGGTGGGACAGGCCTTGTTCTCATATTCCTCCACGTCCTCGGCGCTCATGGTTCCCGCCGCGTAGGCGCCCACGGCCTCGAACATGGAAGACAGGCTCGTTTTCTTCCCCTTTACATGACCGGCCAGCATGGGGCCTCCGCTGACAAACACGGTGGGAACGTTGATCCGAGCTGCTGCCATCAGAAGTCCCGGCACATTTTTATCGCAGTTTGGAACCATCACCAGAGCGTCAAACTGATGGGCCAGAGCCATACATTCCGTGGAATCGCAGATCAGGTCCCGGGTCACCAGGGAATATTTCATGCCGGTGTGGCCCATGGCGATTCCGTCGCAGACGGCGATGGCCGGGAACACGATAGGGGTTCCCCCTGCCATAGACACGCCCATCTTTACGGCCTCCACAATCTTGTCAAGGTTCATGTGTCCGGGCACGATTTCGTTGTAAGAGCTGACGATTCCCACCAGGGGGCGGTCCAGCTCCTCCTTTGTATAGCCTAACGCGTTGAACAGGCTTCTGTGTGGGGCCTGCTGCACGCCTTTTGTCACGTTGTCACTTCTCATATGTTTACGCTCCTTCATTATTTATTGTTATAATTAATAGTTGTCTATCTCAGGGCAAATAATATTCTAAATAATTCTCTCGCTAATGAGGTCGCCCATCTTCGCACA